>JAHKKM010000079.1 GCA_020027645.1 Pseudomonadota bacterium
ATGGCCGCATTGGGCATGCGTTACTCACTGCTGGATAGCGCCGGTATCGTTGCACTGGAACCGTCGCTCGCCGAGGTCGGGCACCAGCTGATTGCCGGCATGCACTTCAGGGACGACGAATTCGGCGATGCGCAGAAATTCTGTGTCGCACTGGCCGATGCATTGAGGGCCGCAGCAGTCTCAATCGAGCTCGATACGGAGGTGACCGAAATCGCGCAAGCGAATGGCCGGGTCACAGGCGTGCGCGTCGGCAATGAGTTGATCGCTGCGGACCGGATCGTGCTAGCGGCTGGACCGTACAGCCGGCAACTTCTCAAGTCGCTGGACCTGTCCCTCCCGGTTCAACCGGCGAAAGGATATTCCGTCACCATTGATGTCTCCGGCATTGCCGGCACGCCGCGCATCCCGGTGCTGGACGACAGCATGCACGCGGGCGTCACACCGCTGGATCACCGCCTCCGATTGGTCGGTACCGCAGAGTTCACGGGTTTCCGAAAACAGATCGACCAGGTCAGGGTCGACAACCTGTTTGACCTGTTGCACGCGTTGTTTCCGTCGATCGACGCAAGAATCGACCGGCGAAAGGCACTGCCCTGGGCCGGACTGCGGCCCATGAGTGCCGACGGCAAACCGATCATTGGCAGTACCCCGGTCGAAGGGCTGTTCCTGAACACCGGTCATGGTCACCTGGGCTGGAGCATGGCCATGGGCTCGGCCGAATTGCTGGCTGACCTCATGCAGGGACGGGCACCGGCCGTCGATCCCGCACCGTTCAGTTTGTCCGGCCGCTGACGCCGCGCGCCGGCGCGCCAAAAAACTGACAGATACCAATGTAATAGCGGACTCGGTCACATCGTGCCGCGGTCCTGCTGCATACACTCGACCCCGCGTTGTTCCGGTTATGTTTGCCTGGGCTCCTTATGTTAAGTGGTTTGGCCTCGTGGTCGCTGCAGAAAAAAGTGTCCGTGACGCTGCTTGGCGTCATGACGACACTGGTATTGCTGACCTACGTGATCCTGAATGCCATCGTGAGCCCGGCTTTCGACCGGCTCGAGATCGATGACGCAACACGAAACCTGATTCGTGCCGAACGCGCCATCCACTCGGACCTCAACATGCTAGACGCAATTGTCCTCGACTGGGCGTCCTGGGACGATGCTTATACCTATGCTCGTGGCGAATATGCCGATTTCAAAAAGTCCAATCTGGACCGACCCACGTTGCCCAATTTGAATCTGAATCTGTTGTTGATCTTTGACGCAAACGGAAAGGAGCTATGGGGCCAGGTATTGCAAGCCGGGACGAAGATGTCGCCGGATGTGCTGGGTGTATTCGATGGTGACGAGAAGCAGGTCAAGCAACTAATTCAACACACGAGTCTGAACGGATCTGTTCTTGGCCTGTTGCGAACGAATCTTGGTCCGATGTTGTTCAGTTCACGGCCGATTTTGACTAGCCTCAATGAAGGGCCGATCGCCGGTACGATGATCATGGCGCAATTTCTCGATAACAGCAGAATGGAACGACTTAGTGAGAGAACCGAAGTCACGATGAGCTGGACGGTCGTATCGCCAAGTCCGTCTGTTGATTCGCTGACCGTGCATACGCCCAGTGTCGATTGGGCCGATTCGATGTTGCATACAGCAACAATCAAGACGATTACAAGTACTGGTGTCCTGAACGACCTGTACAACGAGCCGCTACTGGTCCTTGCGGCGAGCACGCCGCGTAGTGTTTCAGCACTTGGCAGCCAGACTGTCAACGCTGCACTGCTTTTCTTCTTGCTTGCCGGCATCGTGGTCGCGGTGGTTACCTGGTTGCTGCTGAGAACCACGATCGTATTGCCGCTCGAAGGTCTGGCCAAGCACATCACGCGAATTCGTGAAAGTGGCAACCTTTCTCAGAAAATGAATTCCGTGCGGTCGGATGAAATCGGTGCCTTGGCGACAGAATTCGACAAGATGACCACCGAGGTCCATGACGCAAGGCGCCTGTTGCTCGATCAGTCATTCAAGGCTGGCAAAGCCGACACTGCAGCTGAAGTGCTGCACAACATCCGAAACGCAATGACGCCGCTGATCAACGGTCTGGACCGGGTCGCGAAGCACTTCAAGGTTACGGATACTTTGCGAATCACCCAGGTAACCGGCGAGTTGCGCAACCCGGAAAGTCAGCCAGATAGAAAGGACAAACTCATTCAGTACATCGATTCAGCCTTTAACCACATCAAGGATAACTTCAGGGAGGCCGGCAGCGAACTCGACGTCGTATCGAGGCAGGCACGGCAAGTCGAAGCCATTCTTAAGGATCAGGAGCGGCACGCCAACGTTCCTCCGGTCATGGAGGATCTGGACATTGCCGAATTGATCGACGAAGCGGTACTGGTCGTGCCGACAATGGATCACCCGGATGTCGAAATCAGCATTCCGAAACGCCTGTCTGGGTATCGCGTGAAAGCGCATCGCGTAGGACTCTTGCAGGTACTCGGTAATGTAATCCTCAATGCTTACGAAGCGATCAAGCGATGTCCCTCGGGTTCCGGTCGGATTCAGCTGCAGGCCCGGGCCGAAACCATTGGCGATCAGCCGATGGTTCGCGTGACCGTTAGTGACACTGGCTGCGGATTCGACCCGCAGGCGAGCAACAAAATCTTTCAGCGCGGCTACTCTTCGAAAGTAGGACATATGAGTGGCCTGGGATTGCATTGGTGCGCGAATGCGCTCGCCGGTATGGGCGGACGAATAGTTGCGGAGAGTACAGGGCCCGGAAACGGTGCGGAATTTCATGTCCTGTTGCCAGCGGCACAGGGAGGCTGACAGTGACCACGGAAAACCACGAAAACAGTATTCGGATCCTGATTGCCGATGACGACGAGCGCATCCTCGCTTGTTATCGGGAGGCTTTCAGCAAGCCGGAATCCACAGACTACATGAAGGCGCTGGACCTGCTCTCGGCCGAACTGTTCGACCCGGAAACCGAGATGGTCGATGAACCGCAATTCGAAATAGTCTCCTGCAGCCAGGGCGACGACGCAATCAAGTGCGCCACCGAGGCGGCCCGCAATGGTCACCCGTTCGATGTTGTCATTCTTGATGTACGAATGCCGCCCGGTATCGACGGCGTCGAAGCGGGCAGCCAGATTCGCAAGCTGGACCCGAACATCGAGATTGTTTTTGTAACCGGCTTCTCCGACGTTCCGCGTGAAGAGCTTGAACGGCGTGTGCCGCCACCGATGAAGCTGCACTATTTCAACAAGCCGATCTCGTTCATGCGGCTGGCTGAAGATGTAGTGCAAATGGTCAGGTCGCACTAGGCGCAGTGTTGTGACTCCGGACGAAACATCCAGCAATCGTGTACTCGTCGTCGATGACGATGTGCAGCTGATTGGCGAATACCTGCGTTGCCTGGGTGAAGACTTTGAGCCCGCGAATGCCACCACGACGCTCAGCGACCTGGAGAAAGTCCTGTTCGGTGACGAGACCAACGAACGGGGTGCCGCAAGATTCGAAGTGCACTCGCGAAATCGCGGCGAAGCCGCTGTGGCGGCCGTCGAGGAATCCGTCAAGGCCGGCAAGCCGTATTCCATTGTTTTTCTCGATATTCGCATGCCGCCTGGAATTGACGGCATCGAAGCCGCAAGACGAATTCGTGCGCTGGATCCCAACATCAATGTTGTCATTGTCACAGGTTCGCTGAGTCCGGAGCCCGAGAATCTCGGCAAGGAAATTCCACCGGCTGATCGAATATTCTTCTTCAAGAAGCCGTTTCACGCGGTGGAGTGCCGCCAGCTTGCTGCGGCGCTTTGTGGAAAATGGCACGCCGATCTGGCGCTGCGGCATGCGAACGACGTGCTGGAACAGCGCGTCTGGGAGCGGACCGAAGCGCTGCACAAGCTGGCTTACTACGATCCTGTGACCGGGTTACCGAACAGGCTGAGACTTACGGACGAGTTCGACCGGATCATCCATGAAGGCGACGGCGCCGCAAGAGATTCGCTGCTGGTGCTGCTCGACATCGAACGATTCAGTTTTCTGAACGAAACGATGGGTTATGACTCTGGAACGGAGCTGCTCAAAGCCATCGGGCGAAGATTGCTACGCACCTTTGACGAGCGGAGCTCCGGTACAGGATTGACCATCAGCCGCTTCGGCGCTGACGAGTTCGCCTGCCTGATCCCAGGGATCAAGGACAACACGGAATTGCAGGAGCTGGTCGAGCGTATCAAGACCACCGTCGAGGAACCCTTCCTGATCAATGGCCGCGATCTGTTTCTCAAGGCGGCCATCGGTGCTGCCTGGTATCCAACGCATGGTCAGAATGCCAAAACCGTTTTCCGCTGTGCGGAAGCCGCATTGCATCGCTCGATGCGCAGACCCGACAGCGGTATCACCTACTACCACAATGAAATGCAAAGCACTGCACGGCACCGGTTTGAACTGGAAACTGAACTGCGCCAGGCAATCGAGAACGACGAGATCATCACCTATTTTCAACCGCAACTTTGCCTGAAGACCGGAAGGCTGGCGGGTGCCGAGGCGCTGGCCAGATGGCAGCGGCCTGATGGAACCATACTGCCGCCAGCGGAGTTCATTCCCTTGAGCGAGGAAATGGGCATCTCCGATGTTCTGTTCGAAGCGATACTGCAGCGCGTCTGCGACTCAGTGCGCCGCTGGCGCGATGAATCCGGGTGGGACATCCCGGTCAGCGTCAACCTGTCTGCCCACCAGCTTCGGAACCACGACCTGGTCGGGCTGATTCAGACGATACTCGAGCAAAACAAAGTCGACCGCAGACTCATAAACCTTGAACTTACCGAGACGGATTTGCTGGAAGATCTTGCGATCGCCCGCCCTGTGCTGCAGGACCTGTCACGCTTCGGTGTCGGCCTCCATATCGATGATTTTGGCACTGGATATTCCAGCCTCAGCTATCTGGCGGAGCTTCCGGTACAGACTCTCAAGATCGACCAGTCTTTTATCGAGCGCCTGACGGAATCGAAAACCAACGAACGCGTCGTTCAGGCCATCGTCGCGCTTGGAAAAGCGATGCAGCTTCAGGTCATCGCCGAGGGCATCGAGACCGAACAGCAGTTGCTGCTGGTGAACGAATTCGGTTGCGACCTTGCACAGGGCTTTTTCCTCGGGAGGCCTATGGCCGAGCCGGACTTCCTGGCCTGGTGCGATGCGGTCGCAGAATCGACCAGCAAACACGCGGTATTACCCTTCGTTGCCGGCCGCGAAAAGTAGCCGGCGCGCCCCGAAATAGCGGCCACGGGATGAATTGATTACCATGTAACCGGCAATTCATCAGCAATTGCCTAAAAAAATCAATTGCCAAAAAGAAAAGGGGAAAACTGTGCTTAAGGAATTCAAGGAATTCGCCATGCGGGGCAACGTCCTGGACATGGCTGTGGGCATTATCATCGGCGCGTCATTTGGCAAAATCGTGACGTCGCTGGTTAATGACGTGATCATGCCTCCCATAGGCCTGCTCATGGGCAAGGTCGATTTCAGCCAGCTGTTCATCGATATATCCGGCGGCGATTATGCGACGCTGAAAGCGGCCGAAGCCGCCAGTGCGGCGACCATCAAGTACGGTGCGTTCATCCAGACGATCCTGGATTTCACCATCGTGGCGTTCGCGATATTCATGGTTATCAAGGCCATGAACAAGATGAAGAAAAAGGAAGAAGCAAAACCCGCGGTGCCAGCCAAGCCCTCGGCGGAAGTGGCATTGCTGACCGAAATCCGGGACGCCCTGAAGACACGACATTGATCCTGATTGCGGCGTTGCCGCCACCTTGCCGTGGCGCTTCGCCGCAAGCGTGCCTGTTACGGGCCGCTAGTCCGGTGGGAAGGCGACAGGCCCCTGGTTCGCAGGGCGTTTCGGCGTGACCTTGCGGTAAAATTCGCGCATCAGCAGCAGGTCCTTGTCGCGGTCGCTCGGCTGAATGGTAATGCCGATTCCCATTTCTCTCTGCCGATAGTCGATGTAGACCAACACGATAGGGACACCCGCCTTTTTTGCGACTTGGTAGAACCCCGACTTCCAGTACGGCTGCCATTTGCGCGTGCCTTCCGGCGCCAGTGCAAGAAACAGATGATCCCTGGTGTGAAAGGACTCGACCAGCTGCTGCACGGTCGAGTGCGTGTGACCGCGGTCAATCGGTATCGCACCCAGACTTTTCAGGAACGGCCCCAGCGGCCACCAGAAGAGGGTGTGCTTGGCCAGGAATGTCACGTCCACATTCAGCGCAAATTTGTAAACGATGAGCCAGAAGCCGTCCCAGTTCGACGTGTGATAGGCAGCGATGAATACCGCTTTGTCGATCGGCGGAATTTCACCGACCATATTCCAGCCAAAAATATTGAGGATCTTTTTTGCAAAATTCTGCAGCATGGCGGCATCAGCTTACCGCGAATGGCTCGCCAGTGACCAGCGAATGGCTGACTCGCGCATGGATTTACGCTAACAATTTCCTTCTCATTTTCGGTGTTCGTTCAGGAGGATTGCTCCATGCGGTATTTGAACGCCGTGAGCTTGCCTGCCCACAGCGCACTGAATTCCGTGCTCCAGCGATCGTGGATCATCTGGATAGGAACGGTGTTGAAATACAGCGCTCGCGTACGGCCTTTCTTTTCCGAAATCAGCAGTCCCGCGTGCTCGAGTACCGCAAGGTGCTTCATCACGGCGATCCGGGTTACGTCGAAGTGCCGGGCGACTTCGCCGACACTGCACCCGGGCTGTACTCGAACGATGTCCAGCATCTGGCGTCGCACGCTCGATGCCAATGCCTGGAACACTTTGTCCATGGATTCGGGCTTCATATGTAACCTATAAGTGACCTAATGTTCGCAGGATGTCAAGACTGCCGGTGAACTGCAGCAATCTGCTAAAGTGAACTCAACTATTACAGACTGCAGGCGGTACTAGGAATGCAGCGGCAACACATAATTCTCCTGCTGGCTTGCGTATTCACGGTAACGGGCTGCTTACGGCCTGCGAATACGTCTGCGCCGGAATCGGACCAGGCTGCCCAGGTACAGAATCGCGGCTCGGGTACGGATAACTGGTGGAATGCGCTGCCCAGGCCGGAATGGAGCGCGTTCGAAAAAATTGACCAGGATGTGGACTGGTTCGAGGTCTACCGCGTTGCAGACGGAATCTTTGCGATCTACGAACCGGGACAGTTCGAGGAAGTGATCTCGTTCCTGATCGAAGGCGAAGAGCAGGCGTTATTGTTCGATACCGGACTCGGTATCGGTGACATGCGGCGCGTCGTCGATCAGTTGACCAGCCTGCCGGTCATCGTTCTGAATTCCCATACGCACTACGATCATATTGGCGGTAACTACCAGTTCAAGACAATTTACGCACTGGATACCGACTATACAAAAGCACGTGCACAGGGTAGCTCGACCGAAGACGTGGCTGAGTTCCTCAGCGAAGGCTGGGTGTGGAAGGACCTGCCACCCGGATTCGATGCCGCGGCATACCGCAGTCATCCGTTTTCCATCAGCAGGATTGTTGCCGAAGGTGACCGCATAGAGCTTGGCGGTCGCAGCCTGGAGATCCTCGAAACACCAGGTCATGCACCCGATTCGATCTGCCTGATCGACCGGGAAAACCGCCTGCTCTTCACCGGAGACACGTTCTATCTTGCGCCCTTGTATACACATATTCCGGCAGCGAATTTTGACGATTACGTGCGATCCGCCGCAAGGCTCGCCGGGTTGGCCGGCAACATCGATTCTGCGTTGACCTCACACAACGTGCCGGTGGTTGACGGCAGCTACATGACTGCGCTGGGTGCAGCATTCGAGGATATTCGCTCCGGGCGTGCTACGAACTACACCGAAAGCGACGGTAACTACGAATATCAGTTCGATGGCTTCTCGGTCATCGTGCGGGCAGATGAACCCGGTGTGCCGGATCAGGCGAAGAACTGATCGGAGGCACCGCAGGACAAGCAATTCGTAACGTGAGGTGTTGATGATGGATATCGATGCCAGGCAACAGATGGCCAGCAGCGGGTTCGAAGGTCGAATCATCCGCTGGTTCATGCAGCGGGCGGGCAACCCGCGTGTTTCCGTAAAGCTGTGGAACGGCGAGGAATTCTATCTGGCCGACGGTCGCCCGGTCGCTTGCCTTGAATTCCGCGACCGGCGCGCGATTCCGGAATTGCTGACGTCGACGTCAGTCGGTTTCGGCGAATGCTACTCCCGCGGAATTATCGAAGTGCATGGCGACCTGCTTGCGTTCGCCGACGAGATTACGCGTGCGCATACTGAAATGAATCAGGGACATTACCTGCGACACAAAATGCGATCGGCGCTCTGGGCGCTGAAGCGCAATACCCTGTCGCGGGCGCTTAGAAATGTGCATCACCACTACGATCTCGGCAATGACTTCTATCGCCTGTGGCTCGACCCGCGCATGGTATACACCTGCGCCTACTACGAGAATGCGGACGCGACACTGGAGCAGGCACAGTTGGCGAAGCTGGATCACGTGTGCCGCAAGCTGAAGTTGCGCCCGGGCCTGGAGGTTGTGGAAGCTGGTTGCGGCTGGGGATCGCTCGCCATGCACATGGTCGAGCACTATGGCGTCAAGGTAACCGCATACAACAATTCGGAGGAGCAGGTCAGGTACGCGCGCGAGGAGGCTGCAAAACGCAATCTCGATCCCTCGCGACTGAAGTTTGTGCAGGATGACTATCGTAACATCAGCCAGCGTTGCGACGTGTTTGTGTCCGTCGGCATGCTCGAGCACGTCGGTCGGCAGAATTACCAGGTACTCGGCAAGCTGATCCGTCGCAGCCTGAATCCCGACGGGCTCGCGCTGATACACACCATCGGGCGGAGCCGGCCCGCTCCGGTCGACTCGTGGATCGCAAGGTACATTTTTCCGGGCGGGCATATCCCGAGTCTCGGCGAGATGGCCGCATTGTTCGAGCCTTGCGAGTTTTCGATTCTCGACGTCGAAAATCTTCGCCTGCATTACGCACGCACCTGTCGCGCCTGGCTTGCAAATTTCGATCGCGTCAAAGCCGAAGTCTCGGCAATGTATGGCGAGGAGTTCATGCGCGCCTGGCGCCTGTATCTTGCTGGCTCATCCGCCGGGTTTCACACCGGCACATTGCAGCTCTACCAGGTGCTGTTCGCACCGCCGGGCAACAATACGGTGCCCTGGACACGGAAATACCAATACGGTGTCGACGGCGTCGGCGACGTCGCCCGGCCGTAAGAATGCGTCTCGCGGACGTCGTGGTTGTTGGCGGCGGTCCCGCCGGCTCGAGCTGTGCGCGCGAGCTCGTAATGGCCGGTTTCGATGTCGTGGTGCTCGACCGCGTTGCGTTTCCGCGAACCAAACTGTGTGCCGGCTGGGTTACCCCGGAAGCGCTGGCTGATCTCGAACTCGACCCGGCGGATTACCCGCACCGTTTTCTGACTTTCGACAAGCTGGTGCTGCACTGGAAATGGATGTCGCACCGGCACGCGTCAAAACAGCATTCGATTCGCCGCTATGAGTTCGACGACTTTCTGTTGCGCCGGTCCGAAGCCGAGGTAGCCGTACACAAAGTGCGCGAGATCGAAAGAGATGGCATGGACTACGTGATCGACGGCGCGTTTCGTTGCCGCTACCTCGTTGGTGCGGGCGGAACTTCCTGCCCGGTGTACCGGACGTTTTTCCATGACCTCAATCCGCGGGCCCGCGAGTTGCAGACGGCGACCCTGGAACTGGAGTACGCCTTCGACTGGAAATCCGCTGAATGTCACCTGTGGTTTTTCAAGGACGGGCTGCCGGGTTACGCCTGGTATGTTCCCAAGCAGGATGGTTACATCAACGTCGGCATCGGTGGCATGGCCACGCGATTGAAAGCCGGTGAGCGGCAACTCTCGCAATACTGGGACCGGTTCATTGAGCACCTGCGGGATCATGACTTCATCGATGACAGGCCACTGGATCCGAAGGGCTACAGTTATTACCTGCGCGGCAATGTCGAGGTCGTGCGCATCGACAATGCCTGCATCGTCGGTGATGCCGTGGGCCTGGCGACACGCGACATGTGTGAAGGAATCGGGCCGGCGATCAGGAGCGGGATACGTGCTGCGAAAGCAATTGCCGGGGATGCCGACTATTCATTGCAGGACCTGATGGCCTACAGCGGCACCAGCATGGTCAGCCGATGGCTCGAGCGCGGTTTCATCGGCTCGCCGCAACAATCATGAAAACAATGCAGAGCTTTGTTCCCACCGTACTGTTTGCTGTCCTGTTATCCGCAGCGATGCCTGCGCGTGGAACGGAGCAAGCCGACCGGTTCATGCAGCTGGCACTGGATTGCGTGCACCGTGAATACCCGAACAAGATCGTTCACATCCTGGACAGCGATAACGATGTTGCCGCGCCGCGCGTGTTGTACCCGGTTTTTTACGGCTGTTACGACTGGCATTCGGCGGTGCACGGACACTGGTTGCTGGTTCGCCTGCTGCGATTGAATCCGGAGTCGCCGCTGGCCGGACAGGCCCGGGCGGCATTGAACCGGAGTTTTTCAGCGCAGGGGATCGCACAGGAAGTCATCTACCTGAGAGGCGACAAGACCTTCGAGAGGCCTTACGGAACCGCCTGGCTGCTGCAACTGACCAGCGAACTGCGCGAATGGCAGGACGTCGATGCGCAACGCTGG
>JAHKKM010000255.1 GCA_020027645.1 Pseudomonadota bacterium
ATTCCGGTAGCCTGAATTATTGCCAGAGCAAACCGGCTGGCAGATACTCGCGGAACAAGAAATAACTTCAGTCAAATAAGAAGCGAGGTAATTATGAGGCAGAAATCCAGGGCCGTTCTGCGGGCCATCATTTTTCTGGTTGCAGCAGCGCCCCTGCTCACCGGCACCGCTCACGCACAGAACGCAAAACCCAATATTCTGGTCATCTGGGGTGACGATATTGGCGTATGGAACGTCAGCGCCTACAACCAGGGCATGATGGGTTACAAAACACCCAACATCGACAGCATTGCAAAGGAAGGCGCGCTATTTACTGACTGGTACGGACAGCAAAGTTGCACTGCCGGCCGCGCGGCGTTCATCACCGGTCAGACGCCGTTCCGCACCGGACTGCTAAAGGTCGGACTGCCCGGCGCAAAGGAAGGGCTGCAGGATCGCGATGTAACCCTTGCCCAGCTTCTAAAGGCGCAAGGTTACATGACCGGGCAGTTCGGCAAGAACCATCTCGGCGACCTCGATGCGCATTTGCCGACGGCTCACGGCTTCGACGAGTTCTTCGGCTCGCTTTACCACCTGAATGCCGAGGAAGAGTTCGAGAACCCCGATTACTTCAAGGATCCCGCGTTGATAAAGAAGTTCGCAACGCGCGGCGTGATTCATACCTACGCCGATGGACGTCCCACCGTGAACACCGGTCCACTGGGCAAGAAGCGGATGGAGACCATCGATGAAGAGGTGACCAGGGAAGCATTGCGGTTCATGGGGGAGGCGAAGGCGGCCAACAAGCCGTTCTTCCTGTGGTGGAACTCCACCCGCATGCACGTATTCACGCATCTCAAGGCGGAGTCGGATGGCAAGACCGGCCTCGGCATCTATCCGGACGGCATGGTCGAGCATGACGGCCACGTAGGCCAGGTGCTTGCCAGGCTGAAGGAACTGGGCCTGGACGAGAACACGATCGTAATGTACTCCACCGACAACGGCGCGGAAGCTTTCACCTGGCCGGACGGCGGCACGACACCGTTCCGTGGCGAGAAGAATACCAACTGGGAAGGCGGTTACCGCGTGCCAACGGCCATTCGCTGGCCCGGCGTCATCAAGCCCGGCACGGTCCTCAATGACGTGTTCGCGCATGAAGACATGCTGCCGACGCTCATGGCCGCTGCGGGCGTGCCCGACGTGAAAGAGCAGCTGCTCAAAGGCATGAAAATCGGCAAGAAGACCTTCAAGGTGCACATCGACGGCTACAACATTACCGATGCGCTGGCCGGAAAGGCGCCCAGCCCGCGCCACGAGTTCTTCTATTGGAACGACGACGGCTCACTGGTAGCGCTGCGCTACAACCAGTGGAAGATCGTCTTCGCCGAGCAACGCTCGCACGGCATCGATGTCTGGCAGGATCCGTTCGTAGAGCTGCGCTTGCCGAAGATCTTCAACTTGCGCTCGGACCCGTTCGAGCTGGCGGACAATCACACCATGGGTTACGACAAGTGGCGCATGGACCGGCTGTTCCTGCTGGTGCCGGCGCAACAATATGTCGGTGGCTTCCTGGCGACGTTCAAGGAATTTCCACCGAGTCAGAAAGCCGGCAGTTTCAGCCTTGACCAGGTGCTGGAGAATTTGCAGAAAGCGCCGAAAGGCGGCAACTGACGCCGCTCTGCATAAAAGAGACAAGCTCAACATCGGGTCGCGACCTTTTTCATGACGGTCGCGACCCGGTGTCGATCTTCGGACCGCAGCTCGTCCGAAACAGCTTTGGCACAGGCTGGCAACTTGGCTAGTTGCCGCTCAACTTCAGGGTCTTCAAATTCGGATCGTCAAGAATCTCTTCTTCGCTGAACGGAAAGTCGATCCACTCGCCACGCGAATACAATTCCGTCAGATCCGCGTAATGCGGTGACTCCGGCTCCGGCGACTGCGAGTACGTGAGCATGCCCTGCGAGCGCAGGTGACCTGCTTCGTCCCAGGATATGACCTGGATGTAGCTGTTGCCGGCAATGATCGGCGTGTATCCCTCGCCCTTGCTCAATTTCGAAATGATGTAACTGAACATGCCGGTCGATCCCGGGGCGCCCGGGATTGGAATACTGTCGCCGTTGCGTTGTGCATACTGAACCTGGCCCCACGGCGCATCCATCGGAATACCGGCATCGAGGAGCACGGTCTGTGAAGTTGCAAGCGCATCGCGCACAGCTCGCCTGATTTCCGGCTTGTCCATTGCAATGCCACGGGGCGTGTCGACCGGGTTGGCAGGATCGAACGGAATGCTGTAAAGGCCGTCCGTGTCGCTGACCGCTTTCCAGAATTCGATCCACACCGGTACACCGACGCTGCCGACGTTAGCGGTTCGATCCCACTGCGACAGCGCGGCGCAACTTTGTGCAATATCAGCGGCATCATTACCTTCGCAGGCCTCGAGCACGTCATCCAGCAACAGCTCGGCGCCGTAATTGCGGTGACTGTAGAGCATCTGCTGTATTTCGGCGGGCGCAAGCTTGCTGTCCTTCTGCAGCTGTTCGCGGACCAGCGTCAGCCCGGCTCTCGTACGCAAGGATCGCTCCGTGCGTTCTGCACCGATGATGGGAGAAAAGCCTTCCAGCGGCGCCTCGGGATTTGCCAGCCAGTAGCTGTCATTGGAATTCGTAACGTAATCATCGCGCTTCACGCGTGGCATCAACTCCGCGGGCAAGGTTCCAGGCACTTTGCTGCGCGCGTCATTCGTCCACTCACAGTCCGGTTCCGAACCGTCAAGAACCACGATGTACGAGGGAATGTCTTCGATGGACACGCCGCATCTGTCCAGCAACGACTCATCGACATTCGGTGTCCCTGAAATATCCGCGTAGAACGCATAGCCATCGCGATCGGCGGCGATGGTATTGGTCCAGTACACGCCCTGCAGGCTGATTGCCGCTTCGATATCGTCAACCGAGCGCGCCTTGTTCAGGGCCATGTAGGTCGCAGTGCCTGCTGTGTTATCGATGACGGCGTCACGGATGGCGTAAGCGCGGGTGTCGCTCCATGGCAGTTGATCGCTGACGATGAGCGGGCCGTAATGCGTCATGTAAACGGTGTGTTGCCGGGACTGCGTCGCGCCGTCGTCGTTACGCACATCGACATGGACCGTGAGCGGCTGGATGTCGCGCATGCCGTCGGCATAGCGATACTGCATCGGGTTGGCCGGATTCAGCGTCAGCTCATAGATGGTGAAACGCAGTGCGGTCGATACCGTGTGCGTCCAGGCAACGTCCTTGTTAAAGCCGATGCCGATGAAGTTGGTTGCCAGCAATCCGGCGCCCATCGAGTCGAGCTCACCGGGAATCGTGGTGTGAATCATGTGAAACCGCGATGCACCCTCCCACGGGTAGTGCGGGTTGCCGAAAAGGATGCCGCGTCCCGATTCACTCGC
>JAHKKM010000080.1 GCA_020027645.1 Pseudomonadota bacterium
GGCGGCGGCTCTGTAATTGACTCGCCCGGCGTTCGCGATTTTGTGCCGGCAACGGCCAGTGCCACAGACGTGTTGCTGGGTTTTCGGGAAATTGCCGACGCGGGCCAGTCCTGCCGCTTTGCCAACTGCCAACACCTCAGGGAACCGGTCTGCGCGGTCAAGACTGCGGTCGCCGTTGGCGAGATAAGCGAAAGGCGCTACGAGAGTTACAAGCGACTTATGAACCTGAGCCGTCGACTGGCAGACAAGCGAGGGGGCAACTAGCAGCAACCCGCCTTGTATCTCTCCGGCCGATGCCCTGCGGCTTGTCCTAGCCCGGAGGCCAGGCGAATTTACGCCCGCCCAGCAGATGCAGATGCACGTGAAACACCGATTGCCCGGCAGCCTTGTTGCAATTCATGGTCACGCGGAAGCCTGCTGTGTCCGTACCTTCCTGTTTTGCAATATCGCGCGCCGCAGTGACCAGCATGCCAACGAGTTCGGCATCACTGTCTTCAATTTCGTTGATGGTCGCAATGTGCCGCCTCGGGATGATCAGAATATGACTTGGCGCCTGCGGGTTGATATCTCGGAAAGCCAGCACATGCTCCGTCTCGTAAACGAAATTCACAGGGATCTTGCCGGTGGCGAACTTGCAGAAAAGGCAATCCGGTTCATTCATCGTGTCACCTGTCTGTTTGGTACCCGTATCAGCTAACGATGCGCCGGCCGAAAAACGCATGGGACAATGTCCCGCCATCGACGTATTCAAGTTCGCCGCCCAAAGGAACACCATGAGCTATTCGACTGGCCTGCACATTGCAGCGGGCAGCAATTGCGGCCAGGTAATGCGCAGTCGCATCGCCCTCAACCGTCGGATTGGTGGCGATGATGAGTTCCGCGACCTTGCCGCTTCCGAGACGCTCCTCCAGCGCGGCAAGTCCAAGCTCGGACGGCCCTATTCCATCCAGCGGCGACAGGTGGCCCATAAGCACAAAGTAATGACCCCGATAACCGGTTGCGTCCTCGACTGCCATGACATCGGCTGGTGATTCGACCGCACAAAGCAGCGACGCATCCCTGCCATTGGCGGAACAGATGTTGCACAGTTCGTTTTCCGTAAACATGCGGCATTGTCGGCAATGCCCGATCCCCGATGCCGCTTCGGCCAAGGCGCTGGCCATTAAAGAAGCACCCTCGCGATCGCGTTCGAGCAAGTGAAATGCGATTCGTTGTGCCGATTTTTTGCCAACTCCTGGCATGCAGCACAAGGCATCGATCAGGCGCACCAGCAAGGGGGAGTATGAATTTGCCACAATTGTGAATTAAAACGGCAGTTTCATGCCCGGCGGCAGACTCAAGCCGGAGGTGAGACCGGAAAACTTTTCCTGCACGGTACGTTCGACGCGGCCGATGGCGTTATTGAACGCGGCGATAATGAGATCCTCCAGCATCTCCTTGTCGTCACCGATCAGCGAGTCATCAATTTCCAGCGCGCGTACCTCGTGTTTACAGGTCATCGTGATCTTCACCATGCCGCCGCCAGATTCCCCTGTGACCGTGAGATGCGCCATTTCCTCTTGCGCTTTCTGCATGTCGGCCTGCATTTTTTGCGCCTGCTTCATCAGCTGGCCTATGCCACCTTTCATGGAACTTACTCCTGACTGCCTGAATTTCGCGCCGACAGGATCTCGACCGAATCCGGGTTGACTTCGGCACCGAACATATCGCGCAAAGCCCGCACATTGGGATCGGCTTCGAGCGATGCCCTGGCTGCTTCCAGCTGTTCGTCGCCGAGTCGTACCTTCTTTTGCATCGGCGTCTCCGATTCCGTTCTGCCGATGGCTATTTCGACCCTTAGCCGTTCACCGAAAAGTGCTGTCAGCGCTTCAGCCAGGGCCGACTGTCGCGATTTCGACAGGGTGGATTCGAAGCGCCGGTCGAGGCTCAGGTGAATGGTCGCTCCGTCCCGCCGCAGGTACGCACAATTCCCCGCAAGCAGGCGCGTGGCTCCTTTCAGATCCAGCCGTTCCACGAGTTCACTCCAGTCCGGCTCGGTCCACTCCGTTTTGCCGGCTGTGTGACCGTTACCGGTGGCTGCAACAGAAGATTGCGCTGCACTGAAACGCGGCGTTGTGGTCCTTGTGACCTCAGCCGGCTTTGCAGGCGATGCGGGCTGACTCGCCGGGCCTCGCGAACTTGCGCCGGGTTGTTGTGTCGCCGCGGCCGGCTGAAACGCCAGCATGCGCAACAGTGTCATTTCGACGCCACTTCGCGGATCGGGCGCGAGATGCAGATCGCGCCGCCCGATCAATGCTGTCTGGTAGAAAAGCTGCACGTCTTCCGCCGACAGCTGGCCGGCCAGTCCCACAATCTCTGCTTCCTCGGTTTCATCCTCGGCATCGACCGCTGCGACCACCTGGTACACCGCAATTTTTTGCAATTCACGCGCAATGTCCTGCAGCAAGGTCGCATAGTCCGGAAAATGCTGGTCGATCTCGGCTATTGCGTTCAGTATGCCGGGCCCATCAGCAGCGGCCAGTAGCACCAGCAGTCGTGACACATACTGCCGGTCGATGGTGCCAAGCATCTGGCTGACCTGGGCTGCGGTAACGTCTCCGCCACAAAAGGCGATGGCCTGATCAAGCAGGCTCAGGGCATCTCGAAGGCTGCCGTCTGCGGCGCGTGCAATCGCCCCGAGCGCCGCCGTTTCGGCGGGTATGTTTTCCGCCGCAATGATGTGCTCGAGGCGCTCGCGGATGACCTGCGGACTGAGGCGCTTGAGATTGAACTGCAGGCAGCGCGACAGCACCGTGACCGGAAGTTTCTGGGGATCGGTCGTTGCCAACAGAAATTTGACGTGTGGCGGCGGCTCTTCCAGCGTCTTCAATAGCGCATTGAACGAGCTCTTCGACAACATGTGCACTTCGTCAATCAGGTAAACCTTGAACCGCCCGCGCGCCGGCGCGTACTGCACATTGTCCAGCAGATCGCGCGTGTCGTCGACCTTGGTGCGTGAAGCAGCATCGACTTCGATCAAATCGACGAAACGCCCTTCGTCAATTTCCCGGCAGGCACTGCATTTGCCGCAGGGCTTCGACGTGATGCCGGTTTCACAATTGAGCGATTTCGCCAGGATGCGCGCAATCGTGGTTTTGCCCACACCGCGGGTTCCGGCAAACAGGTACGCATGGTGCAGGCGCCCGCTGTCCAGGGCATTGGTCAATGCCTTCAGGACATGCTCCTGGCCCGCCGTTTCGGCGAAGTTTTTCGGTCGCCATTTGCGGGCGAGTACAAGGTAGCTCATAGAAATTCCGGTGGTTGGTCCGGATTGACGTGCCGGCATCCGGTCGAGTCGGACAGTGTATCGAATGAGGCTCAGGTGACAAGCCCGGCGCCTGCAAGTCCTTGTGTGGTATAGAAAGTGGCCCGCACCAGCTGTTCCCCGGCACCCGGTGTCACCGCTGCCGCTGCTCCCTTCCGGGCCTGACGGGGTTCACGGTTGACCGTCGCGGGGTAGCCGGCACGGGCCGGGCGCGATTATCCATGCCGCGTGCGGCGGATACAAACGCGCATGCAACAGGTCAAGCGGGTGGATTCGGCAGCGATCCGGTTGCTATTCTCTGGCCCTGCCACCACCGGAGTCCTGCATGCCCCAAGTCCCAGAGTTCGCCACGGTCGATCCGTGGAGCGGCATGACCACGGCCGCACCCGGAACGGTGCAGAACCTCGCTGGCGGTCAATGGTTCGGCGACGCGCGGCTGCGACGCGATATCGTGGACCCGCTGCAAGGTGGCAACTTTCTCAATGTGCCGGACACTACCGATCACACACCGTTCATCACCGGCCTGAAGAGTTGCGGCAAGTCCGGCCTGCACAATCCGCAGCGTCGCCCGGAGCGCTACGTGATGCTGGGAAAGGTCTGCGCGCGGGCAGCCGCCCTGCTCGCCGAACCTGCCGTCGAGGATTACTTCACGCGCCTGATTCAGCGCGTAATGCCAAAGAGCTGGAACCAGTGTCTCGGCGAGGTCGTGGTGGCCCGTGTGTTTCTCGAAAACTTCTCCGGCGACGGAGTGCGTTTTCTCGGTCGTGGCTTTTCTAACCCCGGAGACCATGCCGGCCAGGAATCGCGCGGTTACCGTTGGCCTTATGGTCCGGTGGTGGTGATCGCTCCGTTCAACTTTCCGCTCGAAATTCCTGCCCTGCAGGCGCTCGGCGCAGTGTTCATGGGCAACCGCCCGCTGGTCAAGGTGGACTCGAAAGTCAGTGTCGTTTTTGAGCAGTTCTTGCGGCTGCTGATTCATTGTGGGTTGCCCGCCGGCGACATCGATCTGATTCATTGCCGCGGTTCGTCCATGGGGCGACTGATTGAAAGCGCAAGACAGCACATACGGCTGGTGCAATTCACCGGCTCGAGTCAGGTGGCGGAAAAGATAGCCTCATTGATGAATGGCGCCGTGCGCCTCGAGGACGCAGGCTTCGACTGGAAAATCGTCGGGCCTGACTACCAGCCGGAATGGCTGGATTACGTCGCCTGGCAGTGCGACCAGGACGCGTATGACGCCTCCGGGCAAAAGTGTTCCGCACAAAGCCTGCTGTTCGTCCACGACAACTGGACTAAATCGCTGTTGCCAAAACTCGCGCACTTTGCTGCGCGGCGCAAGCTGGACGACCTTACGCTCGGACCGGTACTGAGCTGGACCAATCCGCGCATTCAGGCCCATATCGACGGGTTGCTGGCCGTCAAAGGGGCGAAACTGCTGTTCGGCGGCAAACCGCTAACCGGGCATGCCATTCCACCGTGCTATGGCGCATTCGAAGCAAGTGCGGTCGAGGTACCACTGAAGGCCTTGGCCGGCGATCATTTTGCCGCTGTGACGACCGAGTTGTTCGGCCCGTTCCAGGTCATCGTGCGTTATTCGGACCAGGACATCGAAACGGTGCTTGGTGTGCTCGAGCGCATTTCGCACCATCTGACCGCCGCGGTGGTCAGCGCTGACGTCCTGTTCCAGAACCGTGTGATCGGCGCCACGGTGAATGGCACTACGTATTGCGGCATGCGTGCGCGCACCACCGGTGCACCGCAGAACCACTGGTTCGGGCCCTGCGGCGATCCGCGCGCAGCAGGCATAGGCACACCGGAGGCCATTATCAATACCTGGAGCGGCCACCGCGAAATCATCCTGGACCAGGGACCGTTGCCGGCACACTGGTCGCCGCCGACGCCGGGCTGAAAATCGAAACGCATCGCATGGACAGCAAACTGCCAAACGTCGGCACGACGATTTTCACGGTGATGTCACAGCTCGCCAACGAATGCGGTGCCATCAACCTGTCGCAGGGCTTTCCGAGTTTCAATCCGCCGCAACGCCTGCTCGATCTGATTACGCATTACCTCAATGCGGGCGCCAACCAGTACGCGCCGATGCAGGGGGTGCCATCACTCAGAAATGCTGTAGCGGCCAAATGCGCACGTCTCTATGGCCGATCCTTGAATCCCGACACCGAGATCACCGTCTGCACCGGTGCGACCGAGGGCCTGTTCAGCGCCATTCAGACGATTGTCCGTTCAGGCGACGAAGCGATCGTCTTCGACCCGGCCTACGACTCCTATGCGCCGGCCGTTACCCTTGCCGGCGGACATACCGTACACGTGCCGCTCGCAATAGATCCTGCCGATGGCGAGTACCGGGTAGACTGGGACCGCCTGAGGGACGCAATTGGCAAGCGTACCCGATTGATTATATTGAATTTTCCGCACAATCCGACCGGTGCCAACCTGACCCGCCGTGACCTCGACTCGCTTGCCGCCATCGTGCGGGATACCGGCATCTATCTGCTGTCCGATGAGGTTTATGAACACATCGTGTTCGACGGAGCGGAACACCAGAGCCTGCTGCGTAACGACGAACTGTGGCCACGCAGTTTCGTCGTCTCGTCTTTCGGCAAGACCTACCACGCGACCGGATGGAAGGTCGGCTATTGCATTGCGCCGCCGGCAATGACGGCGGAGTTTCGCAAGGTACACCAGTTCACCTGTTTTGCGGTCATCACGCCGATCCAGCACGCGCTGGCCGATTACATGCGCGAGACTCCGCAGCATTACGATGAGTTGCCGGCGTTCTACCAGGAAAAGCGCGACAGCTTCTGCTCACTGGTCAAAGACTCCCGTTTCACCTTTCGACCGGCGCAGGGCACATTTTTTCAGTTACTCGATTACTCTCACATCACGCGGGAAGACGACGTCAGCTACGCGAAGCGGCTGACCCGTGAAATCGGCGTGGCCTCCATTCCTGTTTCGGTCTTCTGCGAGGTGCCGCCCGGGAATTTCAAGCTGAGATTCTGTTTTGCCAAGGACGATGCCATGCTCGAGCAAGCCGCGGAGAAATTATGCAATCTTTAACTGTGACCATCGTGCAGGCCGACCTGGCGTGGCATGACATCAAGCGCAATCTGCAGCAGTTCTCGGATACGATCGATGCGATCGATCAGAAGACCGACTTGATCGTGTTGCCGGAGATGTTCACGACCGGCTTCACAATGGATGCCGCGGCTCATGCCGAGACGATGCGCGGTTCGGCCCTGACGCAAATGGCAAAGTGGGCGAAGCTCCGTAATGCTGCGGTGTGTGGCAGCCTGATCATCGATGTCAAAGGTCAGCATTTCAATCGATTCGTGTTCGTACGTCCCGACGGTGGCGTCGAGCATTACGACAAGCGACACCGCTTCCGTCTTGCCGGTGAGGTCGAACATTATTCGGCCGGGGACCAGCAGAAAATCATCGAATGGCGCGGCTGGCGTCTGTGCCCGATGGTCTGCTATGACCTGCGCTTCCCGGTCTGGAGCCGCAACAGGCCGGACTTGAATTACGACCTGCTGCTGTATGTCGCCAACTGGCCCAGCCGTCGCCATCTTGCCTGGCAGACGTTGCTCAGGGCGCGCGCCATCGAAAACCTGAGCTACGTCGCCGGTGTCAATCGAGCCGGTACGGATGGCAACGACCTTCCCTACAGTGGCGGCAGTGCGATCATCGATTATCTCGGCCAGGATTTAGCCGATCTCGGAGACCGCGTGGGACTTGCAAGCGTGACGCTCGACAAGGCGGCGCTGGAGAAATTTCGCGAGAAATTTCCTTTTCATATCGATGCCGACACCTTCTCTATCGACCAGGGAAAAAGCTCTTGAGCAGCACGAAATTTCGCCACACGACCGTGATTGCGGTTGTGATCGCGAATATGGTCGGCACCGGTGTCTTCACCAGCCTGGGCTTCCAGTTACTCGACATCCAGTCGGGCTTCGTCATCGTGATGTTGTGGGCTGTAGGCGGTGTAGCCGCCGTTTGCGGTGCACTGACTTATGCCGAACTGGGCGCTGCACTGCCGCGCTCGGGTGGTGAGTACAATTTTCTATCGCGCATTTATCACCCGGCCATCGGATTCGTATCCGGCTGGGTCTCGGCGACCATCGGATTCGCCGGGCCCACGGCGCTGGCAGCGATGACCTTTGCGGCCTACGGCACATCGGCATGGGCCAGCGACACGCCTGTATGGATTGAGAAGACCCTCGCCGTAGCGCTGGTTGCATTGCTTACCGTGGTGCACGGCAGCAGCCGCCGGAACAGCGGCACGCTGCAGGTCATTTTCACCATATTGAAAGTCGGCGTCATCGTCGGCTTTTGCCTTGCGGCACTGCTCCTTGCCGATGCGATTCAGCCGGTTCATTTCCTGCCATCACCTGGCGATGGCGCCTTGTTGACCAGCGCGGCATTCGCCGTGTCACTGATCTACGTCAGTTACGCCTACACCGGCTGGAACGCAGCAACTTACCTCAGCAGCGAACTGGAGAATCCGCAGAAAACGCTGCCGGGAATCCTGCTGACGGGAACGCTGGTCGTTACGGTGCTGTACGTGTCCCTCAACTTCGTGTTTCTGAAGGTTGCGCCGGTCAGCGCCATGGCCGGCCATGTGGAAGTCGGTTTCATCGCCGCACAATCGGCCTTCGGAGAACTCGGTGGCCGCCTGACAGGTATGGTCATGTCGTTGCTGCTGGTTTCTACCGTCAGCGCGATGACCATCGCCGGGCCGCGCGTGCTGCAGGTCATAGGCGAGGACTTCAAGGCGTTGCGATTCCTGTCGGCCAAGAACAGTGACGGCATTCCATCGAGAGCAATTTACTTTCAGTCGACGCTTACTATCATTTTCATCCTGACTTCGAGCTTCGAATCGATCCTGGTGTTCGCCGGTTTTACGCTCGCGCTGAACAGTTTCGCCACAGTACTCGGTGTTTTCGTGTTGCGTTACCGGCAACCGGCTTTGCCACGGCCCTACAGGACCTTTTTATACCCTCTGACGCCGCTGCTGTACCTGGCACTGACCGGGTGGACGCTGACATTTGTTTTGCTGAACAAGCCCACGGAGGGCTTGTTCGGGCTGGCCATCATTGCGGCGGGACTGGTGTTCTATTTCATCTCCGAACGACGCAATCGCGCGAACTGACGAACATCGTACCTGCCTGATCCGCAGACCTACTTTGCGAGGGTTGCCGCAAGAGCGTCAAAATTGATGGCATCGACGATCCCCGCGATCCGGCCTGCATGCGCCGTCACCCGCACCATAATCGCATGCGGCTTTACCAGATCCGCCGGACCATCAGGCCGTAGCGTCGTGAGATATCCTTCGTCCGTTGTCCGCCACTCGCCGAGAAATACCACTACCTGGTCTTCCTGAGTGTCGCCGCTGGTCGTACTCCAGCGGAACGCCGATGTCGCGCCGGCCGGCGGATCAATGGCGCTGGCGCCTTCGGCCGGCGGCGATGCTGTTAATGGATTGATACTTGCCCGCACATTCATCTGCAGGTCCTGGTTTATTTCGGCGTACAAGGCATTCATGCGCTCCGTTGCGTCACCCTCGTCCAGGATTCGCTTGTATTCCTCGCTGCCGGCAGCAATCTCATGGTTGATCACATCGGCTCGCGCATAGTCACCCTTTTCAGCTGCTGCCCCGAGTTCCGCACCAAGCTCTTGGCTCCTCGCAGTGATTGCGTCCAGCCGAGGCTGCTTCGCCGCCATGTCAGCGCGCATCAGCTCGCCTGCGGCTTCCATCTTCTGCTGCCGCGCCTCCTGGTCGTCAACGCGTTGATAGCTGCGGCCGAACTCGTACATCCATGGAATAATTGCGTAGTCGCCGCAGATATTTTCGGTGATCGACAAGGCATCATCGCCCAGCAGAACCCACCCTTCCGGTGCCGGCGGCAGCGCTCCCCTGACGGCCTCGAGGACCGCCGTCATGGTCGCCCGCTCATCTGTGGTCGTCTCGCGATAACCCCTGTAGCACACGCCGTCGCCATACGATGGAGATGTGAGCAGCAATGATGCTGCGAACGCCCAGATCCATGCGCCAATTCGTTGCCTGGCTGGCGCCTGAGGCATGGTTGAGCGACCGACCGCAGAAGGTGTCAAGGTTCTTGTGACAAAGTCATTCAAGGCGAGCATGGTGCACCCCTTTTTTATCAAACGAATTGCCGTTAGTTATGTCCGTGACCGTTGTCACCCGGTTTGTCTTTCGCGGCTGAGCGCAGGCTGACAAGTATCGTTGTCGTCAGAATTGCCACAATGATACCGACGGAAACCATCGGTGCTACCGGAATCCACTCGTGTGTCACCAGTTTGAACGCAGCAAACGCGAGCACGGCGGCAACACCGTAATGCAAGTATCGGACCTTCTCCAGCGATGCGATGAGCACCACATATAGCGATCGCAGGCCGAGGATGGCGAACGCGTTCGAACTGTAGACAAGAAACTCACGACGCGTAACGGATAACGCTGCGGGTACGGAGTCGATGGCAAACACAATGTCGCTCAGTTCAAGCCCGATGATGGCAACCAGCAGGGGTGTAATCAGCAGTTTGCCGTTCTCGCGCACAAAGAGTCTGGAGCTGGTCCGGTCGGAACTCATCGGCAGGTGCCTGGCGAGCCACAACACCAATCGATTCTCTGCTGCCTCTTCCTTCGGCGGACGCAACGCACGCAGCGCTGCGACAAGCAATAGCGCGCCGAAAACGTACTGTATCCACTGCCATCGCTCCAAGGTGGCAACGCCAAGAAAAATGAACACGGCGCGAAACACAAGGGCACCGACAATGCCCCACAACAATGCCCGGCGCTGGTTACCAAACGGTATCTGAAGCGTATGGAAGATAAGCATGAAAACGAAGAGGTTGTCGAGGCTCAGGCTCTCTTCGATCAGGTAGGCGGCGAGATATTCCTCAGCGGCAGCGGGGCCCATTAACGCCCAGACAAAAAATGTAAACGAAAGTCCTGTGGAGACCCACAGCACACTCCACAGTACGTCCTGACTGCGCGAGCGTCGCAGCTGACCCCGATGGCTGTACAGGTCGATGGTGAGGAGCACCCCCAATGTGACGATAAAGCCGATCCAGGCCCAGGCGGGTATATCGTCCATGTATAGTCTTCAGGCTACCTGTGGGTAAAAATCGCGATCATACCTGCGACCCCGGCATCTGCCGCAACTATTTTCTACCGCCGGCTGAGGGGCACAGGTTGCGATGATCAGCTGGAGCACGCCAATGCCGAGATACCACATCAGCAGTGTCAGGTTGGCGTCCATTTCCGGCGTTTCGATTGTGAACAGTTCGTTGCCGAATAAAAGCACCGCCGGAATCCACAGCAGCAACCCCCAGATATACGGCACGCTCGACCATGCCACAGCGGCACGAATGTGCTGTGCGGAACCTTGCCCGCCAATCCACGCCCCCGTCCAGCGAAGCAGTGCACCGCCGATGTACAGGGCAATGATTCCGCAGATTGGGCCGGCGATCGCCGCCATGACGAATATCACGGGCATCTCGTATTTGTCCCCCAGACTCTTGAGACTCGCCTGGTCCAGAGCACTCGAAAATCCCGTCATCGCCGCCAACAGCAAAACCCAGCGCGTTGGATTTGAATCAACAATTTGTTGAATAGTCGCGCGCGGTTTCAACCAGATTGATGTCCACGGATTCATGGTCAGGAACCCGAACATGACAAAGCTCAATTTACCGTGCGAAGGCGGCTGCCGTTGCGGGAAAGTGCGGATCAGGATTTCTGCCCCGCCACTGTTGGCAATGGCCTGCCACTGCACGGGCTGCCAACGCATGACCGGCAGCGCGTTCTCGTTGAGCGTGGCAATCCCCAGCGGCGGGTTTACCGTAAGCAAAGGAGAGCCGGTGATCGGTGGCATGCACGGTGCGACCCGTCATTACTGCTGCCCGCATTGCATGAGCTGGATGTTCACACGGCCGGAAGGATTCGATTTCTTCATCAACGTACGCCCGACCATGCTGGACGATCCGAGTTGGTTTGTTCCTTTCATCGAAACGATGACCAGCGAAAGGCTGCCTTGGGCAACGACACCCGCAAAATACAGCTATGCGAGATGGCCAGAAATGGCAGACTTTGACGGGCTGATTAAAGAGTACACGACTCAGGCTAAAGAAACCGGCGCAACAACAAGTGGCTGAATGAACCGTAAAATCAACAAAAATGCCTCAGCGTAGCCATCGGCCTGCAATGAGTGCCGCATGAATCGTGCTCTGGGTTGCAGAAACGCGATATCCACATTGTGTCACGAAATCGCTCGTACGCGACCCGCTCCGCTCTGCGCTACCTTTTTGCTCACGTCCGCATTCCTGTGGTCGGCAGCGAGTGCCAGTGAGATCGACTATCTCAGAAAAAGTGAGACCTTTTGTGATTCAAGCGGCGAAGTCTGCTTGAGCGGTACAATTTCCTACCGCGTAAATTTGCGCCTCCTGAAACTGCGCTCGCGCGTGGTGTCGGCGCCCGGCCCCGGTCTGCTGCGCATCAACGTAACCGGGCAAAACCGTCAGGGGCATACCTACCGCGCCGCCATCGAGGTCACGATTCGCGGGCATGCCAGCGAAATTGTCAACAAGGAAATGATTCCGGATGCACCTGACGTCTATGCATGGGATCTCGATTCCATCAACTTCGACGCCAAGGTTCCAGACGCGCAAGAAAGCAGGTGACGTTTATTACCAGCCGAATACGTCGCGTCACTTGTCCGGTGGCAGGTAGGGCTCCCGCTGCGGGCGGGTTCGTCCACGCCACCCTCACGAACAAAACAAAAGGGGCCAGAGGCCCCTTTTGTTTTGTTTGGCGGAGAGGGCGGGATTCGAACCCGCGGTACGGGGTTACCGTACACTTGCTTTCCAAGCAAGCTCCTTAAGCCACTCGGACACCTCTCCTGAACTGTTATCGGCCTGGCTTGTTGTATGACGGTGGCAACTCCAGGCACGGCGAGTCTTCCGGTCGCGGCGGCAACGGCGATGCAACCGGAACCTTTAGCTCCTTGCCTTCCTGCAATTCGGTCAACCCTTCGGGCACGTCGATGCGTCGCCCTTCGACACTTTCCTGGTAAGGCTCGGGTTCTTCGCAGGTGTCGTTGCCGCCGCAGCCACAGAGCATCGCTGCAACAACAAGGCAGACTGCAATCCTTGATCCTGACATCCATTCACTCCGTGCCGATACCGGCAA
>JAHKKM010000256.1 GCA_020027645.1 Pseudomonadota bacterium
GCTGCCTGCCGGGATGTCGAAGGAAAAAAGCAATTCCGGCAAAAGTGACAGGAACATTGCGCCAAGCGCCATTGAGAGCAGAATCTGCAGCCGGTACTTCTGAACACTCGTTAACGGCCCTGCGCCCTTTCTGAGTGTGACAACCAGGCCGCTGAAGCCTGCGATGGCAACACCGATATTGGCGATGGTTTGTAGAAAGCCAGCCGTTTCCATATGGCAATGCTCTAATGGCGCTCGTACCGCTCATTCAACGACATTTTCGTTCATCCATGCAACGAATTCCGGACGCAAACCGATACGCGCGGGGTTCTCCAATTCGATTTTGAGTTCCGGTCGCTGAGAAACGTTTCTTCGCCAATTCTCGATGGGAATGTCGTGTTCATCGATCAGCCCGGCGCGAAATTCGCCGTAGACGTATTGCCATGCGACAAGAGTACGGGCCACATCCAAGTCGATCAGCATCTGCTCCATTGGGTCGAGCGCTTGACCTTCACGGCGCTTCAAAAGGACTTGCAACAGCTCCGGATTGCTCATGATCCACTGGATCGACTCGATTCGTAGATGAGCTCGACTCGATCTGGCCTGAGCCCCCAGCAGTGCATTGTTTTGTTGCACCTCGATTCCAAGGAACACTATGCCCGCGATGACACCGAGGTTAGCGAGTAACTGAATGGCCAAAATCGATCTTCTTCATTCTCGTTCTCGACAGGACGGCAAGGCCTGTATTCTAGCCGAACAGCAAACAACTGGAATCATTCGGTCAGGCGTCCAGGCTGAGACTAGGTATTGCTCGGCGCACGTTTGAAAAAGACCATGCTCCACAGTGGGCCAAAAATGAACCATAACAATACCGTTCCCTGCGGTATCCGAAACCAGATGTTCAATGCCTCGGTCCGGCCCGGTGCGCCGACGAAGCCGATCATTGCAATCAGCAGGATGTAAATGATGCAGATTGCGAGGATACAGAGTCCCCACAGTTTTATCTCGTACCACACAACGGCCCAGCCGTGAGTTGGCGGTAGCGATGGCGGCGGGCCGCCACCGTAGCGGTACGCGAAGCGCTGGTCAGCCCAACGAATCATGGTTGAGCCGAAAGCGACCGTGAATCCGACATAGGCAGTTGCCAGTCCGTGCGCAAACGTAACGGTCGCACCGTTGTTCAGATCCATCACAGTGAAAACCAGTAAAGCAAAATCGGTCAGAGGCACACACCAAAGGAGCAACCAGCTGATTCGGTCCCAACGCAAAAGGTACCGGGCAGCCAATCCGGAAAACAGCACCATCCAAAACGCCGCTTCGCAGGCAACGATCAATACGTACAGCGTGTTGTCAGCAAGTCTCATCGCATTCATTTGCCCGGCAGAGCGTCAGGCATCGTCGTTGGCTTCGTGTGACCTGGGTTGAACGAGGTCCCAGAGATTGCCCCACGGATCCCGGAACACGGCCACTGTACCGTAGCTCTCGTTCTTGGGCTCTCGCACGAAAGTGATGCCCTGCTCTTTGTACCTGCGGAAGTCGCTCGCGAAATCATCGGTGTACAGGAACAGGAATACTCGCCCGCCGGTCTGGTTGCCGATGCGCGAGCTCTGCTCCGGGTTCGACGCTCGCGCAAGCAGCAGATTCGCACCTGCAGAGCCTGGCGGCGCGACCACTACCCAGCGCTTGTTTTGTGCCGGAACAAAAGAATCCTCGATCAGCGTGAAGCCGAGGACTCCGACGAAAAAAGCGATCGCCTCGTCGTACTCGGGTATGACCAATGACACGAGACCGATTGACTGCTTCACTTCTTCGACCTGCGCTCAATGAGGCATAAGCCGAACCGGACACCCTCGGCGAGATTTGCAACATCGACGCTGACGGAAACTGAAATCATGTGGTCTCCTACGACGTTCAACGACGACGCTCAGTCGCCAGCCCCTCGATTGCCTCCATGCACGAGCCAACGAATAGCGATGGCAATTGGAACGCCCACGAACAATGCATGTGACCCAAAACCCTCGAGGAGCCTCATCGGGGTATAAGAGAGCGTGAACGGGAATGCCGAAAGGGGCAGCACAACAAAGTTCATGAACAGATACACCAGGACGCCGAAGACAGCACCACTGGCGACCGCCTGAGTTCGAAGCGCCGGGACGCGGTTTGCGCCCTGAAGATAGATGAAAGCAGCAACAAACAGGATGGAATAGTGCGACACCAGCCCTAGAACTGCGCCGGGATTGCCGCTCTCGAACGCACCCAGTCCCAGAAACCCACTGGCCACGGATTGCAGCACCCACACCGGAGTCTTGTCGAAACCGGCGTTGCGAACGAAAGCATAAATGATGTCAATGGTAGCGGCAGTGCCGCCACCCAATAACACGGCGGCGACCGGTCTGGATACTCGTGAAATTGAATCGTGCACTGCTTTCTCCCTGCTATGCCGGCTACGAATCGGGTTCTGTTTCTTCCGTAACCGCGGTCAACTGCCGCTGGTACTCGGCTTCGTCGAGATGCCCAAGCGACTCCAGTATCAGACCGTCATCGTCAAGCGTCCACTGTTCGTAACCTTTCAGGTCCACTGCGTTCCCGGTACCACCGGGTCCGGTGTTGGTCCCGGTCCAGTGCCAATAAAAGTTTACGCGGTCGCCGTCCCGGCTGAGCTCAACCATTCGGACCACCATGTCGGGAAACGCGTTCATGAATTCCCGGGCCGTTTGCTCGACCGCATCACGACCGACCGAAGGTTCGTCATCGTTAATGGTCAGTGACCCGTTCTCGGCATAGAACGACGCAAAAGCTTCTGGATCCTGTCCGCTCCAAGCTTCCGCATAGCGGGTCGCAAACTCTGCCAACTCGGCAATGTCCATCGGTTCCTGCTTCGACTGGCAGGCCGTAAGCAAGACCAATGACAGGCACATCAGGACGCAAGTCTTGCGGTGCAAATCAGTCATCATGTGAAGCTCCCCCCATACCTGACGTAGCGCAAGGACGGTTCAGAACCAATAATCGGCGACGCATCGTCCATCTCGTGGCAGGTCTTCGAAGCTCCCTAGCCCGTCGAAATGGTCAATGGGAAGCTGCGCCACCGCCTCCGGTTCCGTCAACCGCAGGTTGACCGCGATCCGGCGGCGCCCCTCATCGTTTGATTTAAGCGCTCGCCAGTATGCCACGCAGCCACAGCTTGGGCAGAAATGAAACCCGATCCGCTTGCCCCGAACGTAGGCTTGGGTCGGGCCCGGGACATGGATGCCTTCGCCTTCAAAATCGTAGGCCCACAGCACGCCGTAGCGGCGACACACTGTGCAATTGCATGCCGTTTTCGCGTCGCGCCATGCGACCTTCGCCAAGCACATGCCACCGGTTAAGAGTTGCGTGGGCAACAACTGCAAGTACTGCACGATTGACAAAGGCCTCGCCGGTGGGAGCAGACTTGTATCCTAGTTCGCCGGGTCCCACTCGGTGTCGATGCTGCGGCCCAATGCGAGGCCACGCTGCCTCCCCCAGGTCCACTGGATTGGATTCAGCTGCTCTCCCGCATAGCAGTCAGCGGATCCCTGGAATCCATAACGTTGCACAAGAAATGCTGTGAACGATTTCTTCCAACCTTCAGTCATTGGCCGTGCCTGGTCCGCGAAAGACGACCCCGAGGGCTGCTCGATCACACTACTGAAAACCTTGCTGAAATACAGCTTGTCCGGCTGATCGCCCTTGCAATAGGCATAAATTGTCAGCGGCGGATTCGCTTCCGGTGCGGCGGGCGCGCTGGTCGTCTCATGTGTACTGGCGGCGGCCATTATCTCCTGCGGCGACGGATTCCATCCGGTCTCGACAACGGTCCGGTGGTAGTGCTGCTTGTCTTTGATCAACATGTCCTTACCGCCCTGCACGGCCGCAGCGCTGCTCGCAAAAGTACACATTACGGACAACGGGCCAGTGCGCACATACCCATATTGCTGGTTCAGGTAA
>JAHKKM010000081.1 GCA_020027645.1 Pseudomonadota bacterium
TTTGGCCGGGCACACGGACATGGGCACTCACTGTATTGATACACACGATGGCAAGGTGATTGATCCGGTGTGGGAGCTGTATGCCGACGCGCAGCGTCGTGGCGGCTCACGTGCCACGTTACTCGAGTGGGACGCCAACATCCCTTCTTTTCCCGAGGCGCATGCCGAGTTACTCAAGGCGCAACAGTATCGTCACACGGGCGAGGTGGCAGACGTGTCCTCGCATGCCTGAACTCGACCTGATAGAACGCTGGCTGCAGGCACTCTTTACGGATGCCGACGGCATCAAGGCAGGGCTGCGGCGTGGAGATGCAGGCAAGATCCTGCCGCATACCACGGAGAATCTTGAGAGCCTCGTGCTGCCGTCGAAGCAGCTGAGCTCGCTTGAGCGCCTGTCAATTTACCGCAATATGTACTTCTCGCGCCTTATCGAGGTGATGGCCGAGGAATTTCCGACAGTGCAACATCTGTTGAGCAAGGAACTGTTCGGCACGATTGTCACCGATTACGTAAGCCGGTACCCATCAACTCATTACAGCCTGACGCGGCTTGGGAGCCGTTTCCCGGCGTATCTGGCTGATGACGCGATCGACCTGCCCGAATACGAATTTGCGGCCGACGTTGCGATGGTGGAGCGGGCGATGGAGGATGTATTCGATGCGCCGCACGTCGAACCAATTCGCTTCGAAGATCTGGTGGCTATTCCGACCAAGCGCTGGAGCGACGTTCATTTGCAAACAATTCCAGCATTGCGCCTTATGCAACTGCAATACCCCGTAAACAATTACATAACAGCGGTGCGGGAGAAATACCAAATGGATGTCCCGCCATTGGCTCCGGCCTATGTCGCCGTATACCGCCACAATTACCGTGTCTGGCGCGTGGACCTCGATGCACAACGTTTCGCCTTGCTATCCGCGCTGCAACGAGGCGAGTCCCTTGGCGCGGCCCTGGAATTGTGTGCCGACCTTCCCGGCGTCGATCCTGCCGGACTCACAGAGGCAATCGGCGCCTGGTTCCACGAGTGGACCAAAGTTGGACTTTTCTGTGAGGCAAAGTTCGATACCTGAAGTTGCCGGAAAGTGAGTGATTTGCAGGTATCGCGCGGCCAGCTATCGTATGCCCAAGTAGTGAGAGCTGGACTCATTATCGGACAATTGCACCTCCTCGGCATTCAAACAACCTCCGATCGCTTGCAACGCAGTCATCGACGACACTTCAGGCACGCATCCATCGATGGCTTACGCGGACGCAACAAACCATTGTCAGCGGTCATACATTCAGCAACAGGTGCTCGCGTTCCCAAGGGCTGATTTCACGGTGGAACAGGCGCATCTCTTCGCGCTTCACTTCACCGTAGATCATGCAAAAGTCCTGGCCCAGAACCTGGTGCACATCGTCGGCTTCTTCGAACAGGGTCAATGCTTCATCCATGGTAGTTGGAATGGCGTAGTCGTCGTCTTCCAGTTCACCGACTGCCGGTACGCCCGGCTTTATCTTTTTCATCATGCCGAGGTAGCCGCAGGCAAGACCCACCGCGATGGCGAGGTACGGGTTGCAATCGACACCGACCACGCGATTTTCCAGGCGGCGATCCTGCGGACCGGAGTTCGGCACGCGCAGACCGGTGGCGCGGTTGTCATAGCCCCAGGCAAAATTGGTCGGCGCACTGGAGTTGGAATCCGTTTCAAAGCGCCGGTAACTGTTCACGTACGGCGCCATCAATGGCAGGGCCTGCGGCAAGTACTTCTGGCAACCACCGATGAAATGCATGAAGTGTTCACTGACATTCCCTTGTGGATCGCTGAAGATATTCGCCCCGGTCTTCATGTCTACAACGCTTTGGTGCACGTGCATCGCCGAACCCGGTTGATCGCGCATCGGTTTCGCCATGAAGGTTGCGAACATGTGATGGTTCAGCGCCGCTTCGCGGATGATGCGTTTGAAATAGAAAACCTGGTCTGCGAGCAGCACGGGGTCACCGTGGGACAGGTTGATTTCCACCTGGCCCGCGCCGTCTTCCTGCATGACACTTTCGATGGTCAGGCCGGCATCCTGTGCAAAATCGTAGATCGTGTCGATCACCGGACCGTAGTCATCCACGGCAGACATCGAATAAGTCTGGTTGCCGCTGCCTTGTCGTCCGGTCCGGCCTACCGGTGCCTGTATCGGTTCGTTGGGATCGAGGTTCGGCTTGATCAGGTAGAACTCGAGCTCGGGTGCGACGACGGGTTTCCAGTCTTGCTTCGTGTACAGATCCACTACGCGCTTCAGCACATGCCGTGGCGCAATGCTGACCGGGGCGCCATCGCGGGTATACAAGTCGTGAATCACCTGCAGCGTCGGTTCCTTTGCCCAGGGAACCGCCTTCGCTGTGGACATGTCAGGTTTCAGTACCAGATCCCCTTCGGCCCACTGGTTGTCGATATCCATTTCGACGTCCCGGCCGGTAATGGTTTGGTAGAAAATGGAAACCGGCATGTGAGTCTCGTGCTGCGGATTGAATTTGCGCACCGGCATCGCTTTGCCGCGCGACATGCCGGCAAGGTCTGGCACAATGCATTCGACCTCGTCGATTTCGCGACCCGCGCGGTAGATCTTGAACGCCTCTGGCAAATTCTCCATCCAGTTCGACCCAGGCTTACTCATGCACTCACTCCAATCTCTTTTTCATGATTTCCCAAGATTAATAGTAACGCCTGATGTTGTTTGCAGGCTCCTGTTATTTGGTCTGGGCCGGTGTCGCGGGCTGGAAAAGCGGCGCCATTCATGTCAGCCTAGGAGAATCAGACTGGGAGGGCGAAAATAATGAAAAGAATCCTGCCGATGGCAGCTATCACTTTGATTTTTTTGACATTTTCGGCATTCGCCGGCGATGAATACATCAGCGTTGATAAAGACGGGAACATGATCGTTTCCGGTCCGTTCAACGCACTCATTCCAAAGCCCGCCATCGCCAAGGTCGCCGGTCCGGTGCACTCGACTCCCAGTTTTCTGGATGAACATCTGAAGGTTTCACTGGCCGGATTTTTTGCTGCAGACCAGTTCATCACGGTACAGGTCGAAACCACCGATGCAGGCGCTGGCACACTCAGCAACAAGAACTATCCAGTGCGCGAGATTGCAGGAAGAGAGTTCCGCGTTCGCGACACGTGTATGGATATCAGCCAGGAAATGCTCGATTCAAACTCCGATCCGACATTTGAATTCATAGAGGGTCAGAGCGTGCAGATTGTACCCGCCATGCAGGCGGTACAACTGGTCGTCATCAACGACGAGGGAACGGCGCAAGGCACGATCCTTTTCATGCGCAACGTTCCGGCTGGTTGCGCGGCCATGTCGGACGAGTTCAAGACGGGCTTCGATGCGGCTTTTGAACGCTTCGTCGGCTCGATTCGCAAGGTCGACTGAACTTGACGGTGCCGGTGTTCACTTGTTTGCCTTTTTGGAGAACAAAGTCGGCGCCCCCTTTTCGCATAACGCAAACAAGTGAACACCGGCACCGACGTTCCGAGAATTGCCAAGACCGACGAGGAGATCTCCAGATGTTTTCCCGTGATGTCGGAGTTGCGGCCGCAGCTGCACGCAGAGTCGTTCGTAGCGCTGGTTCGCGACATGGAAACGCAAGGATTCCGGCTGGCGTTCATTGAACACAAAAAGCAGGTCGTTGCCGCGGCAGGCTTTCGAATTTTCACCAGCCTCTTCATGGGCAAGAACCTGTACGTAGACGACCTGGTCACGACCGGCCATTCGCGATCCACGGGCTACGGCAAGATCATGCTGGACTGGTTACGCGACCTTGCGAAAGAGGCTGGCTGTGCCTGGCTGCATCTCGATTCGGGTACACAACGGCATCGGGCACACCGGTTCTACTTCATGCAAGGCATGCAGATCTCGAGTTTCCATTTCAGCGAGAAACTGGACGAGACCTGATGGCACCGGTGTGCGATGGAAAGGAAGTCACAGCTAAAACTCATTGCCATCTACGGAATCGCCATGGCGGCGGGAGCGCTGCTTTTACAATGGCTGGAAGTTCAGTTCTTTCTCAAGCGCTTTTCGACGGAAATCTATGTTGTCATCCTGTGCGGATTATTTACCGGTCTCGGGGCATGGATAGGTCACCGGCTGACGCGACGGCAAGCGGTCACGCCATTCGAGATCAATGCGCAGGCATTGAACTATCTGGGAATCAGCGAGCGCGAAAGTGAGGTGCTAAATTTGCTCTCCGCCGGGCATTCGAACCAGGAAATTGCCGATCGCCTGTTCATCTCGATGAACACGGTGAAGACGCACTTGAACAACCTCTACCAGAAGCTCGAAGTATCCCGGCGCGGACAGGCAGTCAAAAAGGCGAGGTCGCTGCAGCTCGTGCCTTAACGCACGATTTCCTGCCAACGGAGGCCCTCCGTGCGAGTGACCGGCATTAAATCACCCTTTCGGGTGATGACCGACAGAGCCTTGAATGCTAGTTTTTCCACTCCATCTGCAGGAGAGCGGTCATGCAAAAACTGATTCTGGTATACGGCGTCATAGCCGGGCTTGTCATCATCGGCACTGCCATGCTCAGCCTCGAACTGGGTATAGCGTCGACATGGCTCGGTTTCCTAATCATGTTCATTGCGTTCAGCACGATTTTTATCGCGGTGAAGCAGTACCGGGATATTGAATTGGGCGGCGTCATTCGTTTTGCCACGGGGTTTGGACTCGGAATCGGCATCACGATAGTGGCCAGTTTGATCTATGTGTTCGTCTGGGAGCTGTACCTGATGTCGACCGACTATACGTTCATCGACACCTACATTAACTCCATCATGGAAACCAAGAAGGCCGCGGGTGCGTCGCCAGAGGATCTGGCCGCCCTCGCCGCGGAGATGGAGCCGATGCGGGAGATCTACGCAAACCCGTTCCTTCGCTTGGCGATGACCTTCGTCGAGATTTTCCCCGTTGGATTGCTTATCAGCCTGATCGCTGCATTTGTTCTGAAAAACAAAAGTTTGCGTGGTTCTGCATGATTGGCTTGGCTCGATCGCGCACAAATGTCGAAATAGTTAACATTTCTGCCTCGACTCAGACTGGCCGGGTACAGAAATCAACGGTGGTTCAGTGACTTACAAATCCGGACCTGAAATTGCATGTGACTTGTCGGGATCAGGGCTTATGCGAGAGCAAACGGCCCTGGGCACGCGCTGCTTCCCCTCGGCTCAGCGCAACAAAAAGAACCGAGGGCCAATCACGAACCCCGCCATGTGCGGGGTTTTTTGTGAGAAAAGGTGTCAGGTTTATTTTTGGAAGAAATGAACCTGACACCTTTTTCATGACGCATACTGGGCGACAGGAATGAACACAAGTGTGCGACCACGCATAGTCATCGTCGGAGCTGGGTTTGGCGGCTTATTTGCCGCCCGCGGGCTGCAGTGCGTCGACGCCGACATTACCCTCGTGGATCAACACAACTACCACCTGTTTCAGCCGCTGCTCTACCAGGTGGCGACGGCAGGACTCGCACCGTCGGATATCGCCTGGCCGATACGCGGCATCCTGAGCCGCCAGAAGAACGTAACCGTACTGCTCGACCGTGTCAGCGATGTGGATACGACCGGCGGTGCAGTCGGCACGGCGGAGCGAAGAATTCCGTTCGACTACCTGGTACTGGCCACCGGCGCGCGGCACGCCTATTTCGGTCATGACGATTGGGAGCCGCATGCCCCGGGCCTGAAGAGTATTGACGACGCTACCTCCATTCGGCGCCGTGTCCTTATGGCATTTGAGCGCGCTGAAATGACAAACGATGGACACCTCAAAACATCGCTGCTCAATTTTGTCGTGGTAGGTGGCGGGCCCACGGGTGTCGAACTCGCGGGCACGATTGCCGAGCTTGCACGGCGGACCCTCGCTGCGGATTTCAGGCGTATCGATTCACGCAGTGCAAGAATATTCCTGGTTGAAGCGGGGCCCCGGGTCTTGCCGGCATTCTCCACGAAGCTTTCCGATTACGCACAGAAAGCACTGCAAAAACTCGGTGTCGAGATACTGCTTGGCCAGGCCGTTACTCATTGCGATTCGACCGGTGTCGTGGTGGCCGGCGAGACCATCCCGGCCGCGACCGTGTTGTGGGCAGCCGGTGTTGCTGCTTCGCCTGCGGGTGCCTGGATCGAGGCCGAAACCGATCACGCGGGCAGGGTCGTGGTCAACAGCGATCTGTCGGTGAAGAATCATCCGAATATTTTCGTAATCGGTGATGCGGCCGCGGTGAAGGACCCAAAAGGCGCACCGGTTCCGGGTATTGCACCGGCGGCGAAGCAACAAGGCCGATATGTCGCGGGCGTGATCCGGTCAAGGATCGAAAACAGGAATGCGCCCGCCGCATTTCGGTATCGCCACTCGGGCCATCTCGCCACCATCGGCAGAAAGTCCGCGGTCATCGAGTTTCCGTTCCTGCGCCTCTCCGGAATGCTCGCGTGGTGGGTCTGGGGCATAGCGCACATCTATTTTCTCATCGGCGTGCGCAGCCCGATGACCGTCGCAATCAACTGGTTCTGGCAGTACGTGACTTACGGACGCGGTGCGCGCCTGATCACCGGCGAACGTAAATAGCGGTGCCGGTGTTCACTTACTTTATTTATCGCGAAAAGGTATCAAGTCTGTTTTTCAATAAGTGAACACCGGCACCGACGCAGTAATCACAGCACGTACGCAGCCACGCCAAGCACGCCGCTGACGGCCAGCGTGGTCAGCAATGATGCACCGAAGCGAAAGGCCAACACTGCGGCGACGAGCGTTATCAAAACAGACGAAATCTGGACTGACGCGATAACGGGTACCTCAAGCATGGCGCCTGCAATGCGGTAACTTGTAACGGCAGAAAACAGAGCATGCGTTGAAAACCACAATGCCAGGTTGACGATGACGCCGACCACCGCAGCGGTGACGCCAGCCAGTGCCGATGCGAGCACGCGGTTGTGGCGTAGGCGCTCTATGTAAGGTGCGCCAGCGAATATCCACAGAAAGGACGGCACAAAGGTGACCCAGGTCGTCAAACCGCCCCCGAGTACGGCGGCCCATTCCGGTGACAATGTGCCGGGATTTCGCCAAGCGGCGATGAAGCCCACAAACTCGGTGACCAGGATCAGCGGGCCCGGCGTGGTTTCCGCCAATGCAAGTCCGTCGATCATCTCGCCGGGTGCAAGCCAGTTATAGGTTACAACCGCTTCCTGGCTGACATACGCAAGGACAGCGTAAGCGCCACCGAAGGTGACGACGGCCATCTTGCTGAAGAACACAGCAATGTTCGAGAAAACATCCTCCGGTCCGAGTGTTGCCAGCAGCACAAGGGTTGGTGCGAGCCAGAGAGTGCCAAAAACAGCCACGATACGAATCACATAGCCCATGCCTTCGGTCTTGGCGCTGTCGGCTGCTTCGTTCGTGTCAGTCTCGACACCAGGCGAAACGCGCGCGATCAATGCGCCCGCCGCGCCGGCAAACAGAACCACGTAGGGAAACGGTACTTTCCAGACAAACATCGCGAGGAAAGCGACCACGGCCAATCCCACTGCACTCGCCGAACGAAGTGATCGCCGGCCAATCCGGATCACCGCCTGCAGCACGATGACAACGACGGCCGCCTTCAGGCCGACGAAGAGGCCCTGTACGAACGGCAGACTTCCTGATGTCACATAGAGGTAACTCAAGGCCAGGATGACAACAAAGCCGGGCAGAATGAAAAGCGTGCCGGCAATCAGGCCGCCACGGATGCGATGCAACATCCAACCGACGTAGGTTGCGAGCTGTTGCGCCTCAGGCCCGGGCAACAGCATGCAAAAGTTTAGCGCATGCAGGAACCGTGTCTCGTCAATCCAGCGCTTCTCTTCCACCAGGATCCGGTGCATGAGCGCGATCTGGCCAGCGGGACCGCCAAAACCCAACAGACCGATCTTTGTCCAGACCAGCGTTGCTTCTCGCAATGAGACGCGAGTTGCGGATTCAGCAACCGGCGTGGATGGCGCATCCGTTGAGCCGCTGCTCCCGTCGTTGCCCGGGCCGCGCAAGCTCAGGCCGGGCTTGTGCGGAAAAACCGATACAAATCTTCGAACAAGGCACTGCCGCGCTCGATGCGCCTGTCATCGTCATCGGTGCCCGCGACAATTCCGGCAAGCACATGGGCGATACCTTCCGTTTCCGCACGGCCGAATTTCGCATCTTTCAGGTCAATGTCATGCACGATCTCACCCACACTTCTGAGCGCCGCATCCTCTTGTCCCGTCAATCGGGTGAGAACCTCGAAAGTGCACAGGTCGCCTTCGTGCGTAAACTCCGCGTCCACCATGTCGAAACGAATCTCGCCTGGAGCGGGCGCATATTCCTTCCCCGGAATGAACTTGAAGCGGGCATCGGCATCGATCCAGCGCCGAATCAGCCACGCGCTGGCGATGCTGTCAACGCGAACTCCACGCCGCGTTACCCAGACGCGATTGCTCAGGTCTTGCAATGCAACAGCAGTCATTTTCCTTCCTCCCTTGTCAACCTCGCCCAATCGATCGGTTGTGCGCGCGGCCAGTGTGCGCATCGCGGCTTCAGCGGAGTCACGACCCTCCGCCGCAAAAAAATCGATACGCTCGATCTCGGCGATGCGTTTGCGGGCACGCGCCAAAGCGCGGCGTGCGTTTTCCTGTGCCGTCCCATCGCCAGCTTTCTCGCTTGGCGGCAGCTCAGAGGTTACGCTCTCGATCTCGTCTTGCAGCAACCGGTAGTCGGCGTTTCGCGCCTCATTGAACTGCGCCAGAATTTGCTGATCGGTCATGCCGTCGATGAAGCGTGATTCGAGGATTGCGCCGTCAGCGCCGTTGCTGCGCAGCTCTTTTAATAGCCAGGCGAAGTCCTCCTGCGACTGGTCGTTCAATGGCAACACGTAAACCGAATTCTTGATCGCGATCGCGCCGACGCTCCGCAAACGCCGCCAGACCTTGACGCGGCGTGAGTCCGGACCGCTCGGAAACTGGTACAGCAGGAGCAGCCAGGGCGTCACGGCTTCGCCATTTTTTGTTTGCGCCCGCACCGGTCTGGATACGGGATTCAGTGCTGGGATCATTATGAATAAAAAGAAAGTACAGTTGTTACATATAATGTAACAGATGTAGTATAGTCATCGCAAGCTGTGCCTTGGAATGGAATCGAGCCCTATGGCCGGTCATGAAACTTTACTCCTTGGGCGGGCTGACGTGGCCCGCGCCATGACCTTGCCGGATTACATCGACGCGGTCGAAGCGGCGTTTCAGCGCCTCGCCGAGGGTCGAATGAAAGTGCCCGGTGTGGTGCACATCGCAGCGCCGGACGGCGCCTTTCACGTCAAGTCCGCCGGCTTCGTCGGTGAGCCGCATTACGTCGCGGTGAAGGTGAATGGCAATTTTCCGGACAACCGGAACAGAAACGGATTGCCGACGATCCAGGGCGCCATCGTGCTTTGCGATGGCCGAAACGGAGCGTTGCTCGCGGTGATTGACTCGAGCGAGGTAACGGCAATGCGCACCGGGGCAGCGACAGCGGTTGCCGCAAAATACCTGGCACGACCGAATGCATCGGTACTGACAATCGTCGGTTGTGGCATACAGGGCCGGGTGCAGTTACTCGCAATGAATGCAGTGCTGCCGCTTGAAACCGTGTATGTCTTCGACCTCGACCGGCAACGTGGCGCCACATTCGCTTCACAAATGCGGACCGAAACGGATCTCGATGTCATTGCCGTCGATGAGCTTGCGGATGCCACACTCGCGAGTCAGGCGATCGTTACCTGCACCTCGTCGCGAAAGCCCTTCCTTCGCCGGCAACAGGTCACTCCAGGAACATTCATTGCGGCGGTCGGTGCCGACAATGCCGACAAGCAGGAGCTGCATGCCGATCTGATGCAACACTCGAAGCTTGTTGTCGACCTCATCGATCAATGCGCCGAAATGGGGGAACTGCATCATGCACTGGAGGCCGGCGTCATGACGCGCGCGGATGTCGTTGCCGAACTCTCGCAGATTGTGACGCGCACCGAGAAGCTCAATCTGGACGCGGACGACATAGTCATCTTCGACTCGACCGGATCGGCGATTCAGGACGTCGCCGCGGCCGGCATCATCTACGAACGGGCAAAGGTCCTCGGCCGCTGTTTGACCATGCAGTTCGCCTGACAGCCTGGTGCCGGTGTTCATTTGTTTCACTTATGGAAGCTCTGATTAATTCGAAGGTGCCGTCATTGCGAGCGACGCGCGGCAATCTTGTGCTTTGTATTCCGTGTTTTGCAGATTGCTTCGTCACTTCGTTCCTCGCAAAGACGAATCAATCAGAACTTCCTTATTTAATGAGTGCGAAGAGGCCGCCAGGTTTCTTCCTAATAAGTGAAACAAGTGAACACCGGCACCACGGAATTCAAAAAAACACATTGACAGTCGGTTTTTCTTTCCGGTACCGTATGATCAATAAGAAGG
>JAHKKM010000257.1 GCA_020027645.1 Pseudomonadota bacterium
CCGCCGCGGCCAATAGCCTGTGACAGCTTGTCCTCGTCGACCGCGATATCGATGCTGTGTGCATCCTCATCGACGACAATCGACTGCACCTCGGCCGGGGACATCGCATTGATGACGAACTGGGCGGGATTCTCGTCCCACAGAATGATGTCCACGCGTTCGCCGGCGAGCTCGTTCGATACCGCCTGAACACGCGATCCGCGCATGCCGACGCAGGCACCGACCGGATCAATTCTCGGGTCATTGCTCTTCACCGCGATTTTGGCTCTGAGACCAGGGTCGCGTGCAGCACCCAGAATATCTATCAGACCCTGGCCGACCTCAGGCACCTCGATCTTGAAAAGTTCGACAAGGAATTGCGGCGATGTGCGGGTCATGAACAGTTGCGGACCGCGAGGCTCAGATCGAACCTCGATCAGCAAAGCTTTCATGCGGTCTTGCGGGCGTACCGGCTCACGCGGCACCATCTGGTCGCGCGCCACGAAACCCTCGGCATTTCCGCCAAGATCGATATAAACACCGTTGCGATCGACCCTCTTCACCAGACCGGACAGCAATTCGCCAACCCGGCCCTTGTATGCTTCCACAACCTGTTCGCGCTCGGCTTCACGCACTTTCTGCACGATCACTTGCTTGGCAGTCTGTGCAGCGATGCGGCCGAACTCGACCGATTCCATCGGTACCTCGACGTAGCCGTCCGGCTGTGCGTTCGGGTCGACATCGACCGCATCGAGCATGCGCAGCTCCCGATCCGGAAACTCCAGCTCGGTTGAGTCATCTGCAAAGACTTTCCAGCGGCGGAATGTCTCGTAGTCACCACTGCTTCGATCGATGGCGACGCGCACGTCAATATCCTCGCCGTGTCGCCGCCGCGTGGCGGAAGCAAGCGCTGCCTCGATAGCCTCAAAGATGATTTGTTTTTCGACGCCCTTCTCGTTCGAAACGGCGTCGACAACCATCAGTATCTCTTTGCTCATTTCCTGAAAACTCCACTTTGTCCCGTCACAAGTTGGGGACCAGTCTTGCTGATTCGATCGTCGCGAGCGGCAAGCGAAAGGTCTCACCGTCAACTTCGACTTCTATATTTTCCGTGGTAGCTGACTTCAGCGAACCGCGGTAATTGCGTCTCCCGTCCATCGGGAAACGCAGCCGTACCCGAACAATCTGTCCTGTAAATCTCTGAAAATGCTCAAACTTCGTCAACTTCCGGTCCAGACCTGGCGTCGATACCTCGAGCACGTAATGTCCCGGCAAGGGGTCTTCGACATCGAGCGTCGCACTGACCTGCCGGCTGACCGTCTCGCAGTCGTCGAGCCCGACACCGTCCGGTTTGTCGATAAACAAACGCAACACGCCGTCACGGCCGCCGACCTTGACCTCGAGATCCGTCAATTCGTAACCGAGGCTCTCGACCACCGGTCCCAGCAGTTTGTTGAGCTCGTCACGTAGCATAGAACAGACTTGAAGTTCGAGCTTTAACTCTATGTTTCAAAAACAAAAAAAGGGCACGAAGCCCATTCAATTCCTGCCTTTCTCCGAGATCGTGCTAAACGAGCAGGCAACAAAAAAGCCCATCGCGGGGCTTTCGATCCATCATAACCGTTGTCAGCGGTCGCCTCAGACTTCCGCCCTGACACCGGGCTGCGCGGCAGGCGCGCGATTATAAGTCACCCGCCCGGCCATACGCAACGCTAATGTCGGGCGATAGCTTGCAGGATCAGGCCTGTATTTTGGCTCACACAACCAGGTAATTGAGCACAGGGTAGCGGCCGCTTTGTGCCAGGCGCGCCTGCCTTTCGAGCTCGTTGCACTAGCTGCTTGTGCATGGCATTTCCAACATGCATCCCTATTCTCGTATTGTCAGACTGGATGATTCAAGCGAGCAGCTGCGCCGGCCAGGGCACCGCGGCACGCCTGCGAGGTGTATCATTGCGTCGCCGACTGCTGCAGAACCTGTGTCGCAAACCCTATCCTTCTGCATTCCTGTGATGGAAACCGAAACCCGATCTCAGCCGCGTCCTGTTTACGATTTTGGGGAATTCCGCCTCGACGCGAGTCGGCGGCTACTTTTTGCCAAGGGTGCGAATGACGCACTTCCGGTCACGCCCAAGACTATCGACGCGCTCCTACTGTTCATTGAAAACAATGGCGAGTTACTGACGAAAGACCAGCTCATCCAGGGTCTGTGGCCGGGACGCGTCGTCGAGGAGAACAACCTTACCCAGCTAATCTCCGTTCTGCGCCACGTCCTCGGAGAAGTACCCGGTGAAAACCGTTACTTTGCCACCGTGCCGGGGATCGGCTATCGCTTCATCGCGGAAGTCTCGAGGCACGCGGACGCCGCGGAGTCGCCACCAGGTTCGCAAGAGATCGCGCCTGCGGCCAACGCCCGTCCCCGCCGCATGGCCATCTTCGTGCTGACCGGCGCGCTCGGCGCCGTGCTGCTCACCTACGGTTGGTATGCACATTGGCGGCCAGTGGACGAGACTCCCGCGTCCCCACCTCCAGCAGCCGCGCTCCCGTCGCGAACGGTCGCCGTCCTGCCTTTCGAGAACCTTAGCGCCGACGACAGCAACGATTACATGGCTTTCGGGGTGGCGGAAAGCGTATTGCATCGACTGGCAAACGTACCGAACCTGACCGTAATTGCGCGCACTTCATCGTTCGTCTTTCACGACAGGGCAATCAATGCGAAAGACATCGGCCGTTCGCTCAATGCGCGCTACCTGCTTGAAGGCAGCCTGCAGCATTCGGATGAACGGTTGCGTGTCACTGCACAGCTTATCGACGCAACCACCGGCGGCCACCTGTGGTCGCTCCGCTTCGATCGCACGCTCGGGGATATCTTTTCAGTAGAGGACGAGATCGCCCAGGGCGTAGCCCAGGCACTACAGGTAAGCCTCGAGGAATCCGAACATCCGTACGCCCGGTTCGGCATTGACGCCTATCTCTCCTACTTGCAAGGACAGGCACTGATCGCCACCCGCACCAACGACGACGCCGAGCGGGCAATCAAGCATTTCATGCGTGCTATCGAGATTGCGCCAGATTTTGCCGCCGGTCACGCTGCGCTCGCAGCTGCCCGGTGGCAAGTCTTGCTCAACGCGCAAACGGCGGGAATGGGTGAACTACACCGGGCCCGCACCGATCGTGAAGGGCAACTGCTCGTAACGGGTGCGCGAGAGGTACAGCCGGTGCTGGAGCGGGCGCTGGAACTCGACGACAGTCTGGCCGAAGCGTACATCCTGCGTGCCGACCTGAGAGACGCCATGGACGACCCGGTTGGAGCGGAGGCGGACTACCGCAAAGGGCTGTCCTTGCGCCCGAGCTACAGCACGGGGCACTT
>JAHKKM010000082.1 GCA_020027645.1 Pseudomonadota bacterium
CAGCGTCACGCCCGTGCCGAGAATGCTCTCGATTTTCTCAGCTCCGGCCTGCGCGTCTTCCAGGCTGCTGTTCGGCAGTACCACCACAAACTCATTGGTGCCGACATGACCAAGGATGTCGCCGGACTCAAGATTGACCCGCAGGTGCCTGGCAGCGAGATTTATCAGTTCGTCGGATGCGCTGTGCCCGAGAGTCGATGAAATCTCGCTCATTCGCGACAGCCGGATCGAAAGCACGGCGATCGAACCGGACCGGTTGGATTCGATTGCCGCAGCAAGTTGACTGATGACCTTGCTGCGGTTCGGAAGGTCGGTCAGTGGATCGTGTGATGCCTGGTGAAAAATGCGCTCTTCGCGTTCCGCTATGGCGGTTCGCATCGAATTGAAACTGGTTGCGAGCTCACCGAATTCATCCTTGGACGGGATGTAGACGCAGACATTGTATTCGCCCGCTATCATTTGCCTTGCAGCATCACCCAGCGTGCGTAAGGGCTTCGCAATGCTTCCCGAGACCCAGGCAGCAGCCGCAGCAACAAGAGCCAGCAGCAGCGCGGCGAAAAGGACGAGGCCACGGCGCGCCTCCACATACGGTGCCATGGCTGCTTCTATCGAGCGCAACAAGATCACCTGGATACCGGCATAGCCGTCAACGAACGGTGTGCCGAGTGCAAAGTAGTCGGTGCCGAAATCGGCCAGCAGATAAACCTCTCCGGAGTGATTCGACGGATCCAGCAGGCTCGCCGGGCTTTTGGTAGCCTCGTCCGGCAAGCGCGTGCCGGCGACCACCTTCGGCGTGTCCGTCGCAGCAACGATCGCGACATCGAGCCCGGTCAGTGCCGCAAATCTTTCGGCAACCGTTTCGTCGATACGAAACCCGACTACCACCCAGCCGACCGTCGTGGGTGCACGCAATGGCACGGCGAATGCCTGGTATGAAATGTCGCCAATAGCCGTCGCAAATTGTTGTGAAGCGACATCCTGTTCGGCATCGGCAAGCGCCGGCAGTGGAATCACGGCAATCTCTGCCGCAGCTGTCGTGCCGGCAATCACACGGCCATCGAGATCCAGCAGCAAACCGATATCGGCGCCAATACGCTGGCTGTGGTTACGAAGGACGGAGCGAATGGTTTCGGCGTCACCCGTTGCTGCCGCCTCTTTCAATCCGAAATCCGCGGCCAGCACCTCGACACTGGTCTTAAGTTGATCACTACGGCCGGAGAGGTACTCCTGGACAACGTTCGCGCCAATTCGCAATGACTCTCGTGCACGCCTGTCGACGTCCTGCTCGACGGTGTTCATTACGGCAAACAAGGTGACCAGCTGCGCCACGGCCAGCGGCACGATGGTCAGCAGGAAAAGTTTTCCGCGAAAGCTGGTGCGCAAAGTCATCCGCTGTGTCATCCGCTGTGTTTCAGAGACCGTATGCGCAGCGGCAGCCGGACGGTGCTGAGCCACCGGCGGCCGAATGGCTGCGTGCATGATCGGCACATTCAGAAGTTGGTTCGATTCTAGAGACATACTGTTAAATAGAGTGTGCGGTGGGTCACGGATAAGGCCCGGAAGGAGGCCATAGACTGTTGTTTCAAAGGGCAAAATAGCAGTTTTACGATGAGGTCATGGCAGGCGCTCCCGCTGGTTACGGCAGCTGTATGGTTGCCGGCGCTGCTGTTGCCGCTGGCGAACGAGGCTGTTGCATCATCGGTCGAAGTCAGCGTTGTCGATCGCGATGCGAAGCCGGTGGCCGGTGTCGCCGTGTACTGGCGCTTGCCGGACGGCGAGCGGCAGGTGGCAATCAGTGGCACAACGGCTGTCATGGATCAGGTTGATACCCGCTTCGTGCCGCACGTGCTGGTCGTGCAGACAGGAACTTCGGTGCAATTTCCGAACAGTGACACGGTGGCACACCATGTCTATTCCTTCTCTCATCCCAATCAGTTCAAGTTGCCTATCTACAAGGGTGACGCGCATCCGCCAGTAACGTTCGTCGAGAGTGGCCTGGTTATTCTCGGCTGCAATATTCACGACAACATGCTCGGCTACATCCTGGTGGTCGATACACCCGTATTCGGCATCACCGACGAGAATGGCAAGGCGCAATTGACGACCGGCGACAGCGACGGGGAGCTTGTCATCTGGAGTCCGCGTATTCGTGATGGCGAGGAAGCATTGGTCAAGGCGCTGGTCCCGACAGGAAATGCTGCGCAGCAGGTGGATTTCCGGTTGGGCAAGGCGCTTCGACCGGCATTTGATGAAAAAACAGAGGCACTGGCATGGACAGGCTACTGACACTGCCGGTCGCTATGGCGTTGCTCCTCTCCGGGGAATTCGGGACTGCAGACGAGCCATCACGTTACAGGCTGGAGCTCGGCGCTGATCTGAGTTACGTCGATACGAATGGCTACCCGTCATGGGCCGAGGGATCCGCGGGCAAGTTGCGCTATGACAGTGACAGCGACGGATTGATGTTGAGTCAGGCCTATGCCGATTACAGCCTGCGCCTGGCGGATACGCTGGACATGCATACCGTCGCGCTCCTCTACAGCGACGACATTGGATCGACAGTGGACTTCAGCGAGGCCTACCTCGAATGGCGACCGATGACGCTTACAGAGAATCGTTACCGGCTGAAACTCGGCGCATTCTATCCGCGTGTCTCGCTGGAGAATACCGGACCGGGCTGGTCCAGTCCCTACACGATCAGCTCATCGGCAACCAATACCTGGATAGCAGAGGAATTTCGCACCTTCGGTACCGAGTTTTCGATATCACGCAAGCCCGAGTTCCTCGGAGGTTCGCACACGCTGTCGTTGCAGGCAGCCGCTTTTTACCTGAATGACCCGGCAGGTACGCTGCTGTCCTGGAAGGGCTGGTCGGATATGCAGGACCCATACTTGGCCCCATTTCGCGAAATTGACAACCGCGTCGGTTACTACGTCAACGGCGAATGGGTCGTGGGCACTCGCTTCCTGCTGCGCATCATGCATTACGACAATCGTGCCGATCCCGAATCCTACGAAGACGGCCAGTTCGGCTGGAGAACGAAATTCGATCATGTCGGTTTACAGGCGACACTGCCGGGCGATGTCGGCCTGATCGCACAATGGATGGAAGGATCGACCGTTTGGGGCTGGTACTACCAGGGCGTGCGTGCGGTCGATGCTGACTTTTACAGCGGATTCCTGCTACTCACCAAATCGCTCGACCGGCACCGCCTGTCAGTACGTTACGACCTTTTCGACGTGAGCGAAAACGACACGTATCCGCTGGATGAAAACTCGGAGTATGGAGAGGCGTGGACATTCGCCTACCAGTACCGGGCATCAGACTTCGCGACCCTCGCCGTTGAATGGCTGCAGATCGAAACCTACCGCGATGCATGGGAGTACTTCGGGCTGGAGGACGAAAAGACCGAAAGCCAGCTGCAGATCAGCCTCAGATTGAGTTTCTCGAGCGGTACCTAGGCCTCACGATCGATCTCGCAAATCATCACGCCATTCATCGCTCGAAACATTGTTAATCATGCCTTCAGCTGATCCGCAATCGGCAATCGCCGGATGCGTTTACCGGTCGCTGCATAAATCGCGTTGGCCAGAGCCGGTGCAACAGTCGGTATCCCCATTTCACCGGCCCCGGATGGTGCGAAGTCCGTGCGCAGGATGTGTACTTCGACATCCGGCGCCTCGGCCATTCTGAGCAACGGGTAGTTCGAAAAATTGTCCTGCTCGACCCGTCCGTCTTTTACCGTGATCTGAAGATTCAACGCGGTCGACAATCCATCGATGGTTGCGCCCATTATTTGCGCCTCGACACCGAGGGGATTCACGACCTGCCCGACATCGAGCGCACACACGCAGCGATGAACGACGGGACGGCCGTTCTCGACCGACACCTGCATCGCGTGCGCCGCATATCCGCCGAACACAAAATGCATGGCAAGGCCGATGCCGTGTCCTTGCGGCAGTGGTTTTTCCCCGTAGCCAATTTCCGTCGCAGCGCGAGTCAACACGTTGGCGAGCCGCCCCGTATGAATGGTCGGACCGCCATGTTCGCTGTAGGGCATTTCTCTCGATTGACCAAGCAGTTTCAGGCGGAATGCGAGTGGATCCTGAGCGCTTGCAACCGCGACTTCGTCAATGAAACTCTGAATCGCAAACGCAGTGAAACTCGGCAGGGGTCCGCGCCACCAGCCGCGGGGCAAACCGAACTCGAGAGGAATGAATTCAGCTGCAAAATTGTCGACACAGCCGGCGGGGAATGCATCCGGATCGAGGCAACCCAACCAGGAAGGCGAGTCCGCGCGCTCGGGCAAACGGAATCGGCGGTCGCTGGCCGCCGCCCTGTGCGACCAGCCGGTGAGTGCATTCTGTGCATCGAGTGTTGCCGACAGGCGATGCACGCCTGAGGGGCGGTACCAGTCGTTCTGCATGTCGTCTTCGCGGGTCCAGATGAGGCGCACCGGTGCTTTCAGGGCTTTCGCAACGTGCACTGCTTCTGCTACGAAATCGTTTTCCAGCCGTCGCCCGAAGCCGCCGCCGGAACGCGGCATGCGAATGTCGATTTTCAGACGATCGATTCCAGTCATCGAATTGATCATTCGCGACGCACCACCCGGAGACTGCATGGAGGCAATCAGAAGTGCACGGTCTTCACGCAGATCGAGCAGGGCGTTCTGCGGTTCCATGGTGCAATGCGCGAGAAACGGCATGTGGTAGTCCGCCTCGAGCACGCGCGAGGCGCTGCTGCGAGCTGCTGCAAAGTCGCCGTCCCGTCTTGCGGAATCGCCAGTATTGTCCAGTGCCTGCAATGCCTTCTGTTCGAGCGCAGCGCTCGAGTCCTTGCTCCACGGTCCCGGCGACCAGGCGATCTTCAGTGCGTCGCGGCCTTTTTTCGCTGCCCAGGTGTCGTCCGCGACCACCGCTACCCCGGCGGCCAGGTGGTTGATCAGCCCTTTCACAGGGTCCGGCGCCGGTATCCGGATGACCTTGCGGACCCCCGGTACGGCAAGCGCAGCCGAGTCGTCCAGGGACTCGATATCGCCTTCGAAATACGGACAGCGTGCAATCAGTGCGACCAGTGCATTGTCGAGACGCGCATCGATGCCGAAGGCAGTTTTTCCGGTGACGATTTCTTCGCAATCGGCGACGCGGGTTGCCTTGCCTATCACGCGAAACTCGCTGCTTGCTTTCAGTGGCACGTCTTCTTTGGCAAGTGGCAGTTCCATGGCACGTGCCGCAAGGTCTGCATAGGGCAGCGTACGGCCATCCGGATGCAACACCCGCCCGCGGTCTGTCAGCAGGTTTTCGCGCGGTATCTGCCACCGTTCTGCAGCAGCGTCCATTAGCACGCGTCTCAATTTGGCACCCACCTGGCGCAGTTCGATGAAACTGTCCGGGATGCTGGTGCTGCCACCGGCGCCTTGCGCCCCGTACTTGCCATCCAGTCCGAGCTCGTTGTCCGCCGCGATCAGACCGTATGGCAGCTGCTCGACGCGCACTTGTTCCCAGGCGACATCGAGTTCCTCGGCGATCAGCATTGGCAAGGAGGTTTTGACGCCCTGGCCGATTTCCGCTGTGCGGGCGCCGATCACGATCGGCTGGCCAGGATCAATGCGGACAAAGACCCAGGGTCCCTGTCCCCGATCGGCAAATGCAGCAGCGCGGCCGCCAAAATTCACATCGAGCAGTAGTCCGCCGAGCGCGGTTGCGGACACTTTCAGGAACGATCTTCGGGATAGTTCGTTCATGCCGGGCATTCCTCTTTCAGGAGCGATCTGGGCGATAGTGCGTTCATGCCGTGGATTCCTCTTTCAGGATCGCGGCGGCACGGTGTATCGCCTTGCGTATGCGCGGGTAGGTACCGCAACGGCAGATGTTGGTGATGGTTGCGATATCGCTATCGGTGGGTTGCGGTATGCGCGTCAACAGATCCGCGGCCGCCATGATCTGACCGGACTGGCAATAGCCGCATTGCGGCACGTCTTCCTGGATCCAGGCCCGCTGCACCGCGTGCAGTCCATTGGCACCGAGATCCTCGATCGTCCGGATGTCCTTGCCGGCCAACGCTTGCATGGGCAGGACACAGGACCGAAGGGCCCCGCCGTCGACGTGCACGGTGCAGGCGCCACAGGCGGCGATGCCGCAGCCGAACTTGGTGCCTGTCAGCCCTGCGTAATCGCGCAGGTACCAGAGCAACGGCATGTCTGTCGCGCCATCGAACTGGAGTTCTGCGCCGTTCAGGCGAAAGCGAATCGTCATTGAAGATCCCCCGGCATGTCAGATCACTGGAATGCCTTCCGCTTTGAGTCTTCGGATTGATGACAGTTCAGCGAAAGTCCTCACTTCCTCGGGAACGATAACAACTGTGCATATCGTCGTTGTATCGGTGTTATGCCGGGGCCAGGCCAGAAAACCGCCGCATCGCCGCAGCGAGCCGGCTGGTCAGCCTGCGCTCGGCCTCGCTCAGCAGCGGATTCCACAGATCGAAGATCAGCACCACGCGCAGATCGTCGCTGTTATTGACGGCTTCGTGCTGCACCGTGTCATCGAATACCAGGACCTCACCGACCTTCCATTCGCGTTCCTCAAAGCCGACGCGCAACTTGCATCCCGGCGGAACCAGCAGCGGCAGATGCGCGATCAGCCGCGCATTACTTTCTCCGTAATGGGACGGGATATGCGTGTGCGGTTGCAGCGAGGAGAAAAAAACATTCGGGCACAATCCGTCGATATCGGCAAGTGGCAGCGTACGAAGTACTTTCGCGGTTTCAGGACAATGTTTCAGGTTGTCCTCACAAGCGACACCGCCTCGCCACAGATGACACGCGCCCCAGTCTTTGGAATGGTTGAGCTTGCTCCACTGGTGCACCGGGTCGCCGCTCTTGTAGGCAATGTATGGCTCGAAACTGTCGCTATGTTCTGCGATGAGCTGTGCCAGCTCAGCGCGAATCGTGTCGGTTTTTGCTTCCAGCGCAGCCAGGAAAGGAAAAGCGCTGCGATCGTAAAACGGGATTGCCGGAAGTCGCGGAACATGCAGCTGGTTCGATTGCGAAACAAAAGGCCGGGACATTCCGGCCCGGATCGATACTGCCTCTCGCCAACGCGGAGCGAGACCGCCGGCTAATTGCTGCAATTCATTCACCAAGGTCGAGTTCAGGTGTTGAAACAGTGCCGCAGAGTGACGGGCGACGAAATTCCGCGCATACAACAGGCGCTCCCTGAAGTCCGCCGGCCAGTCTGCTTCGGTCGGGGAAATCGCCAACGCCGCCTTGTACATGGCAGCCGCCGCTGCGGCCGTGGAATTGCGCTCCATCCAGTCTCCCTTCAGGAGCAAAGCAGGAACGAAATTGTTGTTGGAATCCAGCACAGCATCTATGGCTTCCCGTTCGGCGGCCACGTTGCCACGCTGACGATGAGCTGCAGCAATTGTCATCAGGGTCAGCGTATCGCCGGGTGCTGCTGACCTGGACGACTCGAGAAACTCCAGGGCCGAGTCGACGTCGCCGCGTTGCAGTGCATGAATTCCGAGGCTGCAAAGTGCCTGCGGATGCGACGGCTCGATTACTATGACCTGCCGCCAGTGGTCTTCTGCCTGCTGCCAGTTGCCGGCTGCTGCTGATCTCCCGGCAGCCTGCACCAGTTCAGTGACATTACTCTTCATTGGAATTGGGCCCCGATCTTTCAACGACGCTCCTGATCGAAGACCACCGTGTCCGCGCTTTGGTTCCAAAAAAACGGCGGGCCGAAGCCCGCCGTAGATTGTATTACCGTTATTTTCAGAACGCGTACTTGAAGCCCAGCGTATAGACCGACCCCAGGGTGTCGTACATGCTGGGGAAGGTGTTGCCACTGTTTGACGAAGTATCTGCGGCCTCATTACCGACCACAGGCGGATCCTGGTTCAGCAGGTTCAGGATCGAGGCACTGATATTGATCTCATCCGTTACCTGCCAGGAGCCTGTCAGGTCGAAGTAGTCCTGTGCACCGATATTCCTGAAGTCTGCAAACGTGGCGGCAACTGCAGCGGTTTCAACCGAGACCGAGCCGATATGGCGCCACAGGTAGGATACGGAGAAGTCGTCCTTGAAATTCCAGGTCGTTCTCTGGATCCAGCGTGCCTCGGGCAGCGGGCCTTCACAAGTCGTTCCAAAATGCCCCAGGCAGTCCGTGGGCGAAATGAACGTAGCGCTTTGCTGCTCCTGTGTCAGGTACTGGTTGTAGTTGGCCGAGATTTGCAGGTCGCCCCAGCTTTCGAGATCGACTCCCATGGTCAAGCCGACTTCGACACCTTCCGCCTGCAGACTGACGAGGTTGGTGGTGAAGAGTTCAACACCCGAACCTGGCAGTGTCAGCGTGCCGCCGATACGTACTATCTTGTCGCACTCGGATTGCACGCCTGCGACATAGCAGCCGTCGAGCACTTCCTGTGCGCCGAAGATGCCGATGATGTCCTCGATGTCGATGTCGTAATAGTCGACCGAGAGCACCAGTCCATTCATCGGTCCGAGTTCGAAGTCCGGCGTAAAGACGAAACCGACAGTCATCGTGTCCGCCGTTTCAGGCTCCGGCAATCGCTGCAGGTCCGTGCCTTCGAAAGTGTTGACCTGTCCGGAAACGATGTCTTCAACAGCGCCGACCTGGCCAGCCGTCATGCCGGTGTCGATACACCGCTGTTGCAGGGTTGCGTCGATATCACCGGCATTGGCGATCGAGCACGGGTCCTCCGTCGCGTTTCTCAGCGCAGTGACATTGGGTGCTGCCAGTTCCCCGACGTTCGGCGCCCGCACGGCTTGCTGCATCATCGCGCGGAAGCGCAATGATTCAACCGGGCGGTAGCTGAATCCCGCTTTCCAGGTTTCGTTCGAGCCGCTCGGGTTGTAGTCCGAGGCACGGAAGCCCAGTTCGAAATCCAGCTGTTGCATGCCGGTCTTGCCACTGACAATCGGGATGATGGCCTCACCGAAGAACTCGGTTACATCGAAGCCGCCCGCAACCGGCAACAGGTTGCCACCGGCGCCGCCAAGGCAACTGTCCGGCGCAAGTTTCAGGCACTCATCAGGGGTTCTGGTGCCGGACTCCTCGCGGTACTCGCTGCCGACACTGACTACCAGCGGCGAATCTGCCCAGGGGATCTGCAGCGCATCGATGGGACCACTGACAGAACCTGAGTAAATGGTCTGCTGGTAATTCTGTTGCTCGATCGCGGTAGCGCTCGAGTAAGCAGCCATTGCCGGCGTGATCGACCCGTAACCACCGAACAAATCGATTGGCACGCAGGCTGCGCCACCCGTGCGGCAGGTCACGCCATCGACGGAGTTAACAGCGTTTGCGATGTTTGCGACATTGGTATATCCGGCACTGATGGTTGTACGATCCGATTCGCCGTGCTGGAACGATACGTCGTAGTCCCATTCACCGACCAGCGTTCCACGCGTTCCCAGAACGAGCTGGAATGCGTTATTGTCGTAGCCTGTAGAGCGTTCGCCGAACTCGACCGTGCGGCGACGGTATGAAATCAGCAGATCGTCTGCGGCATCGACAACGCCGTTGCCATTCAAGTCACGCCAGTTTTCGAACAGAAAATCTCCGGGGCTGCCCGGGTCCGGTGTGTTGGCGACGTTGATATTGCCAAGCGCACGGTCCGCTTCGGCCTGCGCAATGATGAGGTTGCGGGCCTGGTCGGTCATCAGCGGGTTTGCCAACGGCGTAAAGAACGTCGTACCGAAAATGCCCGACGGCGCAATTTGTTGACGCACACTGGTCGAGCTGAAGTTGATGCGTGTATAGACTTCCGCGTGTTCGTTGATCTCGAAATAACCCAGCGCACTGCCGCCAAATCTCTCCATCGGCGTCTGGTAGTAATTGAAGGGGTTGAAATTGAACACGCTGCAATCGCCTGCCAGCGTGCCGTCGTCCCGGAACTGGCCGAGTGGCTGTGTGCCGCCGGCGATTGCGACACGAGTTGGCAAGGTTGTCGTCGAGCCGCCTGTAGCAACTGAGCCCGGTCCACCGCAACCAGCCGGAGCTGGTGTCGGGCCCTGGCCTGCCAGGTATTCGGCGTAACCGGCGCCGGTTTCGGTTTCGATGCCAATGAGACCCAGTGGCCGATCACCGAGCAGCACCGCCTCCCGATCGCTCCAGTTGAGGTTCACTACTACGTTGCCGCGCCCGTCAGCAACATTCGAGCCGACAGTCAGCGCCAGGTTGCGGATGCCGCCGTCGTTCTCGTCAGTAACGGTGTAGTAACCGCGCAGGTCGACACCCTCGAAATCGCGCTTCATGATGAAGTTGAGCGCTCCCGAGATAGCGTCCGAGCCGTAAACGGCCGAAGCGCCGCCGGTGACGATATCAATCCGGTCGATCAGCGCCGTCGGGATAGTAGATGTGTCGATGATGCCATTGGTGTTGTATGGCGTAAGCCGCTTGCCGTCGATGAGCACCAGGTTGCGCTGCGAACCGAGGCCGCGCATGTCGACAGTTGCAACGCCGACAGTGCCGTTATTCACGTTCTGGCCGTCGTCCGGCTTGGTGATCGGCAGCAGCCGCAGGATTCTTTCCACTTCCGGTTGCTGCTGGCGTTCGATTTCGAGACTGTCAACTGAGTAAATGGGACTGGATGATTCCACTCCCGGAACGGTAATGCGCGTGCCGGTCACCGTGATCTCTTCAATATCTGTTGGCACCTCCTGCGCGCCGACGGTCGTCGTGTAGCCGACAGCCGTTGCCATGGCGCCGACATACAAAGCCCGTCGGATTGCCTGGCGAATCGCTTCATTTGTCGCGATATTTCTGTTCATGCACTTTCTCCAATTGAGTCGCAGATTGACCTGCTGTGGCAGATCCCCGCGTCGTTTCCACAGGGTTGAGTGTTTCGTCGCGAGCGTTCGCGGGGCGCCCGGAAACCGCCCGGTGCTGCCAAAGAAATCCCCCCGATCCGCTCTGGTCGTAGCAAAAATCCTACAGACGCGTGCAGGCCCTGCTGATACTGTTTTGGAATGTGAAGTGCGGAACGTCAGGCGTCGCAGGCAGGGAAATCAACAGGATGGGGAACAAATTCCAAATCGCGATGTCGGCGCCGCCGCATATGCGTTGACTGGTTGTAGCAGAAGAGCCACAGCACTCAAACGGCCGGTGAGCGGCCGGAAAGAGGCACAAATCATGAACTTGCGAAGGGCATCCGCTGGAGGGCGCTGCCCCGACTGTGAAGAGCAGCATCCGAACCAGCTTGGGAACCAGCGGATGCGGTCATCGAGAACAGGGCAAAAGATGATTTTTGCAGCCGTGGCCGGGCACTAATGAACGACCAATCTAAGAATTATTCGTCATATCCATAACGAAGTAAGCGCAAGAGCGGCAACGTTTCAGGAATTGTTGTCTTGTGATGCGAACAAGGCTGCGCTGAGGTTCTCTATGTCTTTTCTTGCATGCGCCGGATCTTGCTGCGGATCCGGGCCTGCAAACGGTTGTCTCCGTAGCGGCCTTTATGCTGGTGCCGGATGCGATACACACCCGGCACATCCAGCGGCACACCCCCGGTACCCATCAACCAGCGGAACGACCTGTCTTCGTAAGCCTTGGACCATCGCTCGACAGGTCGCTGGAAAAACTTCAGCTGTTCGCAATAGCCACAGGCGCGGGCCATGTCGCCGTGAACGATCTGGTACGGTCCGGTCGCGTGGCGCAGCGTTCGAAATTCGAATTTCCCGGTGTCGATGTCCAGTACACGTGGCTCATAACGCTTCGTTGCAAGCAGCGGGTCGTTTTCGTCCAGCAAGGAAGTTATATGTTCGCCGCGAGGATAAGTCATGCGGTCGCGACGGCCCTGCAATTCGGCGGCCAGACCATCCAGGCAACCGCGATGAAAAACGGTGTCGCAATCGGTGAACCACACCCAGTCTGCCCTGGTGTGCCGGGCAATGCGGTTCCGCCCGATGCCGCGCCGAAAGAGTTCCTGCCGTGGTAACTCAACCCAGTTCCAGGTCACACCCGGTACCTGGATCGCGGCGAAAAACGCCAGCAGGGTTCGGGTCTTCTCGTCCTCTGGCGCGTGCAGGACGGTCATTGTCACGGTAGCCCCGGTGGGCGGGAAATTCACCAGTGAACTGAGCTGGTATACGAGCAGGTGTGCGTAGTTCCAGCAATGACTGACGATCTCGATCGACAGCGTGCCGGTGCGCGCTGACAAGGTCGCCGGGTCGGGCAGCGTGATGAACCAGCTTGCCGGCACGATGCCGCTCGCCGCGGCGCGGATCAGCAATTCCTCGGCAGTCCTTAACGGATGGGCCATGATGTCACGTCGCTCAGGGCCCCATCGCTAAGAATCGTTTCTCCAGCAGGAACCAGGTCAGGTCATCCTGGGGAAAATTCGGATCGCCGTGGTACACAAAGCCATAGTCCAGCAGCCTGAGGTCCGGGTACCTGGCCAGTACCTCCCCGGCAAAATCCCGCTTGAACAAACGGTCTGTGTGACCCCGGTACGGAATCGTAACCGGCGACGGATTGTAGTATTCCACGATGCAGATATACCGGGAACTGGCTGCGCGCAGCAGTTCGTAAACGCTGGCAAGAACCTCGGGATTCAGGTGGATCAGCACGCCTTTGACCAGCACCAGGTCACTCTGCGCCGCCGGCTTGAAGTCGAGCAGTGAGGCATGCGTAACATCCAGCCAGGAAAACTGCCGCAGGGCCTCGACCGCCTTCGCGTTGATTTCGACCGCTGACAGACGGGCATCCGGCAGCAATTGGCGAAGCGCGAGCAGGTTCAGGCCGCGGTTTGCGCCGAACTCGATTACCGAGCGCACTCCGACGGTCGCGGCAAGTATGCGGCTGAACAATGCCAGGTTGCTGGCTACCCAGCGCGCACCGGTATTGCGGTCGGTGTAGTCATCGCCGAATTGACCGGCCCAGAACTGTTCCTGGGGTGTTGAAAAACTGTTCATCGCGAACGTCCTCTCAGCAACAGTTGATACTTCGCCTCGGCAAGATTCCAGTCCTGCTCCGTGTCGATATCCTGGGCCTCGAGTGCGTCGAGCACGACCGGCATGGCGGTCGGGCCAAGGATGCGAAAGTCCGGATCGCGGAGTGCCGCAGTTCGCAGCCAGTACCATTGGCCCGCGTCATGGTACGTCGGCTCGAGATCCTG
>JAHKKM010000018.1 GCA_020027645.1 Pseudomonadota bacterium
GGTGTCGAAGTGGAATTCATGAGTCCAATCCTATTACAGCTTGCCGCTGTCACGGTACCACCCTAAACTCCGCTCACTTCAGCACTCGCCCGGGCACCCTTGCAGCGTCTGGTCTGCGCCGATACAGCATGCCAATCAACTACGAAAAACTCATGGCAATCCGCATGTACGACATACCGTGCGGCTACACGCAGAGCGATGCGATGCTGTATGCGCTCGGCATAGGCTTCGGCACCAACCCGCTGGACCGCAAGGAGCTGCCCTACGTTTACGAAGGCAATGGCCTGCAAACCGTGCCGACCATGGCCAGCATGCTGTTGCCGCACACTTTCCTTGACGGCTGCGGCTGGGACTACTCGCAGGTCTTGCACGGCGAGCAGCGACTCGAGCTGTATCGTCCGTTGCCACCGTCGGCGGAGCTGCTTGCCAACCGCCGGGTCGTGGCGGTCTACGACAAAGGCGCGGAGCGGGGTGCGAAGATCCTGGTCGAGGCGGAAGTCCGACTGGCAAAAGACGACACCGTGGTGTTCACCCTGACCAGCACCCTGATTGCGCGTGGCGACGGCGGTTTTGGCGGACCGCCGGGTGCCGGACCGCTGCCGCATCGCTTGCCGAAGCGCGAGGCCGATCTCAGTTGTGATATTGCGACGCGGCGCGACCAGGCATTGCTGTTTCGCCTGTCCGGCGATCTCAATCCCTTGCATTCTGATCCGGTGATTGCCAGCAACGCCGGGTTTCGCGAACCGATCATGCACGGACGATGCACCGCCGGCATCGCCTGCCGCGCGATCCTGAAGACCATCTGCGATTACGATTACACACTGGTCAACGGTTTCGACGTGCGTTTTTCCGCGCCGGTGTACCCGGGCGATGTGCTGACAACCGAAATGTGGCAGGACCGGAATGTGATTTCGTTTCGATGCCTCGTCAAAGAGCGGAATGTCGTGGTGATCAACAACGGCAAGTGCACGCTGGCGGCCTGAGTCGTTTGGCGCGCACAGGAGTCGGCCATGAGTGAACGTGTAAGCCTTGCAGTCAACGACCACGTCGCCATCGTGACGCTGAATCGACCGGAGAAGAAGAACGCGGCCGATGCCGGCATGTTCGAGGCATTGACGCGCGCCGGTGAGAGTATCCGGGCGAACCCTGCGGTAAGGGCAGTCGTGCTGCACGGTGCCGGCGGCAATTTTTGCGCAGGCATCGACATTGCCGCATTCCAGGGTTCCGCTGTAGGGATTGCGAGTGCGGAACGCATGCGGCCGCAAGGGCAATCGCCGGCCAATTTTTACCAGGGCGCCGCGTACGTCTGGAAAGAGCTGGCGGTACCGGTGATTGCGGCGATCGAGGGCTATTGCTTCGGCGCCGGATTGCAGATTGCGGCGGGCGCGGACATCCGCTACGCGCATGCGGACGCAAGGCTGTCGATCATGGAGATCAAATGGGGACTGGTGCCGGATATGGGAATATCGGTCACGCTAAGAGATGTCATGCCGGTCGATCGGGTGCGCGAGCTTGCCTACAGCGGCCGGATCGTCAGCGGTCAGGAAGCGCTACAACTTGGCCTTATAACCGCTGTCAGGGACAAGCCTTTCGAGTCGGCTCTGGAGCTCGGTGCTGAAATTGCCGCCAGGTCTCCCGATGCGATCCGCGCCATCAAGCAGCTGACCACAATGGCTTGGTCTCAACCGCCGGCCGATGCGCTGAAAACCGAAGCGCGATTGCAGATGGCCTTGATTGGATCGCCCAACCAGCAGGAAGCCGTAAAGGCGAATCTTGATGGCAGGACGGCAGAATACCGTGATACGGACACATGAAATCCGGTACTTCGGGTTGTAAAATCACCACGGTTGGAATGGAACTTGTTCCGGGCTGAGTGACTCCTAAACAGAGTGAGTGCCGAGTGATCCGCAGAGGTCGCCGGGACTCAGTGATACTGCTCATTGACGGTTGAGACACATTTGAAAATCCGAACACCATTTCTGGCTGTGCTCCTCGGTTTTGCCAGTTGCCTTGTGCTGGCCGGCGAAGCCTACAAACAGTTTCCCGGCGCTCCACTCGACGAGCGCACAATGCGTACTCAGGAGCGTGTAGAGGAACTTTACCAGCAAGGTGAATTCGCGCGCGCGCTGATGATTTTCGAGGAAGACCTGGCGCCGAAGGGCGACAAATACGCGCAGTACACGATCGGTTATATGCACCTGAACGGCCAGGGTACGTCGCCGAATAGTGCGCGGGCACTCGCGTGGTACCGGCTGGCGGCCGAACGCGGGGCGCCGGCGCTGGTAGAGGCCCGCGATTCTCTCTCGGCGAAGCTGACTGCCGAAGAAATTGCCGAATCGAGCCGCGTATTTGCCGAGTTGTGGAAGAAGATGGGCGACAACCGGATACTGCTGGACCTGATACTGGACGACCTAAGTATTCTGAAGGCCCGTACCGGGACGCGCATCCCCGGGGCCACATCGGGCCCGCTCACGGTCATCGATATGTCCGGCAGCGGTGCAGCGAACGAGCGCTTTTACCAGGAAGTCGAGGAAAGACTGCAGACGCGATTGGCGTACCTCAAAACCAATGTCGAAATCATCGACATCGATACGAGTGACCGTGACCCGCTGGTGCAGGGACTCGAAGACGACATGAAAAAGGTCATCGCCTCGCTCGAGTTACCCTGACGTTTTCCTCAAACCCCGGGTAAGTACATCGGGGAAAGTCTCCAATACCTGCGTCGCCACAGCCGGATCGCCGTGAAACCATTTGGGAATCCAGTTGATGGCCCCCATCACGGCATTGCCGGTCATGCGCACGTCACAATCGGCAATGCTCCCGTCGCGTAACCCGTTCGATAGAATTTCCTCGAAAGCAACACTGTGACGGCGCGATATCGCCAGGATCTCGTTGCGATGCGCCGGTTTCAGCGACGGCACCTCGCTCATGATGGCAACCGGCCCGGCGTCGCCGACCATGATCTCGACATGGTTGCGTATGTACAGGAAGGCCTGCTCGAAGCCGTTGCCACCCGACGCGCGGGCCCTTTCCATGGCGCGCCTGCCGAGGTCGGCGGCACGCAGGTAACACTGGTAGACCAGTTCTTCCTTGTTCCGCACATAGTAATAGAGCGCCGCATCGGTCAGGCCGAGCTGGCGGGCGACATCCTTTAAGGATGTGCCGCTGTAGCCCTTCTGATTGAAGCAAGCCGCCGCCGCGCGCAAAATCCGGTCGCGTTGAAACTGAAATCGTGTGGCGTCGACTGCGATGGCCATTCGAAACTCCCGGGCGGACACTTGTTTTCCGCGTTTCCTTGCATTATTTTAATCCTGATTAGAATTTTTGCAATCTCAGAAACATTTGATATTTATAAGAAAAAGCCCCGAAACCGCGGGTTTTTTCGGCGCAAGTCGCTAAGAAGGTGACGCCAATGAGCACCGCCGCCAGTGAACTGCCGGGCCTTACCGGCAAGATGGAAAAGCCGCCGCTACGCTTTGTGACCGCGGCGTCCCTGTTCGATGGCCACGACGCAGCCATCAACATCATGCGCCGGCTGATCCAGGCAAAAGGCGCCGAAGTCATACACCTCGGGCACAACCGCAGCGTGGAGGAGATCGTGCAGGCCGCGATCCAGGAAGATGCCGATGGCATTGCGGTCAGTTCCTACCAGGGCGGGCACAACGAATTTTTCCGTTACATGGTCGACCGGCTCAAGGAACTGGGTGCACCGCACATCAAGGTGTTCGGCGGCGGTGGTGGCACCATCACCCCGGATGAAATCCGTGCCTTGATGGAGTACGGAGTCGAACGCATCTACCACCCGCACGACGGGATGTCGATGGGTCTTGACGAAATGATCGGTGACCTGGTCAAGCGCACTGAAAAGGATCGCGTCGAAACGCGACTGCCGAAAGTCTCGGCGCCGCAGAAAAATATCGAGATCGCGTCCACGATGTCGGCCATCGAGGAGGGCGTGTTCAGCGAGGCAAAACTTTCGAGCCTGCGCAAAGCCTGGCAGGTACGCTCCGGCAAGGCACCGGTCATCGGCATCACCGGTACCGGCGGCGCCGGAAAGAGCAGCGTCACGGATGAAATCCTGAACCGGTTCCTCGCGAGTTTTCCGGATAAGCGCATCGCCGTGCTTGCCGTGGATCCGACACGACGCCGCACCGGCGGTGCGCTGCTTGGCGATCGCATACGCATGAATTCACTGCGCTCGGACCGGATCTACATGCGGTCCATTGCAACGCGCCGGCAACACCTTGCGACCAGCGAAATGCTGGCGGACCAGATACTTTTCCTGAAGTCTTTGGGCTTTGATCTGATCCTGGTCGAAACGGCCGGCATCGGGCAAAGCGACAGCGAGATTGTCGACATGGTCGATTTCTCGGTGTACGTCATGACCAGCGACTACGGTGCAGCAAGCCAGCTCGAGAAAATCGACATGCTCGATTTTGCCGACCTGATCGTGCTGAACAAGTACGACAAGCGCGGCGCGGAAGATGCGCTTCGTGACGTTCGCAAGCAATGGAAACGCAATCACGTACGCTTCAAGACGGCCGACAGCGACATACCCGTCTACCCGACCATCGCGAGCCAGTTCAACGACCCCGGCATAAGCTGGATGTTCTATCAGCTGTGCCAGCGCGTGGCGAAGAAACAGGGCTATCCGATAGACAAGTGGACGCCGGATATCGATGTTTCGGTGAAGGAACCGCGTGCGATGGCGGTCATCCCCGGTAACCGCATTCGCTACCTCGCGGAAATCAGCGAACAGGGGCGAGAGATCAACCAGTCGGTGACAAGGCTTGCAGAAACGGCGAGCCGCATGCAGCACTGTTACGAGGCGTTGCGGGCACTCGATGATCCGCAGTTGCCGGCGGAATTCGAAGGCTTCACAACGCCGGCGCTGACTGACGGGAGCGACAGGTCCCTGATGGTCCTGCGGCAACGCTACCAGGCAGCACTGGACGACCTCGGCAGCGAGGCACTGTCGCTGTTGAAGAACTGGCCCTCGCGAAAGCAGGCGGTGCGCTCTGCGGAGTACACCTATGAAGTACGCGGTCGCGAGATTCGCGGATCGAACTATAGCGAATCGCTGAGCCATCAGAAAATCCCGAAAATTGCAGCGCCGAAATACCGCGACTGGGGCGAGCTGCTGACCTTCCTGATGAAAGAGAACCTGCCGGGCGGCTATCCGTATACCGGCGGCGTCTATCCTTACCGGCGTCTCGGCGAAGACCCGACGCGAATGTTCGCCGGCGAAGGCACGCCGGAGCGTACCAACCGGCGCTTTCATTACCTGTCCCGCGGCCAGGATGCAGCACGGCTTTCCACCGCTTTCGATTCCGTAACGCTGTATGGCGAGAACCCGCACGAACGGCCGGACATCTACGGCAAAGTGGGAAATTCCGGTGTCTCGATAGCGTCCGTCGATGACATGAAAAAACTCTATTCCGGGTTCGATCTTTGTTCACCGACCACCAGCGTTTCGATGACCATCAACGGGCCGGCGCCGATGATCCTGGCGTTCTTCATGAACACGGCGATCGATCAGCAGGTCGAGAAACATCTCAGGGAGTCCGGCGGATGGGGCGCGGCCGAGAAGAAGATCGACGCGTATTTCAAGGGCAAGGACCGGCCCCGTTACATCGGTGAGCTGCCGCCTGGAAACGACGGGCTGGGACTCGCGCTGCTGGGTATTTCCGGCGACAAGCTGGTGGCGCCGGAAGTCTACGAGTCGATCAGGAAGAAGACGCTCGCCTCCGTGCGTGGCACGGTGCAGGCCGATATCCTGAAAGAAGACCAGGCGCAGAACACCTGTATCTTCTCCACCGAATTTGCCATGAAGATGATGGGTGATGTGCAGCAATTCTTCATCGAGAACAACGTGCGTAATTACTACAGCGTTTCGATCAGCGGCTACCACATCGCCGAGGCTGGCGCGAACCCGATCAGCCAGCTGGCGTTCACGCTGTCGAACGGCTTCACGATTGTCGAGTATTACCTGGCACGGGGCATGGCCATCGATGAGTTCGCACCCAACCTGAGTTTCTTTTTCTCCAATGGCATGGACCCGGAGTATTCGGTCATCGGCAGGGTGGCGCGCAGAATCTGGGCACGTGCCATGCGCGAGCGTTACGGTGCCAGTCCGCGCAGCCAGATGCTGAAGTATCACATTCAAACGTCGGGCCGCAGTCTGCATGCACAGGAAATCAGCTTCAATGACATCCGCACGACGCTGCAGGCGCTGTATGCCCTGTTCGACAATTGCAACAGTCTGCACACGAATGCATTCGACGAGGCCATAACGACGCCGACCGAGCAGTCCGTGCGTCGCGCCGTAGCAATTCAGCTCATCATTTCCCGTGAATTGGGACTGAATTACTGCGAGAACCCTTGGCAGGGATCGTTCATCATCGAGGAGCTGACGGACCTGGTGGAAGAAGCGGTCTACCAGGAATTCGAGCGCATATCAGAACGAGGCGGTGTGCTGGGGGCCATGGACACGATGTACCAGCGCGGCAAGATCCAGGAAGAAAGCCTGTACTACGAAAGCAAGAAGCACGACGGATCGTACCCGCTGATTGGCGTCAATACCTTCCTGCCGAAGCAGGGACAGGAAGATGAAGTGCACAAGCTCGAACTGATCCGCTCGTCGGATTCAGAGAAAGACGATCAGATTCGTCACGTGCGCCAGTTTCAGCAAACGCACGCAGCGGAGAGTCGCCAGGCCGCCGATGCCTTGCAGAAAGTTGCAAGATCGCGAGGCAATGTTTTCGCGGAACTTATGAACACGGTTAAGTCAAATTCATTGGGGCAGATTTCCTCCGCACTGTATGAAGTCGGCGGTGAGTATCGGCGAAACATGTAGTTCGGTGGTCCGGTTCTGGCGGAAATTGACAACTCGACAGAAAAAATTGCCACCACTCGATTCTGGCGCCGTTGACGGTGCTATATTCCGCTCCGCCGAGCAGGAGCCAATGCCAGATGACCGAACCATTACCCGACAACTTTTTCGCCCAACCCGCCCTTTACAAGGGGACTTATCTCGAATTTCTCGGATTTCGGCTGACCAGCTGGAGGGAAGGATTTGCCAGGCTCGAGATGCCGGTACGCAGCGAACACCGCAACACGGTAGGTTTCCTGCACGGCGGCATCATCTCCTCGCTGCTCGATATTGCCGGCGCAGTAGCAGGCAGTTACGGCGTATCGAACGAAGTCGTGTCCGTTACCGTGAACCTGAATTGCAATTTCATGGCGCCGCATCGCGCAGACAAGGTTATCGCGGAGGGCGAACTGATCCGAATGACCAACACGCTTTTCTTTGCACAGTCCCGCTTGATCGATCCGGATAACAAGCGGCTTTGCGCAACCGCCAGCGGAACGTACAAACGCCAGCCACGCATGCGGCACGCCGAGAACGCGTGAGCGCGCAAACAGGAGGCGACTTGATCAATTTCAGACTCGACAACAAGGTGGCTTTGGTGACCGGTGCCGGTTCCGGGCTGGGTCGACACTTCGCCACGACATTAGCCGACGCTGGTGCAACGGTGGTGCTGGCGGCGCGGCGCCGCGAAAAACTCGAACAAACCGCGGAGGCCATCATCGACAAGGGAGGCAGTGCCATCTGCCTCGATCTCGATGTGACCGAATCGAAATCGGTGCGAAAATGTTTCGAGAAAATGCTGGCAAAGGTCGGTGCGCCCGATGTGGTGGTCAATAATGCCGGCATCGCGCGACAGGCTTACCTCACGGACCTCAGCGAGGAAGACTGGGATGCTGTGCTGGACACGAACCTCAAAGGCGTGTTCCTGGTAGCGAGGGCCGCCGCGCTTGCGATGATCGACAGCAAGAAGCAGGGCAGCATCGTGAATATTGCGTCGATACTGGGATTCCGCGTGAGCAAGGCATTGGCGCCATACATTGCCGCAAAAAGCGCTGTGGTGAATCTCACGAAGGCGATGGCACTCGAATGGGTGCGACACGGCATCCGGGTCAATGCCATCGCGCCGGGCTACTTCGTCACCGAAATCAACGAGAAGGAGTTCAACTCGGGGGCAGGAGAGGTCCTGATCCAGCGTATACCGATGAAGAGGGTCGGTGCACTGCACGAACTCTCCGGACCGTTGCTCCTGCTGGCCAGCGATGCCGGAAGTTTCATGACGGGAACTACAATCACTGTGGACGGCGGCCAACTTTGTAGTTCCCTCTGAAGACTGCCGGCTTGTCGCGTCGCTGAGCCTGCCGTATAATCACTTGCTTGTTGACAACAAGTTACTTGAGTATCAATAGAACTCGTTGATAGTCAAGGTAATTCTCTGATTCCGGAGCTCCCGAATGGCGGGCAACGCACTCCCGGCGAACGGTAACGGCTCGGCACTCACCCAGGCCGCAAGAACCGCGATCTCGGACAAGGCCATGGTCGATGCGGCCATCGACCTGATCCTCGAGCGCGGCACCGATGGCACCACCTTGCAGGCGATCGGCGAGAAAGCCGGCTATAGCCGCGGGCTCGCCACCTATCGCTTCGGTTCCAAAGCAGGTCTCTTTGACGCCGTCTGCAAGTCCATTTCACGCCGCTGGCTGAGTTACCTGAACAGCGGTGTCGGCAACCAGGTCGGCATCGATGCAATGTGCGTGGCGCTCGACGCCTTCTTCCAGTTCATTTCGGATTTTCCGCGTGATGCGCGCGTGCTGCAGATTCTGTATTGCGGCGCCGCCAGTCCACAGTCCGAGTACCGCCAGACCTCGATCAACATCCACCAGCGGCAGCGTGACGACGTTGCCAAGTGGGTTCGCGCCGGGATACGTGAAGGCAGCATACGCGGCGATGCGAATCCCGATTCAGTGGCGGCCCAGTACATCGCCTACATTTCCGGAATGACCTACCTGTGGCTGATCAATCCCGAGTCGATCGACTTCCGGAAGGCCAACGAAGACATGAAATTGCACATCCGCCGTTCCTTACAGAAGTGACATCACTGCGCAGGAAATGCACATGACAGACGCCTACATATACGACCATGTCCGCAGCCCGCGCGGGAAAGGCCGAAGCAACGGCGCCCTGCACGAGGTGACGCCGGTCAATCTCGCGGCGCAGATTCTTGCGAGCCTGCGTGACCGCAATGAACTGGATACCAGCCTGGTCGATGACGTTGTGCTCGGTTGCGTCTCGCCGGTCGGTGAGCAAGGCTCGGTGATTGCACGCTCTGCGTTGCTCATGGCGGACTACCAGCAGAACGTGCCAGGGAAACAGCTCAACCGTTTTTGTGCGTCCGGATTGGAAGCCGTCAACACAGCCGCTGCACAGATCATGGCAGGCCAGTCGGACGTCACGATCGGCGGCGGGATCGAGTGCATGTCGCGCGTGCCCATGGGTTCGGACTCGGGAGCCATGCACGCCGATCCGGCGGTCGCCTACAAGACCTATTTTGCGCCGCAGGGCATAGGCGCCGACCTGATCGCGAGCCTGCACGGATTCTCCCGCAACGATGTCGACGCCTACGCCGTCGAAAGCCAGAAGCGCGCAGCACATGCGTGGGACAAGGGCTATTTCAGCCGTTCGGTCGTGCCTGTGCGGGATCACATCGGCATGACATTGCTCGAGCGCGACGAGCACCTGCGCCCGGGCACCACCCGGGAAGACCTGGCGGCCTTGAAAGCAGCCTTCGTCATCCCGGGCGAGCAGGCGGGATTCGATGCCGTGGCTTTGCAGAAATACCCGGAGGTCGAATTCATCAACCACGTGCACACCGGCGGCAATTCCAGCGGCATCGTCGACGGATCCGCGGCTGTGCTGCTCGGCACGCGCGAGGCCGGACAGGCGATGGACCTGAAACCGCGTGCGCGCATCCTCGGCTTTTCCTCGATCGGTACGGATCCGACCATCATGCTGACCGGCCCGGCACCATCGGCCGAGAAAGTACTCAAACGCTGTGGCATGAAGGTCGCCGATATCGACCTCTTTGAACTGAACGAAGCCTTTGCCGCGGTAGTGCTTCTGTTCATGCAGCGCCTTGGCATCGATCACGACCGGATCAATGTCAACGGCGGTGCGATTGCCATGGGGCACCCGCTCGGCGCCACCGGCACCATGATACTCGGCACCGTACTCGACGAACTCGAACGACGCGATCTGACCATCGCGCTGGTCAATCTTTGCGTCGGCGGCGGCATGGGCACGGCAACGATTATCGAACGCGTGTAGGACAGGACTATGAACACCATAGACATCAATGTGGACAAGGACGGTATCGCGACACTGACGATCGATGTGAAAGGTCGGCCGATGAACGTCATGACGCCTGAGTTCCTGCAGGATCTCGCCGAAGCGGCGAACCGGATCGCGGCCGACGACAGCATCAAAGGCGCCGTCATAACGTCAGGCAAAGACAGCTTCATGGCGGGCGCCGACCTCATCGGTATTGTGGACAGTTTCGATGAGCGCAAGGACGCGGCAGAAGTGTATGGCTGGTGCCGGGGACTGAACCAGGTCCTGCGGAAGCTGGAAACCTGCGGCAAACCGCTTGCAGCGGCGATCAACGGCACTGCGCTCGGTGGCGGGCTCGAAGTCTGTCTCGCCTGTCACTATCGCGTTGCCGCCGACAATCCGCGCTCGGTACTCGGGCTGCCGGAGGTACAGGTCGGATTGCTGCCGGGCGGCGGTGGCACACAACGCCTGCCACGACTGATCGGTATCGAACCGGCACTGCAACTCATCACCCAGGGCAAGCACCTGAAACCGCAGGAGGCATTGCAGGCCGGTATCGTCCACGCAGTGGTCACTGCAGGCCAGGAAGTTGCGGCCGCGAAATCCTGGATCAAACAATCCGGTGACGCCGTGCAACCCTGGGACAAGCAGGGCTTCAAGGTGCCCGGCGGAGCGGGCCTGATGCATCCGGCGGCGATCCAGACCTTCATGGTGGGTACCGCGCTGCTGCAGAAAATGACCAACCACAACTACCCGGCGCCACTTGCGATCATGTCTGCCGTTTACGAAGGCACGGTGTTGCCGATCGACAAGGCGCTGGATATCGAATCGAAGTTCTTCACGAAAATGCTGATGGACCCGGTGTCACGCAACATGTCGCGAACGTTGTTCGTCAACAAGGGGCAGGCAGACAAGCTGGTGCGCCGCCCCGAGGGTCCGGCTAAACGCAAAGTGCAAAAGCTCGGCGTGCTCGGTGCCGGGATGATGGGCGCGGGCATTGCGTATGTGTCGGCGGTGGCGGGCATGCAGGTCGTGTTGCTCGATACCGGCAGGGACAAAGCAGAACAGGGCAAGGATTATTCGCGGAAGCTGCTGCAGAAACGCGTCGAGCAGGGCCGCAGTACGGCCGATGAAGCCGCAGCAATCCTGCAACGCATCGTTACGACCGTCGACTACAAGGATCTCAGGGGTTGCGAGTTGGTGATCGAGGCCGTCTTCGAAGATCGCAAGATCAAGGCGGACGTGACTGCCAGGGCCGAAGCCGTCATCGGCAGCGACGCGATTTTTGCATCGAACACTTCGACGCTGCCGATTACCGGTCTGGCTGAGGCGTCGAAACGGCCGAAGCAGTTCATCGGCATACATTTCTTTTCACCGGTCGACAAGATGCCGCTCATCGAAGTCATCGTTGGCGAGGACACCGGTGAGACTGCCATTGCGCAGGCGCTCGATTACGTTCAGCAAATCAAAAAGACGCCGATCGTGGTCAATGACAGTCGCGGCTTTTACACCAGCCGGGTATTCGGTGTGTATTGTCGCGAAGGCATGCTGATGCTGGCCGAAGGCGTCAATCCGGCCTTGATCGAAAACGTGGCGAAGCACGCCGGCATGCCGGTCGGACCGCTGGCGGTCACCGATGAAGTGTCGCTGGAACTGAGCTACCACGTGATGCAGCAGACGAAAAAAGACCTCGGCGATGCCTGGATCGAAACACCGGCCGATACGCTGTTGACACGCTTTGTCGATGAACTAGGCCGCAAGGGCAAACGTTATGGCAAGGGCTTTTACGACTACCCGGAAGTCGGAAAGAAGCAGCTCTGGACAGGTCTTGCAGAACTCTACCCGCACGCGAACACGCAGCCGGCGGCCGATGAAGTGAGAAAGCGGCTCATGTATATCCAGGCGATCGAGACGGTGCGCTGTGTCGAGGAAGGCGTGCTGACGCACCCGGCCGATGCGGATATCGGATCGATTTTCGGTTGGGGATTTCCGCCGTATACCGGCGGCACGCTGTCGTTTATCGAGACCTGCGGCGTGCCTGAATTTGTTGCGGAAGCGGATCGCCTTGCGGGAACTTACGGTGCACGCTTCAAGGTGCCCGGCATGCTGCGGGACATGGCCCGCAAAAGCGAAACATTCTATGGCAATGCAAAGAAAAGCGAGCAGCGCGCTGCCGCCTGAGGAACTGAATATGAGCGACCATTCATGAGCGACTACGAAACGGTGAAGTACCGTCAGGAGGCTGCAGTGGCCCTGATCACGCTGCACCGTCCCGAATCGATGAACGCCTTTACGCAGCAGATGCGGCGCGACCTGACCGCGGCGCTGGTGCGCGCGGCGAGCAACCCGGGCGTGCGCGCCGTGGTCCTGACCGGCGAAGGGCGATGCTTCAGTGCCGGTGCCGATCTCAAGGACGGTGCATCGGAGACACAGTCGATACAACAAACGCTGCAAACGGAATACCGGCCGGCGCTCGACTGTATTGTGAGCATGAACCAGCCGGTCATTGCCGCGGTCGGCGGTTCGGCCGCCGGCATCGGATTGTCCTTCGCGCTGGCCTGCGACCTGTTGATCATGGCCGACAATGCTTTCCTGCTGTCACCGTTCTCGACCATTTCGCTGGTGCCTGACGGCGGGTTGAACTGGTTACTGGTGCAGCAACTGGGCTACCGGCGCGCGTTCCAGTTGAGCGTCGAGGCCGAACGCATCAGCGCGCAACGTTGCGTCGAACTCGGGCTGGCGAACCGCGCGGTACCGGCTGCCAGCCTGCTGGACGAGGCAATGCAATGGGCGCATTCGCTCACCGAGCGCGCACCGCTTTCGCTGGCAGCAACCAAGAAGTCCATGCGCCATGCGGCGAGCGGATCCTGGGCGAGCACCTTCGATGTCGAAGCGGCGCTGCAGGACAAGCTCAAGCCGAGCGAGGATTGCGCGGAAGGTGTCACCGCATTTTTTGAGAAACGCAAAGCCAAATTCAAGGGTCAGTAAGGCCCTCGGGACAAGATTGTCATGAAACGAAAAATATTCAGTGAAGAACATGAGATGTTTCGCGATTCGGTGCGGAGTTTCATGAAAAAAGAGATCCAGCCTCACAGCGATCGATGGCACGAACAGGGCATCGTCGATCGCGATGCCTTTCTCAAGGCCGGCGCGCAGGGACTGTTGCTCATGTGGGCGGATGAAAAATACGGTGGCGCCGGCGTGCCGGATTTTCGCTACGAGCAGGTCCTGATCGAGGAAAATGCGCGCTTCGGCGATGCCGGGTTTTTCATGACCCTGCACAACCGCCTGGTCGGGCCCTACATCGGCGAGCTTGGCACGGAAGAACAGAAGGCACGCTGGCTGCCGAAGTGCATTTCGGGCGAGCACATACTGGCGGTCGCCATCACCGAGCCCGGGGCGGGCAGTGACGTAGCCGGCTTGCGCACGCACGCAGAAGACAAGGGCGATTATTACCTGCTGAACGGATCAAAGACTTATATTTCGAACGGCATCAATGCGGACCTGGTGGTTGTGGTCGCACGCACGGAGGCAAGCGGCAGCCATGGCTTGAGCCTGTTTGTGGTCGAACGCGGCATGGAGGGATTCGAGCGTGGCCGGAACCTGAAGAAGATGGGCCTGAAGAGCCAGGACACGGCCGAACTGTTTTTCAATAACGTCAAGGTGCCGAAACAGAATCTGCTCGGCGAGGCGAATCGAGGCTTTTATCACCTGATGCATTTCCTTGCCGAAGAGCGATTGCTCGGCGCCGTCGGTTATGTGGCGGCCTCCGACGTGGCATTCGACATCACGATGGACTACGTCCGCGAGCGTAAGGCTTTCGGTCAGACCATCGCGGATTTCCAGAACACGCGCTTTCGCATGGCTGACATGCGAACCGAGATCGACATCGCGCAGACCTTTGTCGACCGCTGTGTCGAAGAACACAACGAAGGCAAGCTGTCGGCCGACGATGCGGCGAAGGCCAAGCTCTATACCAGCGAACTCGAGGGACGGGTGATGGATATCTGTGTGCAATTACACGGAGGTGCCGGCTACATGGACGATTACCCAATCTCGCGCATGTACCTCAATGCACGGGTCTCGCGAATTTACGCCGGAAGCTCGGAGATCATGCGTGAAATCATCGCACGCTCGATTGGGCTGGATCCGCGCAAGAAAAGACCGCGCGCGGTCGAAAACAACCGGGCCAGCGCCGCGTGAGCGCAGTACTCATTTCCGGGTCGCACTGATGCGCGTCGCGTTCGCCGGGCTTGGCGTCATGGGATTTCCGATGGCCGGGTACCTGGCAAAGGCCGGGCACGAGGTCACGGTCTACAACCGCACGAAGTCGCGATCGGACGCGTGGCTGAAGGCATACCGCGGACGCCAGGCGCTGACGCCCGCTGCTGCCGCGAGCGATGCGGAGATCGTGTTCTGCTGTGTCGGCAACGACGACGATGTTCGTGCCGTGATCCTTGGCAAATCCGGAATTCTGGAGGGAGTCAAAGCCGGTTCCGTGATTGTCGATCACACCACGGCCTCTGCGCTGGTTGCACAGGAAGTGCACGATGCGGCGCGAAAAAAGGGCGTCGACTTTCTCGATGCGCCATTGTCCGGCGGACAGGCTGGCGCGGAAAGCGGCAAGTTGACCATCATGACCGGCGGCGATGCCAGGGTCTTCGAGCGCGTGAGGCCCGTGATGGATGCCTATGCGAAGGCTTGCACGCTGATCGGGCCGGTGGGCTCCGGACAAAAAGCCAAGATGGTCAACCAGATCTGCATCGCCGGTATCGTGCAGGGGCTGGCGGAAGGACTGCACTTCGCCAAACGCGCCAATCTCGATGTCGCGGCCGTGATCGGCGCAATCTCGAAGGGTGCTGCACAGTCGTGGCAAATGGAGAATCGCTGGCAGACCATGAACGATGGAAAGTTCGACTTCGGCTTCGCCGTCCAATGGATGCGCAAGGACCTGAAAATCGCACTCGAGGAAGCAGCGCGCGTTGGTGCAACGCTCGAGATGACCAGGCTCATCGACGGATTTTACGCCGAGCTCGAGCAGTTGGGCGGAAGCCGGTTCGATACCTCGAGCCTCATCAAACGCCTGGAACCCTGAGGTCCTGCCGCGCCTCTGGCATTCGCCGAGCAGCGCATTTTTCCGGTATAGTTTGCCTGTCACAGGGGTGGCTATCAGTTCGCAGTGTCATCCGCCGGATTCCGGCGGCCAAGAAGCGCGACGAACTGGCCTGAGATCCGTGTTGCGCCGGGTGGCGCGACCCAAACGGGAACCCTTAGTACCTGAACCGGGTAATGCCGGCGTAGGAAGAGAATCCCGCAATGAATCCAGACCCGGTTGTTCTCCGATGGCTCTTGCCTTCGGTTATTGGCGCATTTGCATTCGGCAGCATCTCCGTCGCCGACGAAGCCATCGAGGAAATTATCGTAACCGCCGACTTCCGCGAGCGGTCCATGCTGGAGATTCCGTCCAGCGTCACGGTGCTCGACAGCTCGCTGATCGAGCAGACGGCCGTCCAGCATTTCGAGGAACTGATCGGCATCGTGCCCAATCTCAACTGGTCAGGCGACGGGAATCGTGCGCGCTATCTGCAGATTCGCGGCGTGGGCGAGCTGGAGCAGTACGAAGGTGCACCGAATCCTTCGGTCGGGTTCATCATCGACGACATCGACTTCAGCGGCATCGGTTCGATCGCAACGTTGTTCGATCTGCAGCAGATCGAAATCCTGCGCGGCCCGCAGGGCAGCCGTTACGGCGCGAACGCGTTGGCCGGGCTGGTCTATGTACAAAGTGCAGAGCCGACCGATGAGTTCTCGGGCACGGTCCGGCTTGGCGCAGGCGGCGACAACGCACTCACTGCCGGCATGGCACTGGGCGGCCCGATAGCCGGGCAATCGCTGCGCTACCGGCTGAGCGCGCATCATTACCGCAGCGACGGCTTTCGCGAAAATTCCTATTTGCGCCGCAGCGACACCAACGGGCGCGATGAAACGACATTGCGCGGCAAACTCCTGTGGGAATCCGCCGGTGACTGGAGCGTGCGGCTTTCGACGTTGTTCACCGACATCGACGATGGCTATGACGCCTTCGCCATCGACAACAGCCTGGTGATGCTCTCCGATAAGCCGGGACGGGATGCGCAACAAAGTGGCGGACTGTCGCTGAAAGCGACCTGGAGCGGATCGGATCGCGTCCAGTTCATGTCGCTCACCTCCGCCGCGAACTCATCGATGGTTTTTTCCTTCGATGCCGACTGGGGAAACGACGCGGCCTGGGCACCGGTGATCTACGACTACTTCTCCTACAGCGATCGCGACCGGCAGACCGTGAGCCAGGAGTTTCGCTTGAGCTCCGCGGAGAGTGGCAGGATCTTTGGCGACACCACGGACTGGCTGCTCGGCGTTTATGCCATGAAGTTACAGGACACGCTCGACACGCGAAACGTCGGCGAATACGACGATTCGTTTTTCAGCGATGCGCTGGATTCAACTTACTCGGGACAGTTCGACGCCTTGAATGCAGCAGTCTTCGGCCAGCTTGTGACGGATATCGGTGAATCCGGGCAACTCGGTTTCGGCCTGAGATTCGAAAACCGCTCGACCGACTACAACGATTCGATGGGCCTCGCTCTCGGCCCCGGTGAAAGCATGGTCGGCGGCGAACTGTCGTACCGGTATTTCTTCTCCGACTCACTGCTCTCCTTCATCACCGCATCCAAAGGCTACAAAGCCGGCGGATTCAATCTTGGCGAGGTTCCGGACGAGAGCCAGCGGCAATACGGCGACGAGTCCCTGTGGAACCTGGAGGCGGGGCTCAAATCCACGTTGATGGACGGCACACTGAGCATGGGTGGCTCGGTATTTTACAGTCGCCGCAAGGACCAGCAGGTGCGGACTTCGCTGCAGCTGGTGCCCGGCGACCCGGCCTCCTTTGTGTTCTTCACCGACAATGCGGCGCAGGGAACGACGCGAGGCTTCGAGGCCGAGCTGCGCTGGGTGCCGTCAGATACCTGGGAGGTCTATGCCAATGCGGGACTGCTCGACGCCGAGTTCAGCGATTACCAGACGCTGCAAACCGGCGAAACCGGACTCAGCCAGCTCGCCGGGCGTGCGCAGCCGCATGCGCCGCCGTACATGCTGGCAATCGGTGGCACCTATCGCCATGACACAGGATTCTTTGCGCGACTGGATCTGTCGGCGCGTGACAGTTTCTATTTTGACGTCAGCAATAATGAGAAATCCGACGCGTACCGGTTGTTGAATGCCCGCATCGGCTTCACAGGCGAGCGCTGGACGGCGCAGCTTTGGGCACGCAACGCATTCGACGAGCATTACGCCGTGCGCGGATTCTATTTCGGCAACGAGCCGCCGCTTTTTCCCAATCGCCTGTACACGCGACAGGGCGATCCCCGCCAGATTGGCGTCACACTGGATATGGAATTCTGACCATGAAAGTTGCAGTCGACATAAGTCTCTACCCACTCACCGAGAATTTCATTCCGCCGATCCAGGACGTCATCGAGCGGTTAAACGGGCACAAAGGTATCGAGGTCACGACCAACCCGATGAGCACGCAAATCCGCGGTGAATACGACGCGGTGATGGCCGCGCTGAACACCGAGATTCGCGAGACCTTCGAGGCCGTGCCCAAGGCCGTGTTCGCCATCCGCATCCTGAACAATCCGCTCGGCGACTAGATGCCCCGATGCCGTCGGCGCTCGCACAAATCAGTGAGCAATTCGCGGCCCTGTCGTTGCCTGAAACGGTTGCGGTCAGCCTTGCGATAGCCTACCTCTTGCTCGCGATACGCCAGAACATCTGGTGCTGGTTCTGCGCGGCAGTCAGCAGCGCCATTTACGTCTACCTGTTCTTCGGTGCACGGCTGTACATGGAATCGGCTTTGAACGGCTTCTATTTCCTGATGGCGGTGTACGGCTGGCACGTCTGGCATTCCGGTTCCGCAGAATCTGCCGAGCTGCCGGTATGCGTCTGGCCGATGCGCATACACGGTATCGCCATCGTGTCGATTGGCGTTCTGGCAGCGATCTCCGGATTGTTATTGCATCGATACACCGACGCGGCGCTGCCGTACGTCGATTCCCTGGTTTCCTTCGCTGCTGTCTGGACCACCTTCCTGGTCGCAAGAAAAGTGCTGGAGAACTGGTGGTACTGGCTGGTGATCGATGCCGCGTCGGTGGTCATCTATTGGTTGCGGGATCTGCAGCTCACGGCTTTGCTGTTCGTGATTTACCTGGTCCTGATTCCGTTTGGGCTGTGGAGCTGGCGGCATTCCTTTTTCGAGCAGGAACGGCGGGCGGTGCAGGCGTGAGCGAACTGCTGACAGCCAGGGACGCAATAGCCAGAATTCCAGGCTGGGACCCGAACAACGTTTCGATCGAGGAGCTGCACGGCGGCTTGAGCAACCGCACATTCAAGGTGACGCATCGAGATACCGACTTCGTACTGCGCCTGGACGCGACCCACACCGGTGCGTTTCTATTGGATCGTCGCCTTGAAGTTTCGATCGCCCGCAATGCGGCGACCGCCGGCCTGGCACCGCAAGTCGTTTTCGCAGACCCCGGCGCGGGCATCTTGCTCAGTGAGTATCTGCACGGAAAGATCTGGTCACGCCAGTCCTTCGACGATCACCGGAATCTCGACGCGCTCGCTGAATTATTGCAGCGCGTGCACGCCTTGCCACTCTGCGGTGTGCGTCTCGATGTGAAAGCAGTGGCAGGTTTCTACGCGGGCAAACTGCAATCTGCGCCGGGACCGTACGCGTTCGCGCAGCGCTGCGAGGCAATCATCGCAGGCATTCCGGTGAGTGGACGTGTCTGCTGCTGTCACAACGACGTCATCGCACAGAACATCTTTGCCACGCCCAAATTGAAACTGCTGGACTGGGAATATGCCTGTGACAACGATCCGCTGTTCGATCTTGCTTCGGTGGTTGCATATCACGATCTGGACCAGGCGCTCGCAGACGCCTTGCTCGATGCCTACAGCGGAGGCGCGGACGGGGAATTGCGCGAGCGGCTCAGCGAGCAGATTCGCATCTACGACGCCATTCATTGGCTGTGGCTCGCCAATCGGCAGATACTGAGCCACGACCGCGGGTTGAGCAAAAGACTCGGCGATTTGCAGCGTCGCATCGCTTGAGAGGTCGCCCGCAATGCAGGCGACCAATCTACTCTCGATTTACCACTTATTGCGCAGTTCGCGCAATTTGAGGAACACCTCGCGTGGTTCCGGCGTATCGCCTATATCGGGATAGGATTCCTTCAGCCGGCGGATTACGGTCGGACTCTGCAAACGAAAGAAGGTATTGATCTCGAACTCGACCGACAGTGTTGTGACCAGCGCATCGTCGGGATCCTGGTCACTGAACATCTCCACGAATTGCGATGCGGTTTCGTTGTCCGGCTCACGATCCAGTGTGAATTTCAGGTTGTTGATCAGGTAATCGTGGCCGGGATAGATGCGCGTGTCTTCGGGCAGTTTCGCGAGCTGTCCCGCAAAGGTGTTGTACAGCTCGACCGGATGGCCGCCGTTGTGGCAATTGCCGGCGCCGGCATTGAACAGCGTGTCGCCGCTGAAGAGCGCGGGTCGATTCGTGCGTGCGAACAGGCAGATGTGGCACATGGTGTGCCCCGGCGTATCGAGGCACTCCAGCTCGACTGTGCGGCCGACTTTAATGATGTCACCGGCACCTACACCTCGATCCATTCCGGGAATGCTCTTGCCGGCATTGCGATGCGCGATCACTTTGGCTCCGGTTGCCTGAACCAGTGCCGCGTTGCCGCCTGTGTGATCGCCGTGCTCGTGCGTATTCAGGATCTGCGTAATGGTCCAGTCATGCGCTTTGGCTGTCTCGAGGCACTTGCCGTGGTCCAGCGGATCGACGGCAAGCGCATCGCCTGTCTCCGGGCACACGATGAGATAATTGAAATTGCGGTACGCATTCCCGGTCCAGATCTGTTCGACAACCACCGCGGTCTACCTCTGGTTCGCGCTCTTGTTTGTGCGCTCGTTCGCGCAATTGTCTCCCGAGGCATCGTTGCAGCGCTCGTAGACGAGCTCGCCGCCGACCCAGGTCTGCAATACCTGTATGTCGTCGATCTCCGATTCGGGGATAGTGAAAAAGTCCCGGTCGACAACAATGAAATCGGCCCACTTGCCGGGTTCGAGTGTGCCGAGGCGATCTTCCTGGTGCGCGGCATAGGCCGCTGCATAGGTCCAGGAATGCAGGGTCTCGGCACGTGTCAGCGCTTCGCCCGCGTACCAGCCGCCTTCCGGCAATCCGGCCCGGCTCTTACGGCTAACCGAGGCATACAGTCCGTGCATCGGGTCCGGCAGCTCGACCGGAAAATCGGAGCCGTTGGCAATCACCGCGCCGCTATCCAGCAGTTTTCGCCAGGCGTAAGCACCCTTGATACGTTCCGGGCCGATACGGTCTTCGGCCATATTCATGTCGCTGGTTGCATGCGTAGCCTGCATTGAAGCGATGACACCGAGTTCCGCGAAGCGCGGAATATCCACGAGTCGGATGATCTGCGCGTGTTCGACACGGTTACGCAGGGCGGACGGTTTGCCGCCTTGCGCCTTGCTGAATGCGTCGAGCGCCTGCTGGTTACCGTAGTCACCGATTGCGTGGATAGCGACCTGGAAGCCCATGCCGTTCGCTTTCTTCACCATGTCATCAAGTTGTTGCTGGGTCCAGAAGGGCAGGCCGCGATTCTCGGCATCGTCAGAATAGGGTTCGACCATCGCCGCGCCGCGGCTGCCGAGCGCACCGTCGGCCATCAGTTTGACCGACATCACCGCGAGACGATCCTTGCTGCCGTAACTCGGAATCGGTTTGCCGACGGCATCGAGATTGTCTCCCGCACCGGCGATCATTGCGTAAATGCGCATGGACATCTCGTCGTTATCGGCCATCGACATCAGGGTTTCGATTTCGGCGATGCCGATGCCGGCATCGTGCGCGCTGGTGAGGCCAAGTGATGTCAGTTGTGCAAACGCCGCCAGAAATGCCTGGCGGTAGTCCTCTTTCTGCGGCGCTGGAACCTTGGAGGCAACCAGGTCCATGGCATTGTCGACGAGGACACCGGTTGCATGCCCATCGTTGTCGCGATGTATTTTTCCTCCCACCGGATCCGGGGTCTCGTCATCGATGCCCGCGAGCTCCAGCGCCTTGCTGTTCGCCCATCCCGCGTGACCGTCGATGCGATTCAGCCAGACCGGCCGGTCTGCCACCACCGCATCGATGTGCGCAGCGGTAGGAAATTCCTTCACCGGCCACAACACCTGGTTCCAGCCGCGCCCGGTAATCCAGCCGGAACCCGGATGTGCCTTGTTGTATGCGGCAATTTTTGCCACAGCCTCTTCGACACTGGCGACGCCGGTGACATCGAGTAATACCTGCAGAAAGCCCTGACTGGAAACATGACCGTGCGAATCGATCAGCCCCGGCAGGACAAAGCGCCCGCCGCCGTCGATCTTCTTGGCCTGTGCGTATTCGGCGAGCAGCTCGTCGCCCCCCGCGGCCCGGATGCGACCGTCGTCGCCAAACACCAGCACGCTGAATTCACGAATGTCGCCGCTTGCACTCGAAGTGTAGCCACGCACCGAATGCAGCAGGGTGTCGGCTGTTGCCAATGCACAAAAAGACAAGGATGAAAGCACACAAAGTACTGTTATTAAACGAGTTTTCAAGGCAATCTCCACCAGCAGGGAACAATCCATCAAGCTTCGATGCAGCCGTATCAGCGAGCGGTTAACATGCAACGGCCGCCGCGTTCGGCTGTCATAACCGGGCAATAGTGTAATCGCTGTGGAGATGAATTGGATGAAAAAGCTGTTGTATGTGGCATTCCTCGCCAGTTTCCTTGGCGCGCTCGTCACGGCCTGCGGCAAGGAAGAAACTGCATCCTCGGGAGATGCAGCGCAGTCGTCGAAAATCTTCGACATGCCGTACCTGATGCGCGATCTGGACAACGGCCTGCGCGTCATCATCGTCAAGACGGACTATCCGGATATCGTCACGATTCAGATCCCGGTGCAAACCGGATCGCGAAATGAAATCGAGCCCGGCAAATCCGGTTTTGCGCATTTTTTCGAGCACATGATGTTTCGCGGCACGGAAAAATACCCGGCGGCTGTCTATCAGGACATTCTGAAGAAGGCGGGCGCCAGCCAGAACGCATACACGACGGACGATTACACCAATTACTACACTACCTTTACCAAAGACGACCTGGAAAAGGTCATCGAGATCGAGGCTGACCGTTTCCAGAACCTCAAGTATTCCGAAGAGGCTTTTCGCACCGAAGCGCTGGCCGTCAAAGGCGAGTACCTGAAGAATTTTTCCAACCCGACTTCGAAGGCCTACGAGCGAATGCGCGCGCTGGCATTCAAGGTCCACAGCTACAGTCACACCACGATGGGATTCATCGAGGACATCGAGGCGATGCCGGACCAGCTCGACTATTCAAAGACCTTTTTTGATCGATGGTACCGGCCAGAAAAAACCGCGGTCATCCTGGTCGGTGACCTCGATCCGGAAGCGACTTTCGAGCTGGTGAAGAAATACTGGAGCAGCTGGAAACGCGGCGATTTTTCGGTGGAGATCCCGGCTGAAGGCCCGCCGGCCGGTCCGATCTACGAACATTTCCAGTGGGACGGCCCGACCCAGCCTTACATTTTCCTTGGCTTTCGCGGCCCCGGCTACGTGCCGACCGACAAGGATATGCCAGCGATGGACCTGATGGCGTCGATCTACTTCTCCGATTCCTCGGACGTTTATCGAAAGCTCGTGCTGGAGGACCAGTCCGTCGATCAGCTGCAGATTTTCTTCCCGGACCGCAAGGATCCGAACCTCCTGCTCATTTACGCGCGCCTGACGGACGAGACGAGGGCGGCCGAAGTTGAGCAGGCCATACACGAAACGCTGGTTCGCGCCCGGACGGAACTGGTGCCGGCAACAAGGGTCGAGGAGACGAAGTCGCGATTGCGCTACCAGTTCACTTCGCAACTCGACAACTCGGGAGACATTGGCGCCGTCCTTGCTACTTACGTGCAATTCTGGCGCACACCGGAAACGATCAATGAGGTGTACCGCAGCTACGACGCGCTGACGGCCGAGGATATTCGCGAATACGCCGGGAAGTATTTCACGGACGCGGGACGGGTAACGGTTACGCTGTCGGCCGGCAAAACGCTGGCAGGAATCAACGGTACAGCCGCTCTCGATGCACTGGTTGCTGCGAAGGGCATGGCCGCGCCGGTGGCGGATCCGACAGATGCCCGAACGATCGTGTCCGGTCCGGATTTGAGTGCGCTGCGTCGCGCTGGCGAGGATCACCACCCGGTATCCGTGGTCGCCCTGCCGTCAGCGTCTTCGCCGCTGGTCGATATAGCGTTCCTGGTGCACGCCGGTGCCGGAATGGATCCGCCAGGCAAGAAAGGCCTGGCGGCGCTGACCGCGGCGATGATCTCGGATGCGGGATCGGTCGACTACACGATCCAGCAGATCAACGACGCGATGTACCCGATGGCGGCGGATTTTGCCGCGCAGCTGGACAAGGAGATCACGCGGTTTTCAGGTCAGGTCCACAAGGACAAGCTGGACAGCTGGTACAAGCTGGCGAGCGGCCAGCTGCTGACGCCGGGCTGGCGCGAGCAGGATTTCACGCGCGTAAAAACCCAATTGATCAACCAGATCCGCAGCGACCTGGTGGCTAACAACGACGAGGAACTGGCCAAGGAACTTCTTTATGCGGAATTGTACGGTCCGGATCACCCGTACGGCTGGCTGAGTCTCGGTGACAGCGCCCAGATCGAAACGATCAGCCTTGACGATGTGAAGAAGTTCTACGCGGATTACTACACGATCCGCAATATCACGATTGGCATTGCTGGCGGTTACCCGGAAGATTTTGTCGCGCGGGTCAGCGATGACCTGCAGGTGTTGTTGCCTGGAGAACGTGCCACCCTGATGGTGCCGGCCGCAGCCCTGCCCGATGGGCGTGTTGCGACCATCGTGGAAAAGGAAACGCCTGCGGTCGCTGTGTCTTTCGGTTTTCCGATCGAACTGAAGCGCGGCGACCCCGACTGGGTGGCGCTGTGGCTGGCTCGTTCCTATTTCGGTGAGCACCGTGCCAGCAGCGGTCAGCTCTACAAGCGCATCCGCGAAACGCGGGGCATGAACTACGGCGACTATGCCTACATCGAATATTTTCCGCGCGGCATGTTCCAGTTTCAGCCGGACACGAATCTTGGTCGCCAACAGCAGATCTTCCAGGTCTGGATCCGGCCGTTACGCAGCAACAACGATGCGCACTTCGCTTCCCGCACTGCAGTGTATGAACTGGAGAATCTTATTAAGGAGGGACTGAGCGAATCCGATTTCGAGGCGACGCGAAGTTTCCTGGCGAAGTCCGTAAGCCTGCAGACCGATGGCCAGTCGCGGCAACTCGGTTATGCGCTGGACAGCCAGTATTACGGAACCGGTGATTTCGCGAGCTACGTGCGGGAGGGCCTGAGCGAACTGACGCTGGCGGACGTGAACCGCGTTATCCGCGAAAATCTCAGTACTGACAACGTGCAGTACGTCTTCGTTACCCGGGATGCACAGGATCTGCGCGACCGGCTGGCCACTGACCGCGCATCGCCTGTCCGCTACGACGCGGAGAAGCCGGCCGACCTTCTCGAGGAGGACAAGGCGATCGAAGCCCTGCCTCTCGGCATCGCGGGAGACGACATTCGGGTCATTCCTGCAGACCAGGTGTTCCGTAGCGGCGGCCTAACCGGCAACCTTGCCGGTGCCGAGGCAAGTGATTGATTTGCTTCGCTTCGGCCTTGTTTGGCTCGGCGCCGAGTGTTGCCGTATCGCAACACTTCTGCCAATGTTCGGTCTCGCCAAGCCTTAGAACCGCTAATGAATTGACACACTGAAGGATTTTTGACACTGTCTTGGCCTGCTTTCCGTAGCCTGCTTGCAACACACCCGGTTCAAGGTACGGCTCAAGCGGTGATTTCGACGACACCTTCAGGTACTACTTGGCGGGGGATGGAAGGCCAAGACAGACGTACTCATGACGGTACAAGCGGCTCCCTAGGGGAGCCGCTTTTTTTTGCGGCCGGAAAATATTACAGCCGTGCACGCAGCGATAGTCTTCAGCCGTTTTTCCTGTGCCGCAGAGTTGCCCTGTGGGCTTCGATCTGTGGAAGCATGAGCTTGAACCGCGCAAGGCTCTCGGCCGGCCAGTAGAGCTTCCGGTCGTAATACTCTGGCACGGCCGGAGTGCCTTCGGGCAATACGACCCAGGGTTGTTTCGAAGCCGTGTATATATGGATATCCGGCGGCAAGTGATCGGGCTCATCGAGGGTGCCGACACGAACGAATTTCATCACTGGCCCGGCGCCGCCATAGTTGCTCCAGACCGCGATACGACACTTCGGGCAGCGCGCGATCTTCTGGCCGTAGCCGCTTTCGGAAGGTGTGTCGATCAGGTCGGGCTCTCCTTCAAGAACCCGTACGCGGTCTGCTTCGATCATCGCGTTCAACGCAAAGGAAGCACCGCTCTCGCGCTGGCACCACCGGCAGTGACAACAGTGGACGAACAGCGGAGCCGCTTGCATGCGGTAACGCAGGTTGCGGCAATCGCAACCACCGTCCAGCGGGAATGTGTCAGCGGTGCTCATGGAGACAAGATCAACACTGCCCCTCACCTATGATCGTCGCGTCCATTTCTTCCACAAAGTCGGTGGAAAAAGCAGGACGCATATCGCACCAAATCAATACAGATCCGGGGGACCGGCTGGCATATCTCCTCCACGATTCCTTCTGTTTAGAATACTCGGCCTCGTCGTACATGCCCTGGCGATATTGATAATGCGCGTTCTCGTAGTAGCGATAGGTCGCGATTTGGAAACGCCGATACTGGAAGTGTTCGTCCGGCGTGAGTTCCTCACCGGCATCGCCACGGCGAACGACAGCGGCGAGCTGTGGATTGGATGCCGGTAACGCCATCAATTGCATCGCTCCCGTGGCCATCTCGTTTCGGGTCTGTGCCCGGATCATGTCCCGGTTCTGATTCAGTTCAAACACCAGCAACAGCAAGCCCATGAGCACGCCGACGTTGGCTCCCAGGGTGAGCCAGCGATTCAGACTGTCCAGTTTCATACGGTGCCCTCCACGCGCATCGTTACGTCTGACCTCACAGGCGCCAACTATCTGGCGCGCGGTTTGCGGAAATTCGGTTCGACCCCTTTCTCTCAGGCGGCGCTAAGTGGCTTGATTCGGCGAACATCCTTTTCAATCAACAGCTCTGCATCCCACAAATCCACGGCGCGTTGCGCATTCAGCCAAAACTCCGGGCTATTGCCGAAAAGTCGAGCGAGCCGCAGAGCCATCTCCGGACTAATTGCGCGACGCTCACGCAGCAGCTCGTTAATCGACTGGCGCGAAACGCCGACGGCTTCCGCAAGACCAGAGACCGTGAGCTCGTAATCCGGGAGAAAGTCCTCCCGCAGCATTTCACCGGGATGGCTTGGCCTGCGCTTAATGCCTGTATTTGAAATATTCATCAATCTAAACACCGAAACTCAATGGTAGTCACAGATTTCGACCTCGTAGGCATCACCATCGACAAACCGAAAACAGATTCGCCATTGGTCGTTTACCGAGATCGCGTATTGTCCCTTCCGATCACCTTTCAACTCGTGTAACCGGTTACCTGGAGGATTCCAGAGGTCATCCAGCCTTGTGGCCAGGTCCAAATACTCCAGCTTGCGCGCTGCGCGTTTGGCCACATCCGCTGGAAACCGCTTGGCCTTGCCCGTGGCATAAAGCTGCTGCGTCCGCCGATCAGCAAAGGACTTAAGCACCGGGAAAAGTGTAACGCGTCACGTGACAAATGTCAATTGCAGAAATTCGCTTCCGCCCCTGTCTCTCCCGAGCCCAATTTCCCGGGTTAGCGCAGGAACGGCATCAACTCTGCGTATATCTCGTTGGGTAACTGCTCCGGTAGCCAATGCCCGCCCCGAAGTGCCTTGCCCCGTACATCGGATGCGCGCTCCTTCCATGCCTCGGGCACGTCATATAGCAGTTCCATAACACCCTCGGCACCCCAGAGCGCCAGCAGCGGACATCCGACTTTTTTGTCGAGGTCAGCTTTGTCATGTTCAAGGTCAATGCTTGCGCCGGCACGATAGTCTTCGCACATCGCGTGCTGCGTCGCGGGATCGTCAAAACACCTGCGGTACTCGCCGAATTGATCCTCGGTGATCACGCCGGGTATGAGCCCGCGAAACGCCCATCCCTTCAGCATGAGATCCCCTTTGCCTGCCAGCAAGGTCTCGGGGAGCGGCGCCGGCTGGATCAGGAAAAACCAATGGAAGTAGAGCGATGCCAACTCCCGGGTGACGTCCTGATACATCTTGTAGGTCGGAACGATATCGAGGACCGCAAGTTTTACGATCTGGTCCGGATTGTCGAGTGCCATCCTGTGCGCCACACGGCCGCCGCGGTCGTGGCCGACTAACAGGAAGCGATCAAACCCGAGCTGGTGCATGACTGACACCTGGTCCTTCGCCATCGACCGTTTGGAATAGCCAGCGTGGTTTTCACCGTCGGCCGGTTTGCTGCTGTCGCCATAACCGCGCAGATCTGTGGCAACGACCGTAAAGTGTTGGGCCAGCAGCGGCGCAAGGCGATGCCATACGACATGAGTCTGTGGCCAGCCGTGTAATAGCAGCAGCGGGGGCCCGCTCCCGCCCTTGACGCCGTTAATGATTGCATCGCCGGTATCCAGGCGGAATGCTTCGAAATCGGGGAAGAATCGCAGCGTCGATTTTTTGCCAGCGGTCACTTGCTGCATTCACTTTTCCCTGGTAGTGGCCTGGGCAATCGGTTCACAGGCGGCTCAGCTACGCACCGTCCGGAATCTCGGGTTCGACGACATGCGCGAGCAGCGACAACGATTCCTGCCAGCCCATGTAGCAGAACTCGACGGGAATAACGGCCGGAATCCCTTCCTGCACGATCGACACATCGGTGCCGGAGATTACCTTTTGCAACGATACGGTGACTTGCATCTCGCCCGGCAAATTGGGGTCGTCAAACCGGTCGGTGTAACGGATTCGCTCGTGCGGCTTGAGCTCGAGGTACTTGCCGCCGAAGGAACTACTTTTGCCGGTGCCGAAATTCGTGAACGACATTTTGAAGCTGCCGCCGACGCGCACGTCCATGCTATGGACTTTGCAAGTGAATCCGTGCGGCTAGCGGGCGATACCGGTGACTGTTACCGAAGTCTCCGTACTAATTCGTTACCTATCTCCCGTCCGGTCAATGCACGACACACCTGCTTACGTTTGAAGCGCCTTATTAAAGCGATTGGAGTCTGAAACCCAACCCAGTAGAACTTCTGTCGATAGCAGCGAGGC
>JAHKKM010000258.1 GCA_020027645.1 Pseudomonadota bacterium
GAACTTGCCGCGTACTTCGTTATCCCGTACCGGACGGTAACCGGGGAGTTCGTGCGGAAACGAGCCCATGTCGCACGAGCCCTGCACGTTGTTCTGGCCCCGGAGCGGATTCACGCCGCAGCCGGTAAAGCCGACATTGCCGGTGGCCATGGCCAGGTTGGCCATACCCATGACCATCGTGGATCCCTGGCTGTGTTCGGTAACGCCGAGGCCGTAATAGATCGCGCCGCGTCCGGCAGTGGCGTACAGGCGGGCAGCGCCACGAATGTCGTCGGCGCTGACCCCGGCAACCTTCGCCACATTCTCCGGCGCATATTCCGGCTTCAGCACGCATTGCTTCCAGGCTTCGTATGATTCCCGGTCGCAGCGCTCGGCGACATAGGCCTCGTCGGCGAGTCCTTCGCTGACGATGACATGGGCGAACGAGTTGATGACCGGCACGTTGGTCCCCGGCATCAGTGGCAGATGGAAGTCGGCCTCGATGTGCGGCGAGCGCACCAGGTCGATCTTGCGCGGATCGACGACAATGAGTTTCGCGCCCTGGCGCAGGCGGCGTTTCATTTGCGAGGCAAACACCGGATGTCCTTCGGTCGGGTTGGCGCCGATGACGACGATGACATCGGCATCCATGACGCTGTCGAAAGGTTGCGTGCCGGCCGACTCACCGAGTGTTTTCCTCAGGCCGTAGCCCGTCGGCGAATGGCAGACGCGTGCACAGGTATCGACGTTGTTGTTAAGGAAAGCGGCGCGCACCAGTTTCTGCACGATGAAAACTTCTTCGTTGGTGCAGCGGGATGAAGTAATGCCGCCCACGGACTTGCGTCCGTATTTTGCCTGGATCTCGCGGAACCTTTTCGCTGCAAATTGAATCGCCTCGTCCCAGCCGACCTTCCGCCACGGTTCGTCAATACTGTCGCGCACCAGCGGATCGAGCACACGATCGGCGTGTGTCGCATATCCCCAGGCAAAGCGGCCCTTCACGCAACTGTGGCCATGATTCGCCTGGCCGTCCTTATGCGGTGTCATGCGCACGACCTGGTCGCCCTTCATGTCCGCCTTGAACGAACAGCCGACGCCGCAATAGGCGCAGGTGGTCAATACGCTGTGCTCCGGCTGGCCGTGGTCGATGATGGTTTTCTCCATCAATGTCGCAGTCGGGCAGGCCTGTACACAGGCGCCGCAGGAGACGCATTCGGAGTCGAGAAATTTTTCGCCGATGCTTGCCGATACCTTGGAATTGAAGCCACGGCCTTCGATGGTCAGTGCAAACGTGCCCTGAACCTCGTCACAGGCGCGCACGCAACGCGAACAGACGATGCATTTGCTCGGATCGAAAGAAAAATACGGGTTGCTGTCGTCGGTGGCTTCGAACAGGTGATTCTCGCCTTCGAAACCGTAACGCACTTCACGCAGGCCGACTGCGCCGGCCATGTCCTGAAGTTCGCAATCGCCGTTTGCGGAGCAGGTCAGGCAGTCCAGCGGATGATCGGAAATGTAGAGCTCCATGACGTTGCGCCGGAGTTTTGCCAGCGCGGGCGTCTGGGTGCGAATCACCATGCCTTCCTCGATCGGCGTGGTGCAGGAGGCGGGAAAACCTTTGCGGCCTTCGATCTCGACCAGGCACAGCCGGCAGGAGCCGAAAGGCTTCAGGCTGTCGGTTGCGCAAAGTTTGGGTATGTCGACGCCGGCCTCGCGCGCCGCGCGAAGTATGGTGTCGCCGGCCTTGACGGTGGTCGGCAAGCCGTCGATCTCGACTTTCACCGGCCGCCCGCTGTTACTGGCCGGGGTGCCAAGATCGGTGTATTTGATAAGGCTCATCGCCCGTCTCCTGCCGCGGATTCGAAGTCTTCGGGAAAGTATTTTAGCGCACTGCGGACCGGATACGGCGTTAAGCCCCCCATGGCGCACAGCGATCCGTCCACCATGGTGTCACAAAGCTCGGCCAAGAGGACCAGGTTGGCTTCACGGTCCTCGTTGTTGCGGATCCGGTCGATGACCTCGACCCCGCGCACCGAGCCAATTCGGCAGGGTGTGCACTTGCCACAGGATTCGGCGGCGCAGAATTCCATGGCAAACCGGGCCTGGGCGCCCATGTCCACTGTGTCGTCGAAAACCACGATGCCGCCGTGCCCGACCATGCCGCCGAGCTGAGCGAATTTTTCATAATCCAGCGGGGTATCGAGCAGGGCGTCCGGGAAGTAGGCGCCCAAGGGCCCGCCGACCTGGACCGCGCGGACCGGCCGGCCGGAAGCCGTGCCGCCGCCGAAATCCTCGATCAGCTCCCTGAGCGTCATGCCGAAGGCGAGCTCGACCAGGCCGCCGCGCTTGATGTTGCCGGCAAGCTGGAAGGCCAGCGTGCCCTTGGACCGGCCCGGGCCGTATTCCGCGTAACTGCCGGGACCGTCCGCAATGATTCGCGGCACCGAAGCAAGCGTGATCACGTTGTTGACCACGGTCGGTTTGCCGAAGAGGCCAGCAATCGCTGGCAAAGGCGGTTTGTAGCGAATCAGGCCCGCCTTGCCTTCGAGGCTCTCGAGCATTGCGGTTTCCTCGCCGCAGACATAGGAGCCGCCGCCGATATGCAGGTCGATGTCGAAACTGAATCCGCTGCCGCAGATGTCCTGGCCGAGCCAGCCTTCGTCTCGCGCGAGCGTCAGCGCCTGCGAGAAAATCTTTCGGGCCAGCGGGTACTCCGATCGCAGGTACACATAGCCCTTGTTCGCGCCGACCGCGTAGCCTGCGATCAGCATGCCCTCGATCAGGGTCAGCGGATCGCCCTCCATCAACATGCGATCCGAGAAGGTTCCACTGTCGCCTTCGTCCGCATTGCAGGCGATGTATTTTTGCTCGCTGTCGGTGCGTGCAACCGTCTGCCACTTGATGCCGGCCGGAAACCCGGCGCCACCGCGGCCACGCAGCCCGGATGCGGTCACCATTTCCACTACCGATTTGGCACCGGCGGTCAGCGCTTTTTCGAATCCGTCGAAGCCGCCATTCGCCCTGTACTCGTCGACATTCAGCGGATCGATCAATCCGCAGCGCGCAAAAGTCCAGCGTTGCTGACGCGCGAGCCAGGAAATTTTTTCTGTCGGTCCGAGGCGTAAAGGATGCTTGCCGCCTTTCATGAAATCAGCGGCGATCAGCGAATCGACATCGTTCGGTGTTACCGGGCCATAGGCAATGCGGCCCTTGCCGGTTTCGACTTCGACCAGCGGTTCCAGCCAGCACATGCCCCAGGAGCCGTTGCGCACGATTTTTGCCTTGCTGCCGGATTTTGCGAGCAGGGCGCG
>JAHKKM010000259.1 GCA_020027645.1 Pseudomonadota bacterium
GCCTGCTGATCGTTCCAGGGCTCGAAGGACGCGGCGTACTCCCCGCTCGAGCGCAGCCGCACGTCGGACGAATTCACCAGCAATCGGATGATATCGAGCGTAACTTCATAGTAGGCGTCGATAGCCGATGCGACCGGCTTAGCATAAATGCCCTCGCTTGCCCCAATGGATTCCGGGTTCCATCCTGCCACCTGAAGTTGAAACGGCTCGCCGTCGATAAACAGCACAGGCGATTCGAAGCTGTCCCTACGACGTGTGTCGTCGGTTTCCTGCCCGGTACTCCAGATCCCCATCCAGAGAAAGTACCGGTACTGTCCGCTTCGGTTGACCTGGATCGGACCCAGATTTGCAAAGTCTCGCGCGTAGGCCGAACGACCGGAATTGTCCCTGTAAAAAATCATCGGGGTCTTGACGGCCGTGAGCGTAACACTGGTGAGTGGATCGAGAGTCTCGATCGTCGATGAGCCGAATGTCGCACAACTGCTGAGGCCAAACAGGAGCACAGTTTGCAGCATCTGGGAGATGCTTCGCGTACTCAGTAATTCGGACATTGTTATTGGAATATCAGTTGGTAGCCGAGATTAATGAAATAGGAATCACGATCTAGGTCTGCAATTTCCGCACTCCGAGTCGCAATCTCCTTGCCACCTTCCAGATCGATTCTGCCTCGCCGACCCAAACGATACTGCATTCGCAGTCCGGGTGTATAGATCCACTCGGTGCTCATGTCGGTCAGAATCTCTCGATAATCGACACGCAATCGGGGATTCAATCGGAACCCATTTCCAAACGGATAGCGGGTGTCTATATTGATCGAGTACACGCGAGAACTGCTGGAATCCGACATGCGCAAGCCCAGAATTGAGACGTCGCCTTCCTTGAGCAGGCTGCTGGCAAGCAAGTTGGCCGAAAAGTAGCGATAGTTTGATTTCGGGTTTGCGGGAACTCCGCCGGACTCCGGCGTCGCCTCGATAACGGATTGCGTGGCGTCCAACGACAATTGCAACCGGGGCGTCAGTGGCTGCGACACGCCAATGGTATAGGTTGTGCTTATAGCCGTACGGTCCAGGCTCAGTTGTCGAATTTCCTCTTCCGTGAACAAAGCCTCCAGTTCGGAAAAAGCCGATAATTGCTGTCCAATCAATGCGTTACCGGTACTCAGAAAGGGGCTCCTGCGACGATCAACCAGGGCGTTCAGAGTCGTCCCGGATGCCAGTCGCCAACTGCCTTGCAGGAACGCGCTGCCGAGTTCCTGATAGGAAATGTCGTAGTCAAGCATGCCCCACAGACTCTTGCCGTTGTCGAAATAACGCATTTCGGTACCGATGGCCTGCCGGTCGGTCATGCCGGCAATAGTTTGCTGGATAAAGAATGCTCCGATATCGAGACTTTCGCCTATGGGTCCGTAGTTGGCGCTGACGCCGTAGAAATTCCGATCTTCATCGATGCCGTCAGAGGTCGAATTGACCGGCTTGCCGACAACCGCATTGAGCAGCACCTTTTCGGTTGCCTGATACGCAAGATTTCCACCATCAAAGCGGCCGAGCACGCCACCCGTATTGCGCGACTGTCGCCCCAGCCTGCCGCGCAAGCCGGTTTGTGCATCCGCAAGGTCGACGTAGGCATAGGAAATTAGCGTGTCGTTTCCCTGACCCAATTCCTCGCCCAACATATCGTATTGGTAGCCCGCCGCTATTCTCGAACTGAAGTCGAATCGCTCGCCGCGCCGTCGCAAATCGAAATTTACATCAGTAAAAACGGCCGACTGGTTGATGATCTGGTCTTCCTCGTTCATCTGGTTGACGTCGCGGCGATAGTACTGCGACAGAAAAGTATTGAAGCTCCAAGGGCTGCGGTCGCCGGATGTGCGAGCTCTCATGGAGCCATCGGATGAAACTGGCCTCTGACCGGAATCTGCAACTGATACCAGCGCCGAAAGTCTTTGACGCACTCGCCCCGCGCCCTCGCCGTCCGGATAGGTTGCCAGATAGCGTTTGTATTCTGCCGTTGCATGCGCAATCTGCCCGTTTCGTTCACGGGCCAGGCCGAGATACTCGAGCGCGAGCGGCGACTGATCGGTCGAAGGCATCTGGAGTATCTTGGTGTAGATTTGTACTGCGCGGTTTACGTCGCCATCGGTCATTGCCTGGTGCGCATCGGCCATCAGCTGGTCCACTTTTACATCAGAAACCGGCAACGATTCGACCGGAGCCGCAGCCAGGTTAGTCTCGTCGACTCGGTCGCTGACCATCTCGCTCGCCGGTGCTGCCGCGGCTGTTTCGGCACCCGCAGTCGCCAGCTCGTCCCCGGACGCGCGATCAATCCAGGCACCGGGATATTGTTGACGAAACTTCACTACCGCCGCCGTAGCTGCGTCAGCCGATGAGAAAAAACCGAGCCGCAGCCGGTACCAGGTCTTCTGACCGACTGTAGCCTCGGTCTCGAAAACGACCTGGCCGCCTTCTCTTATGACCGCCGCGATATCGGCATGGCTGTTGGGTGACAAAGACGAGCTCAGGTTGATCACGTACTTCTGGCCCGTTTCCATGTTCCGGGGCTTCAGGCGGGTTGCCTCGGCCGTTGCACCTGATGCTCGTGGCGACACGATGTCCGCCACAGGCGGATTAAGGTAGATGCGAATGGACAACTGGTCGTCGGCTCCGGCCGTCGATACTTCGTAACGAACGTCTTCGCTGAAGTTGACGGTCAGTACCTGGCCTACAGCAGTGTTTCCGTCGTACTCGAAGTCAACAATCCTGGCGTCATCCGCTCCCGTCGGCCGATACTGCTCTCGCTGCTCGGCGACCAGTGGCGAAACTCCATTGCAGATGCCGGTAGACTCGAGACGAATACGCAGAGTTGCGCCATGACTTCCCGGTTCGTGAGACTGGTACGAAATACGGCAATTGAAACGTATGTTGAGCTGAGCAAGGGACGATCCGCTCTTTACGTCCGATCCCGCCACGAAGCCGGGGCCGGCCAATGCCGACGGCGGGCTTGCCGCAAGCAGCACTGCCGTCAACAGGCCGACAAAATGTCGACAATTTTGCCTAGAAACCGCCATCGGATATCCGGTGCTTCGATGGACGGTTCTTGGTAATTGTTGTCATGCTCGGGTTGGCATACGTATGGCAGGCACCGCTGCAATCGCGCAGTTCGTCGACCGTGTACGTTGTTGCCGGAGTCTCGAATTTCTTGTGTGGCCCGAGCTTGTAGTCATTCGCATGGCAGCCCGCGCAATCCGGCTGATAAATCGGAGTCGGCCAGTTCACAACCTCTGAATT
>JAHKKM010000260.1 GCA_020027645.1 Pseudomonadota bacterium
CGGAGCGATTTCGCTGTACCTGATTTACTCGAGTCCCCGGGGGGAGAGTTGCGACAGAAACTGTTGGGGAGCCTGTTTGCGCTCGCGCTTGCCTTGACGGCGAATGCCGGGCAGGACGCGTCACCCGAACTCATCGTAGATTCCGGTTCCGGAGATCCGATCCGGCTGACACGCTTCGTACACAAGGCCGCGGCAATCGATGTCGACGGCCAGCTCGCCGAATCGGCGTGGTCGAACCTGCCAGCCATTCGCGATCTGCGCGTGCTCCAGCCGGACACGCTGGCCGAGCCGCGCTATGAAACCGCCGTCAAACTTCTTTATACCGAACTCGGTCTCTATGTCGGCGTCGACATGGAGCAGCCCGCCGACACACTCGTCAGGCGTTTTACGCCGCGGGACGATTTCGACGTAAATCGCGATTATGTTTCCATAACACTGGATACATCCGGCAGTGGCCGTTACGGGTACTTCATGAACGTTTCCCTCGGGGACAGCCAGCGTGACGGCACTATCTTGCCGGAGCGTTTGTACAGCGCGGAGTGGGACGGCGCCTGGTACGGCGCGACCCAGGTAACCGCGCGCGGCTGGTCTGCCGAGATGTTCATTCCCTGGTCGCAGATGGCGATGACCAGGGAAAAGGACCTGCGGCGCATCGGTTTCTACATGCAGCGCCAAGTCGCGCACCGCAACGAGATCTGGGGCTGGCCTGCACTTCCCAGCTCACAGTCGCGATTCATGAGTGCGTTCCAACCGCTCGAATTACAGGGCATCGACCCGCGCCAGCAGTGGAGCGTGTTTCCTTACGTGTCGTCTACGGTTGACCAGGTTAGCGACGAAACCCGCTACAAGGCCGGGTTCGATCTGTTCTGGCGGCCGTCCACCAATTTCCAGCTCACCGCTACAGCCAATCCCGACTTCGGATCGGTCGAATCCGACGACGTGGTGGTGAACCTGACAGCCAATGAAACGTTCTTTCCCGAGAAGCGCCTGTTTTTCCAGGAAGGCCAGGAAATCTTTGACACGACACCGCGCGCCGACGCTGATGGCGATCGCCGCTTTACCGTCGTCAATACACGCCGCATTGGCGGACGGCCACGACCGCCGCTGTTGCCCCCGGGCGTCGCGCTGGAGCCCCGCGAGGCACTGAAGGTTGCCGACATACTCGGCGCCGCCAAGATGACGGGCCAGTTCGGGGGGGTTCGCTATGGATTTCTGGCTGCCACCGAGGACGAAACGGAGTTTGTCGCCGATGGCAACGTCTATTCCCAGGCCGGGCAGGATTTCGGCACCTTGCGTGTCTTGTACGAAGACAGCCGGGGCGCCGCGTACCGCGGTCTCGGTTTCTCATCGTCGGTTGTCGCACATCCGGACGCCGATGCCTACGTGCATGCGGCCGATGCGCACTTTCTCAGCAGCAGCGGCAAATGGCGGTTCGACGGGCAACTGATCTATTCCGACCGCGACGAGACCGGTGAAGGAAGCGGCATGACAGCGGACCTGACGCACGTTCCGCGCCAGGGTTTCAAACACGGCATCGAACTGACTGTTTTCGATGACAAGCTGAACGTCAATGACCTCGGATACCAGATTCGCAACGACAACACCGATATCTGGTATCGCATGGAGTGGATTCGATCCGGGCTGACGGCGATTCGCGATTTCAAACTGTCGCCGTTCCTGCGCTACGAGGAAAACGGCGAAGGTTACCGCACCAATAACGCCATCGCCTCCGGGTACGAATTCACGTTGAACAATCTGCACCGGCTTGCAGGCACTCTTGCGTATTTTCCGGAGCGCTACGATGACAGGAACAGCTTCGGTAACGGCACCTTCGGCGTAGCCGAACGGGTCAACTTCGATATCACCTACACCACCGACACGTCCCTGCCGGTTTCGTTTACCAGCACCTTGGCCTGGCGCGGCGAGTATGTCGGTGGTCGAACACTGGAGGGTGCTGCCGGTGTAACCTGGCAACCGAGGCACAATATCAATCTCAACGTCCGGGCCAGCTATCAGGATCGCGATGGCTGGTTGCTGCATCAGGAAGACCAGAACTTTACGACCTTTCTTGCCGAGCAATGGCAACCGGACTTCAGCGTCGAGTTTTTCCCGACCGCGATGCAACAGTTGCGTGTCTCACTGCAATGGATAGGCATACGAGCCGAGGAAAGCGAGTTTTATGTGCTGCCCGATGACAGTACGGATCTCGAGGAGGTACCGAAGCCGCCGGGACCTGCCGATGATTTCAGTATTTCGCAGCTCAACTTCCAGGTTCGTTATCGCTGGCAGATCGCACCGCTTTCGGACCTGTTCATCGTTTACACGAAGGGCGACCAGCGTTTCACCGCCCTGACCGACTTCAATATCCTGTTCCAGGATTCGTGGAACAATCCGCTTGGCGACCAGCTGGTCATAAAATTGCGTTATCGATTGGGGTCCTGAACCGCTTCAATCTCCAGCAGCTGCAGCCATACGCAGAACGCGGCACCACTTTCTGTCCACCAGGTATATCCAGCTTGCCGGATCTTCAAGAATGTTTTTCTCGAAGAAGCTGACGTAATGCCGGATAGCCACTGCCGGATCGCCGGTCACCAGGGGCTCACCGAAAACGACGCGCGCACCGACATCGAGCGAGTGAAAATACACCGGTACAACCGGTACTCGCCGTTTGGCCGCAATTCGCGCGGCCCAGGGAGCAAATTCGACATTGACGCCGAAAATCCTCGCCTCAACGCCAAAGCCCGGGTCGACATTGTCGACGGTTGCTGCCAGGACCTGGTTGTCATCCAGCGCCGAAAACATGGCGCGTGCGACTTCGAACGGGTTACCGCCGCGAACCATAAGAATCCGCGCATGGATACGCTCCAGCAGATCGAGCGCAAGTCGAGTTCGCCGGATGGTCTTCGAGTTTCGTATCACGATCAGCAGGGGCATCGACTGGGCCAACGCGACACTGCCGTAGATCGCCGCAAGATTGTGTGCGCCGAACAGGATGAACGCCCCGCTTCCCTTCAGCGGCTCCTCGAGAAGCGCGCGCCGGACATCTCCTGCGTCCACCTGGGCGAGAACGCCCTGTGCTCCCGATCGAAGCAGCTTGTGATATGCCCTTGCAGTCGACAGTACGTTTGCGAGGTAGCGCCGATAGATTTCCTTCGGCTCGTGCCGGTATCCCGCAGACCGGGCAATCCTGCAGATATCCTCGCAAGAGCGGCGCAATGGATTGCCCTTGTGCCAGTAAAGACCCCTGGCGACACCGATAATGATGTAGAACGGCAGCAAGGCA
>JAHKKM010000083.1 GCA_020027645.1 Pseudomonadota bacterium
TGCTTGAATTGCGGCGACAGCGCGATCTGCCCGGAAATCAGATCCCAGTCCCACAGGCCATCACCATGCCCTTCCAGCGCAAATTGCCAGCGTTGCTCGGAATCGCGCAAGGTTTCCATCATGCGCCGGCTTTCGGTGATGTCGCGGTGCGTGCCCAACAAGCGCAGCGGCTTGCCCGACGCGTCGCGTGAGAGGATCTTGCCGCGGGCGGCGAACCACTTGTATGCGCCGTCGGCGCAGCGCAGCCGGAACTCGGACTCGTAGAGCGTGGTTTCCCCGCGTAGGTAGGCGTCAAGATTGCCGTATACGTATTGCTTGTCGTCGGGATGTAGGAGTTTGTGCCAGACCAGGTCGGGCGTGTCGCCATCGTATCCGAGCATTTCGCGCCAGCGCGGCGACTGGTAAAACTCGTTGCTTGAGATGTTCCAGTCCCACACACCGTCACCCGCGCCTTCGAGCGCAAAACGCCAGCGCTCCTCGGCCTCCCGAAGTCGTTCGAGAGTGGACCGTTCTTCGCTGATGTCGCGCACCACCGCAACTGCCAGCGTGCAATCTCGCAAGTGGACGAACGACAGGGTCGTCTCGGCGAGAAAGGTCGAACCGTCGCGTCGCTGGTGGGTCGAAGCCGGAATCGATTCCGGCCGCGCCGAGAAGATCTCGCCTATCCCGATCTCGTTGCCGAACAGTCGAGTTACATGCAGTCCGACAATTTCCTCGCGCTTATAGCCGTAGAGCGCGACGGCGCTCGAATTCGTGTCGAATACCAGTCCATCCGCGCTCACCAGGACGACCGGATTCGGTGCCGCATCGAATACCGCGCGGTACATCAGGTCCGGCTCGGGTTGCATGCTAACCGGCGCGGTGGGGCTGGCGATTTCGTGGATCGGGCGCAAGGCGATGGCGCGCGCCAGGCGATCTAGCGCGGCATTCCCGGCAACATGCCTTTCATCCCGCGCATCAACTTTTGCATGCCGCCTTTCGAGAGCTGCTTCATCACTTTCTGCGTCTGCTCGAACTGGGAGAGCAGGCGATTCACCTCTTGAACCGGCACGCCGCTTCCGGCTGCGATGCGACGCTTGCGGCTGGCCTTGATAAGTTCCGGTTTGCCGCGTTCGAGCGGTGTCATCGAGTTGATGATGCCCTCGATTCGACGAATCGATTTTTCCTCGACCCCGCCCTGCATCTGACCCGCAGCCTGGGCAAACTGGGCGGGCAACTTGTCGAGCAGGGTGGACAGGCCGCCCATCTTGCGCATCTGGGAAATTTGCTCCTTGAAATCATTGAGGTCGAAACCTTTGCCGGTTTTGAGCTTCTGCGCGAAGGCCTTGGCCTTTTCTTCGTCGACGTTCTTGCGCGCTTCCTCGACCAGACCGAGGATGTCGCCCATGCCGAGAATGCGGGAGGCCATGCGGTCGGGATGGAACTCCTCGAGCCCGGTCAGCTTCTCGCCGATGCCAGCGAACTTTAGTGGCTTGCCTGTGACATGCCGTACCGAAAGGGCCGCTCCGCCGCGCGAATCTCCGTCGAGCTTGGTCAGTATCACACCGCTGAGCGGCAGCGCGTCGTTGAAGGCACGCGCCGTATTGACCGCATCCTGACCGAGCATACTGTCGACCACGAACAGGGTCTCGACAGGCTGCAGTTGAGCATGCAACCCGCGAATCTCGGCCATCATCGATTCGTCGATGCCCAGCCGACCGGCGGTATCGACGAACAGGACATCGTAATAATGCCGCTTCGCGTGATCGAGTGCGGAAGCCGCGATGTCGGCCGGCTGCTGTCCGGCCAAAGACGGGAAGAAATCGATCCCCGCCTGTTCTGCAACCTGACGCAACTGTTCGATGGCGGCCGGACGATAGACGTCGCATGAAACCGCCAGGACTTTCTTCTTCTGCGTCTCGCGTAGCAGTTTGCCGAGCTTTGCAGTCGTGGTTGTCTTGCCGGCTCCCTGCAGACCCGCCATGAGAATGATCGCCGGCGGCTGGGTGGCAAGGTTCAGTTCTGCATGAACCCCACCCATCAAATCCGTCAGTTCGCGGTGAACCACGCCCACCAGCGCCTGGCCCGGCGACAGCGACCCGATGACCTCTTCCCCCACAGCCCGCTGCCTGACCCGCGCAATGAAATCCTTGACCACCGGCAGCGCCACGTCGGCTTCCAGTAGTGCCATACGGACTTCGCGCAGGGCATCAGCGATATTGTCTTCGGTCAGGCGCGCGTGTCCCCGCACAGTCTTCACGACGCGGGCGAGTCGCTGGGTCAGATTGTCGAGCATTGGAGGTCCCGAGCGGTTGACGAACGAAACTCAGCTCCCGACGGGCGGATGCCCATGCGGTAAACTGATCCAATGACGATTTTACTGCAAGTGCTTCCGGCGGCCCTGTACGCTGTGCTCGGCGTTCACTTCTGGCGCACCCGCTGGGCCGACACGGGTGCCCCAATTGGCGCTACCCCGACGCTTCGCCGCCTGGCGCCATGGGAACGGATCACGCTGCTGTCCGGAATCCTGCTGCATGGAGCAGGGCTGTACTTACTGCTGTTTCCCGGTGGGGCGATGAATTTCGGGTTCAGTTATGCGCTCTCGCTGATCGTCTGGCTGGCGCTGGTGTTCTACTGGATCGAGAATTTTTACGCCCGGATTGAGGGGTTGCAGACCCTGGCAATGCCGGTTGCGGCGATTTGCGCCCTCTTGCCGCTCGCTTTCCCGGGCCAGCATTTGTTGGCCAATGCCGGCTCATCGGTATTTCGTGCGCATTTCTTGATGGCCATGTTGGCGTACAGCCTGTTTACTCTGGCCGCACTTCACGCGCTGCTGATGGCGGCGGCGGAGAAGCGCCTGCACAAGGGCAGGCTGTCGCGTGCGCTGGCAGGACTGCCGCCGCTGTTGACCATGGAGGCGCTGTTGTTCAGGTTGATCGCAATTGCATTCGTACTGCTTACATTGACCCTCGGTACCGGGATCGTGTTCTCCGAGGCGCTTTTCGGCAAGGCGTTTCGCTTCGATCACAAGACGGTATTCGCCATCACTTCCTGGCTGATGTTCGGTGCCTTGTTGATCGGACGCCATTTTCGTGGCTGGCGCGGACGCATAGCGCTACGCTGGACCCTCGCAGGCTTCTTCACTCTGCTGCTGGCGTATGTCGGAAGCCGTTTTGTGCTTGAAGTCATTCTGGGCCGGACTTGACGCTCGGGCGGGGGCTGCCGATACTCGGCGTCAAACCGATGCCTCTCAGAAAATTTTGGACGACATTCCCCTGACCGCGCTCGCGGGCGCGCTGTTGCTTCTGCTGATTCTCTCCGGATTCTTCTCGCTGTCCGAAACGGCCATGATGGCGGCCAATCGCTATCGCTTGCGAGCACTGGCGCAGACCGGGGACCGGGGCGCCCAGTTCGCAGTCGACCTGCTGGCCAAGACAGACCGCCTGCTCGGTGTTCTGCTGCTTTTCAACAACCTGATCAACGCAGCGGCGGCAACGCTGGTCAGCCTGATCGTAATCGAGCTGTTCGGCGACGAACGGTGGGCGCTGGGGATCGGCACCCTGCTAGTCACCTTCCTGATTCTGGTATTTGCCGAAATCACGCCTAAGGTAATCGGGGCCCGCAGCGCCGATCGCCTCGCCCCGCTGGTTAGCTTTGTTTTGGCGCCGCTGCTAAAGGTGTTTTCGATCGTCGTCAATTTTGTCAACCTGTTCGTTTCCGCACTTCTGTGGTGTCTCCGGCTGAAAGGACCGGTCGAGAACGAGCTTCAGCGGCTGTCGCCGGCGGAACTGCGCTCGCTGGTGCTCGAGTCGAGCCACTTCATCCCGCAGAAGCACCGCAGCATTCTGCTCAACCTGTTCGAGCTGGAGGACATCACCGCCGAAGACGTGATGACGCCGCGCGGCACGATCGACGCGATCGACCTGCAGGCGCCGCTGGATGAGATCAAGACCCAGATTTCGACCAGCTACCACACGCGGCTACTGGTTTTCGACGGCGACTTGAACAATGTGGTCGGAATCCTGCATCAACGACGTCTGCTGGCGGCGGTTGTAGCGGGAGAACTCGACAAGGACACTTTGCGCGAACGTCTCGCCAAACCCTACTTCATTCCCGGCACGACGCCGATCTATTCGCAACTGCAGTTCTTCCAGGAAAACCAGCAACGGATCGCCCTGGTGGTCGACGAGTATGGGGAAGTCGAGGGATTGGTCACCCTCGAGGACATCATCGAGGAAATCGTCGGGAAGTTCACCACCAGCACTCCCGGCGCGTCCGAATTGGCCTGGGGCCGCGAAGACACGGCGTTGGTCGAAGGGCATCGCAGCCTGCGCGAACTCAATCGCAAACTCTCCCTAAACCTTCCCCTGGAAGGGCCGAAAACACTGAACGGGCTGATACTTGAACACTTCGAGGATATTCCGGAGGGTGGCGTGAGCGTGCGCATTGCCGGTGTGCAGATCGAGGTGGTTCAGACGCAGGACCGAATGGTCCGAACAGCCCGATTGTTCAGGCCAAAGCCCTGAAATCGGTGAAAGGTATTCTGTTCCGGACAATACTGTTTGTGAGACGCAGGGAATTCTCCTTTACAAACCCGACGCAGGCGTGCATCATCGAGCCCACTTGAGCATCAAATCCTGTAAAAACAAGGTTCTATGGCGGCAAACCCACAGATGGCTTTAAGCGGATTGGCACGTGCCCTTGTGCAGCAAGGGCGCCTTGCCGAGACTGAAGCCGTTCAGTTGGCCATCAAGGCCAAGCAATCGGGACACGGCTTTGCGTCCGAGTTGGTCGCCAAGGGCGCGATCAAACCGAGGGATCTCGCGGTATTTGCGTCGCAGACGTTCGGCTACCCGGTCGCAGACCTGACAGCTTTCGACGAATCGCAGTTTCCGCGCGACTCGATCGATGCCAAATTGATGCAGGCTCACATGGTGGTAGCGCTGTCCAAGCGCGGCAATCGCGTCGCTGTGGCGCTGTCCGATCCGACGAATCTGCGGGCTCTGGACGAAATTCGCTTCCAGACCGGTATGGCCGTCGACCCGGTGGTGGTCGAAGCGGACAAACTCGTTGCAACGGTGGCCAAGCTCTCGGAATCCGCGGCAAACGCCCTGAAGGAGTTGACCGGCGACGAGTTCGACATGGACTTGCTGCAAAGCGACGACCAGGGTACCGATGTTGCTGCGGAAAGTGCCCAGGCCGAGGTCGACGATGCGCCGGTCGTTCGGTTCATCCAGAAAATGCTGCTGGATGCGATCAACGAAGGCGCATCGGACGTCCATTTCGAGCCCTACGAGAAGTACTACCGCATTCGCTTTCGAACCGACGGAATCCTGCGCGAGATTGCCCAGCCTCCGCTGATTCTGCGAGAGAAGATCGCATCCCGCATCAAGGTGATTTCGCGACTGGATATATCGGAGAAGCGGGTGCCGCAGGACGGCCGGATGAAACTCCAGTTGTCCAAGACCAAAGCGATCGATTTCCGCGTTAGCACACTTCCCACCCTGCATGGGGAGAAGATCGTGATGCGGATCCTCGATCCGAGTTCCGCGATGATGGGTATCGAGGCGCTGGGCTACGAACCTGACCAGCGCGCGGCCCTGATGGCTGCGATCGTGCGTCCCTACGGCATGATTCTGGTGACCGGTCCGACCGGCAGCGGCAAGACGGTTTCTCTTTACACCTGTCTCAACCTGCTCAACAAGCCGGGCACCAACATTTCGACTGCGGAAGATCCGGCGGAAATCAATCTTGCGGGGATCAACCAGGTCAACGTCAATGAGAAGGCCGGTCTGACCTTTGCGTTTGCGCTGCGTGCGTTCCTTCGGCAAGATCCGGACGTCATCATGGTCGGCGAAATCCGCGACCTCGAAACGGCTGAAATCTCGGTCAAGGCCGCACAGACGGGCCACCTGGTGCTCTCGACGCTGCATACCAACGACGCGCCGTCGACGCTATCCCGCCTCGCAAATATGGGCGTGCCGTCTTTCAACATCGCCTCCAGCGTGATCCTGATCACCGCACAACGGTTGGCCCGCAAGCTTTGTTCGTGCAAGAAACCTCTTTCGGTGCCGATAGAAGCGCTCTTGCAGGCTGGCTTTTCGGAGTCCGATCTCGATGGCTCCTGGCAGCTTTACGGACCAACCGGCTGCGACCGCTGCAAGGGGTCCGGTTACAAGGGGCGCGTGGGCATCTACCAAGTCATGCCGATATCGGAAGAGATGCAGCGCATCATCATGACTACCGGCAACTCGATGGAGCTTGCCGAACAGGCTCATCGCGAAGGCGTCAGGGATTTGCGCCAGTCAGGCCTTCTCAAGGTCAAGCAGGGCATGACATCTCTCGAAGAAGTCCTCGCAACGACCAACGAATGATCCACTGAGACACAGCCTGCGTACCCCGCAGACAGGAGCACACAATGGCAACTGCAACCACCAGCAAGGCCACCCGCCGGGTCGCCGTCCAACGCGAGTCGATGTTCCTTTGGGAAGGGAAGGACAAGACCGGAAAGCAACTGCGTGGTGAAATGCGCGCCACTGGCGAGAATCTGGTGTCCGCCTCTTTGCGGCGACAGGGGATCATGGTCACCAAGGTCAAGAGGCAGAAGTTCGGCCGAGGCGGCCGCGTTACGGAAAAGGACGTCACGCTTTTCACCCGCCAGTTAGCAACCATGATGAAAGCGGGAGTTCCCCTGCTTCAGGCGTTCGACATCACTGCGAAGGGCGCATCGAATCCGGCGGTTGGCAAGCTGCTGACCGACGTTCGCACCGAAGTCGAGACCGGCAGCAGCCTGGCGCAGGCCTTTCGCAAGCACCCGGTATATTTCGATTCGCTGTTCTGCAACCTGATTGCGGCTGGCGAGCAGGCCGGTATCCTCGATGCGCTGCTCGATCGGCTTGCGACCTACAAGGAAAAGACCCTCGCGCTCAAGAGCAAGATCAAGTCGGCGATGTTCTACCCTGCCGCCGTCGTGGTCGTAGCCTTCGTCGTTACCGCAGTGATCATGCTGTTCGTGGTTCCAGAGTTCAAGAAGGTCTTTACCAGCTTCGGTGCGGATTTGCCCGCCCCGACGCTTTTCGTCATCGGGATCTCCGACGCGTTCGTTGCCCACTGGTACATCATCTTCGGCGCGCTCGGTGGCGGGATATTTGCATTCTTCTATTTCTGGAAGAGATCGGTCCCGATGCAGGTATTGATCGACCGGATGCTGCTTCGTGCGCCCATCTTTGGCGACATTATTCGCAAGGCTACGATTGCACGATGGACGCGGACCTTGTCCACGATGTTCGCTGCCGGTGTTCCCCTCGTGGAAGCGCTGGATTCGGTCGGCGGCGCGTCCGGCAACTATGTTTACAAGGTTGCGACCAAGCAGATTCAGACGGAAGTTAGCAGCGGAACCAGTCTGACGGTCTCGATGCAGAATGCCCAGGTCTTTCCGATGATGGTGGTGCAGATGGTCGCGATCGGAGAAGAGTCGGGCCAACTGGATGCGATGCTGGGCAAGGTCTCCGACATGTACGAGCAGGAGGTCGACGATGCCGTCGCCAGCATGTCGAGTCTGATCGAACCGATCATCATGGTATTCCTGGGTATCGTCATTGGTGGTTTGGTCGTCGCCATGTATCTGCCGATCTTCAAGCTGGGCCAGGTCGTCTGATCTCCCGCGTCCCGAAGCGCTTGCTCGCCTCGGGTCAGGAACGACAATCACATGCCGGACTTTCTTTTTGACCCGCTCAATTTCACGCTTTGCTGGACGGTTCTGGGTTTGCTGGTCGGCAGTTTTCTCAATGTCGTGATCCATCGCCTACCGAAGATGCTCGAACAGGAATGGCACGCCAATTGTGCCGACCTTAGGGGTGAGCCGACCCCGTCAGTTGAACGCATTTCGCTCGCACGACCGCGCTCCCGTTGCCCACATTGTGGTCACCAGATCAGCGCAGTGGAGAATATTCCGGTGGTCAGCTATCTGATGCTCGGTGGGAAGTGCAGCCACTGCATGGCGCGAATCGGGCTGCGATACCCGTTTGTGGAGGCCTTGTCGGGTTTGCTGTCAGGTTATGCAGCTTGGCATTTCGGGCCGGGCTTGACCGCGACCGGTGCGATTCTGTTCGTGTGGATCTTGCTCGCACTGACGTTCATCGACATCGACACACAGCTCTTGCCGGACAGCCTGACGCTGCCGTTGATCTGGATCGGCCTGCTCTTCAATATCGACGGCGCGCTGGTCGACATCAAGAGCGCCGTGCTCGGCGCCGTCGCGGGATACCTGGCACTCTGGTCGGTGTATTGGCTGTTCAAACTGGCGACCGGAAAAGAAGGCATGGGTTACGGCGACTTCAAGCTGCTGTCGGCAATCGGCGCATGGCTGGGCTGGCAGCAACTGCCGCTGACGATCCTGCTTTCCTCGGTTGTCGGCGCAGCCATCGGCACAGTCCTGATCGTGGTTTCGCGGCGCGGGCGCGGGGTTCCGATCCCGTTCGGCCCCTACCTGGCGATTGCCGGGATGATCGCGCTGTTCTGGGGCAAGTCACTCACCAGCAGCTACCTGGGCCTGCTGGGTTAGGCACGTCCACAAGAAGGATTCCTTCAGCAAAACCGCGTCAACTCGGTTTGCACTCGTTGGCCAGCGGCTGCCCTGAACGTCCATCGAGCAGTAGACCCTTCCACGGAAGCACCACCCAGACCAGCTGGCTCGCACTGTTCTCGAAGCGCGGAAGCCCGGAGTACGAATTGTGCCGGGTTAGCGAATAGCGTTGGCCCTGCCAGCCTACGTCGATCCGATTTGCATCTCGGGAATCCGGCTTGATTTCAACGCGAGCATTCTGCTCACAGCGGTAGACGCCGCCGGCGACAGGAATTACCAACTGAGGGTTTGCCTGGCTCGCGGGTGCGGGCCGTTGCCCCGGCGCCAGCACATCGCCCTGGCGGGCCGGAGTTTGTGCCGAACAGCCGGCGATCAGCGTGAGCACAAGCGCGGCCGATGCAAACGTGCCGTGCGAACGCCACCGGTCAAAGTGGACTTGCGAAATCATTTGCACTCCCATGGTGGATGAGCGAGCCAAGTCAGCCGAGCTTCCAGCGGCTTTGCGCCGGAATGTGGCGGGCGAGAAAGTCCATCTGATCCGCCAGGATGCTGCGGTTGCAAAGGATCAGGTACTCGGCCTTGTTCGGGATGTAGGGTGTGTATAGCAACATCATGTTCGCCTGTTCGGGGGTGCGGCCGCTCTTCGACTGATTGCACGCGCGACAAGCTGTCACGACGTTCATCCACGTGTCCCGGCCGCCCTGGGAGACCGGACGAATGTGGTCGCGCGTCAGCCGCGAACCGGAAAAATCGTTGCCGCAATAGGCGCAGATATGACGGTCCCGATGGAACAGTTCGCGGTTGTTGAGCGGCGGCACCTGGAACATCGACTTGCTCGCGAGCGCCTTGCCCCTGATCGCGATAATGCTATTGGCACAGATCGCCGAGCGCTTGCCGGAAACGCGGGATATGCCGCCGAAGAACCTGAAGTTGTTGTTGCCGGCCTGCCAGGCAACGAGATCCTTCGCATAATAAAAGACTGCGTGCTGCCACGACACCCAGCGATGCGGGAGTCCGTACACGTCGAGCGTCAGGATCAGTGGGTGGGCTGATCTGATTTCGGTTCGGGGCACGATGCTTGAGGCGAGGAGGGGTTCCATCCCGGATGTAGAATCAAGAAGTTGCCGAAGAGTAGCAAAGCCCCGTGGATTTGCAAACCCACCCGTTGCTGGCAGGTCGTGCTCCAACCCGGTTCCCGCGGCCTCTGGCGTGGGCCATGGCGATTTCGTTGTGCGCGCATGCCCTGTTGCTTTGGCCATCTGCGACGCGCACGGTTCGGCCTTTGTTGCATGCATCGCTGCGCGCGATCCCTGTTACGCTGGCAGATGCACCTTCCGCACTGTCGTTCGAACCCCCGCCTGTGGCGGCGCGACCCACCCCGGCGCCGTTTCGTCAAGCGGCAGCCGCGAGGAAGGTGCCGGGCCGGCCGAAACCCATTGTCGAGGCACGGCCAATGCCAGTACCCACCGTGGCCGAGTCGACCACGCCCGACGACTCGGTTGCGTCTGTCTCGGTGGTCGATGTGGAGGGTCTGCGCAGTTACCGAATCGCGCTGGCGCTCAACGCTAGACGGTTTCATCAGTATCCGCCGCAGGCGATAGAACTCGGGCATTCCGGCACGGCACAAGTGCGGATCGCGGTCGCGCAGACTGGACTGCCCGGCCGTGTCG
>JAHKKM010000084.1 GCA_020027645.1 Pseudomonadota bacterium
GTGCCAGCCAACGATCAAGATTAAGGCTGCGTAACCGACCACGTAGGCAAGGGTTACGAACCAGCCGTGACGGAGCCAGGCGAAAACCGACTTTGCCTCCGGAAATTGCGTCGACAGGGCGACACCGGCGGAGGAACCGAACCAGATCATCGAGCCGCCGAAACCGACCGCGTATGCCAGGGCACCCCAGTCGTAACCACCTTGCTCGAGTGCCAGCTTGGTGAGCGGAATGTTATCGAATACGGCGGACACGAAGCCCAGGCCGAATGTCGTGTGCCAGGACGCAATCGGCAGACTCTCGACCGGCATCATCGAAGCGCAGGTGACCAGCGACAGCAGGAACACACTGCCCAGCACGGCCGCTGGCACAAGTTTCCAGTTCGGTGCGCGCCATGGCGTTGTGACCAACACGGTAATCCAGATGGTTGCTGCAAGGAACGGAAAATGATCGGCAATGGCCGTGAAGTGCGTGTTGACGACTATGTTTGCAACTATTACCAGGCCTAGCATCGCGGTGACGATCGTGATCCTGGCCCAGTCCAGTCGCAGGTCCGGCGGAGCGTCGCAATCGATGGGCGACATCCGCTGCTGAATAATCGCTGCTGGAACACTGACGATGGCCAGGGCAACCAGGGCTGGCACAAACGCATGCGCTACAGCCAGTGGAGAGACCCCCTCGATCCACATCATCGTGGTGGTTGTGTCGCCCACCACACTGCCGGCGCCGCCGGCATTGGATGCTGCGACTATCGCCGCCAGGTAGCCGATATGCACCTTGCCGCGGAAAACGGAGGTCGCGATCGTCCCTCCGATCATCGCGGCCGCAATGTTGTCGAGAAAGGTCGACATCAGGAAGATCAGCACCAGCAATATCGCCGGGCCGCGCCAGTCATCTGGCAGGATCACGGGCAACAACTTCGGAATATGGCTCTTCTCGAAGTGATCGGCGAGCAAGGCGAACCCCACCAGCAGGCCAAAAAGATTGGTCAGCACCACCCATTCATGAGCAAAGTGCTGGACCAGGCCGGGAAATCCAGGCACGCCGGCAAAGGTCGTGAAGACCAGCTTGTATACAGTGATTGTCGCCAGTCCCAGCAATGCAACCCGCAGCGTGTGATGGTGAAAGATCGCGACACCAAGCAGGGTGAGCGCGAACAGGCAAAAAGCCACTGGGATTCCGAAAATTGTCGGGTCCTGGCTGGCCAGGCCGACGTCGCCCGTTGTGGCAAGTGTTGTGCCAGTCAATGTGTCGAGATTCATAGTGCTTCAGTCACCCGGCTGGTTGTTGTTCGTTTTGGCGCACGATATCGTAGTCCCGGGCTCCACGAGCAGTAATCTGCAAGAAAAATATGGCCACAGAGATCCAGCTGGCAACTATCCGGCACATCGATGAGCTGCTGCCACTGGTCAGCGCGTACCACGATTTCGAGGGTGTCGTTCAGGATGCCGAAATGCGCCGGAAGGCCATAAGTACCCTGTTGCTGGCGCCGGAACTCGGGCCGGTCTGGCTTATTTACCATGCAGGGAGCCTGGCAGGCTATATCGCGATCTGCCTTGGCTACAGCATCGAATTCGGCGGGCGCGACGCCTTCGTCGATGAATTCTTTCTGCTGGAGGATTTTCGCGGCAAAGGCATCGGGAGTGCGGTCCTGGAGATGGTCATCAAGCGACTCAGGGAGGATGACGTCAAGGCGTTGCACCTCGAGGTGGGGCAATCCAATCAACGCGCCAGGGCCATGTACGAAGCGGCAGGATTCGTTTTACGCGACCAGTATCACATGATGTCGTGTGAGCTTTGATCTGCCGGGACAAACGGCCGTCAGTCGCCGGTGGTCGCAAGCGGTGATTTCAGGATGACTGTGCGGTGCGGGTAAGGGATGACGATACCGTTTGCCTTGAAGATGTCCCAGAGCGCGAGCAGGACCTGGCCGCGGATGTTGGTCAGCCCGTTTTGCGGGTCACTGATCCAGAAGCGCAACACAAAATCGATCGACGACTCGCCGAAGCCGGTTATCCAGCACACCGGATCCCGGGACTTGACCACGCGATCGACGGTCCTGGTCGCGTCCATGGCGAGCTTCGATACGATGTGCGGGTCCGAGTCGTAGGAAACACCGAAACGCACGTCCACGCGGACCAGGTCGTCAGAAAACGACCAGTTGATGACCTGCTGGGTTATGAAATCCTCGTTCGGGATCAGGTACTCGCGTCCATCGCGGGTAACCACCGACACGAAGCGTGCGCGCAGCTCTCGAATCCAGCCGAAAGTCTCGCCGAGAGAGATCGTGTCGCCGGGTTTGATCGAGCGGTCAGCGAGGATGATGATGCCGGAGATGAAATTCGAGACTACTTTCTGCAAACCGAAGCCGATGCCCACACCGATCGCGCCCGACAATACGGTGAAGACCGTGAGGTCGATGCCAACCAGCGACAGGCCGGTCAATGCGGCGACCACGACCAGCACGATTTTCAGGATCTTGCCGATCAGCACACGAAGAGATGGCGTCAGTTCCTGCACCTGGCGTATGCGCTGATCGAGGAAATTGCCGACACTGACGGCAATCCAGAGCATGAGGCCGAGGACGAGCAATCCGCCGATCAGGTCGAGGACCGAGACCGCCTTCTGGCCGATCGGCAGTTGGTAGCCATCCAGGAATTCGACCACATCGTCGAGTATGTCCAGCAGGCTCAGGGCCACGTAGGTCCATATACTGAACGACAACAGGGATCGAATGCCCTTCTGGTTGATGGTGTGAGAGCCGACGTTGATGACCAGCCAGGCAAGTGCAAGCAGCAGGGCGTTCGACAGGATCTTGTCGTCAGCGGGCCAGCCGATGCGGCGGCTGACGAACAGCACAATTGCGCAAAGAATGACGAAGAAGGCCCATTCCGTGCGATCGACCATCGCGTTCAGGACACGCTTCACACCGGCAATAAGGCTGAGCTGCTCTGTGCGGGTCCTGATTCGCGGTTCGACCCACCATGACAGCAGGAATGCGATCGTCAGCAGGATGGCGACGATCAGGAACTGGAAGATGACCGCCGGCTGGCTGAAATACTTCAGGATTGCCATGCCGGTATCGGCCAGAATGGCTGTCAGTTCCTGAAGCTTCTCATCCACGCTCGGCCGCTCCCGGGGTTTTTCTGGAAGTGGGTGCCGAACCGGTCAATTGGCACCCCCTGCGGTCACCCTGACACTGCGACCGGTTCATTGGCTGCATTCTTGCAGATTCAAACCGGCTTCGCATGCGCGACAGCCGGACCGGCGCCGGAGGCGACGCCAAAGGCCAATGGCAGGGGCAGGGTGACGACGGCAGCCTGAGTTCGCCAAAGAGATGGTTGCGCAAATTTCCGAAACCCGGATTCAGCATCAAGACTCCCGACTGATCGGATTCAGAATGCGAGACCGGCCTGCGAATCCTGCCAGACTCGCGCAATTGATTTTGACTTTGGTGATATCAGGGGCTCACAGCAGCATTCGCAGCGAAATTCGCCATCAATTTTCCTGGCCAAAGGTAGCGGTAGCGCGCCTGAAAAAAAACTTTGAGACCGGAATCACACTGTGACAAAAAAAAGTTATTGACAATCTTTCGTCCGCAAATATATTACCGCGCAAACAGGGCGGGGTTTTCCCGCACGACTCGTAGGGCAGGGTCGGTTTTCGTTTGCAGGTCGCCCAACTGCAGCCAAGGATCGTAAATGAAAACCGCCACAGCCGTCGCGGAAGAACCTCCCGGGACTGCGGCACGACGCCGTAATACCCCTCCCGAATCTACCCTCCCTAACAACAACAACCACTCACCAGCCATCCGCCTAGACCAGACCCTCGCCAGGCGCGACAGGGCGAAGTTTCGCGTCTCCGACCGGTCCGCGGAGTTTCTCCGCCGCTGTTACCCGGGCGCAACAGTCGAGGAATGGAACGACTGGCGCTGGCAGAACCGGAACCGAGTCCGGACGCTCGCCGATCTGGAAAGAATGATCAGCTTGTCGGACGACGAGGCCGCCGCGATTCGCCGGCACACCGGCGCGCTGCCGGTCGGCATTACCCCATACTACGCCAGCCTGCTCGACCGCCAGGATGCCGGGCACGCGCTCCGCCGCACCGTGGTCCCGGTGCTAGGCGAGTACGAAACCACTCGCGGTGAAAACGAAGATCCGCTGGGTGAGGACGGGCACAGCCCGGTTCCGGGACTGGTGCACCGCTATCCCGACCGCGTGCTGCTGCTGGTCACCAACTTCTGCTCGGTGTATTGCCGGTACTGCACCCGGGCCCGCATGGTCGGTTCGGTCGGCGAGCGCAGCGTGAAGAAGACGGACATCGAGCTGGCACTGGCCTATATAGAGCAGACGCCGGTAATCCGCGATGTGCTGATCTCCGGTGGCGACCCCTTGAGCCTTGACGACGATCGACTGGAGTACATCCTGCGCCGCCTGCGCAAGATTCCGCACGTCGAATTCGTACGCATAGGCAGCAAGCAGCCGGTGGTGCAACCGATGCGCATTACGCCGTCGCTGACGCGGATCCTGAAGCGTTATCACCCGCTCTGGATGAGCTTGCATTTCACGCACCCGGACGAGTTGACACCGGAAGTCGCCGAGGCCTGCGCGCGCCTGGCAGATGCCGGCGTGCCGCTTGGCAGCCAGACCGTACTGCTGAAGGGTGTCAACGACGACCTCGATACCTTGAAGCAGCTGATGCATGGCTTGCTGCGCATCCGGGTCAAGCCGTATTACCTCTACCAGTGTGACCCGATCTCCGGTTCGGCTCATTTCCGGACACCGGTCTCCAGGGGTGTCGAGCTCATCCGCGGCCTGCGGGGCCATACGACCGGTTATGCAGTCCCGACCTTTGTCGTCGATGCACCTGACGGTGGCGGCAAGATTCCGCTGGCACCGGACTATGTGGCCGGCTACGACGGCGGCGATTTGCTATTGAACAGTTACGATGGCGGAACCTACCGCTATCCGGACAGCGGCGCGCCTGTACGCGTTGCCGCCGGAGATTCGTTGGGGGGTTTGAAATGAGTCCGTCAGAAATACGCGTTGGCCTGACTTTCGATTTGCGGGACGCTTACCTCGAGGCCGGTTACAGTGAAATCGAAACCGCCGAGTTCGATCGGGCCGATACCATCGAAAGCATCGAGAAGGCACTGGGCGAACTCGGCTACCAGGTCGACCGCATTGGCAACATCAAACAATTGGCAGCAAGGCTGGTGGCCGGTCATCGCTGGGACCTGGTGTTCAACATCTGCGAGGGCATGTACGGCATCGGGCGTGAGGCCCAGGTTCCGGCCCTGCTGGATGCGTACCGGATACCGTACGTGTTCTCGGACACCCTGGTCTGTGCGCTGACGCTGCACAAGGGCATGACCAAGGACGTGGTCAAGGCCGCCGGGGTTGCGACGCCCGACTATGCTGTCGTGTCCGAACTGTCGGGGGTCAAGTCCGTGAATCTCGAGTATCCGCTGTTTGCAAAGCCGATTGCGGAAGGCACGGGCAAAGGCATCAGCGCGAATTCGAAGATCTCGAACCCGGCTGAACTGCAACGCGTCTGCCGTCAGTTGCTGAAGGAACACAAGCAGCCGGTCCTCGTCGAACGGTTCCTGCCGGGGCGTGAGTTCACGGTCGGTGTCCTTGGCACGGGTCGAAAGGCCTCGGCGCTCGCCACCATGGAAATCGAACTGTTGCCGGGCGCCGATTCCGACGTTTATTCCTACCGCAACAAGGAAAACTGCGAGGAGCTGGTGCACTACAAGCTGCTGCCCATGGGCAAGCTTCGCCGCGACGTCGAGTCACTGGCGGTGCGCGCCTGGCGGGCACTCGGTTGCCGTGACGGCGGGCGCATCGACGTACGCCTCGATGACAAGGGACAGGTCAATTTCATCGAGGTCAATCCACTGGCGGGCATCCACCCCGAACATTCGGACCTGCCGATGATGGGTGCAATGGTAGGCATGAATTACACAGCCCTGATTGGCAACATCATGAAATCGGCGCTGCCTCGCTGCCATGCGGCGGTCCGTGCAGCATCGCTCGCAGCCTGATCGCAGCGGGTTGTCAGGCCCGGACGTTTGAGACCATGAGATCATCTCGCCAGTCTGTCCTGGTTGTGCACGAGGCCCTCGGCCCCGGCGCCCGGCCGGACGAAGCCGACGCAATGGTGCAGGTGGAACAGGTTTCGGAAGCTATGAAAAAGCTCGGTTGGCAGGTCGCTGCCCTGTCAACCGGGCTTGATCTCGATGCAACGCTGGCTTCCATTCGCGAGCGTGCTCCGGCCTGCGTATTCAACCTGGTTGAATCTCTTGGCGGCGACGGCCGTTTGATCCACCTGTTCCCGGCCGTGCTTGCGGTGGCGCGAATCGCTTACACCGGCGGCGACGCCGATTCCATCTATCTCAGCTCGCAGAAGCTGGTGGCGAAGAAGCTCATGCAGGTGCATGACATTCCGACCCCGGCATACTTCACGCGTAACGACGTGCTGCACGACAGCGACGGTACCTGGATAGTGAAGTCTGTTTGGGAGCACGCATCGTTCGGCATGGACGACGGTTGCGTCGTGCAAGGTTCCGACGCAGCGCGCAACCGGATGGTCGATAGCGAAGCCAAATACGGCGGAGAATGGTTTGCAGAGCAATTTGTCGATGGAAAGGAATACAACATTTCGGTGCTGGAACAGGACGGACAGCCGTACATACTGCCGATCGCCGAGATGAGCTTTGTCGACTACCCGATGGGCAAACCGAGAATCGTCGGTTACGCGGCCAAATGGGATGAGAATGCGCCGGAGTATCGCGCTACCTGCCGGGTCTTCCCGACGCTTGCCGACTCGGAGCGCGACCGCTTGCGCAGCATCGTACAACGCTGCTGGAAGGCCTTCGGGTTGCGCGGCTACGCCAGGGTCGACCTGCGCCTCGATTCTTCGGGCAAACCCTGGGTGCTCGAGATCAACGCGAATCCCTGCCTCTCACGGGACGCGGGATTCGCCGCCGCAGCGCTCGAGGCGGGCATGCGCTATGAGCAGCTCATCGAGCGGGTGGTGCAAGCAGCACTTCGGCCGGCGCTGGTTTCTTACCGCCGGACCGGGTAATTGCGCTCAAAACTCCGCGACTCGGACTCTGCAGCCGTCCGTGCGCTGGTGGCCGAGACCGGATTTTTTTCCGCGGAAGAGCTGGACGTCGCGGTCGAGCTGGTCGATGAAACTCTTCAGCGTGGCAAGGCCAGCGGCTACGAATTCGTATTTGCCGACAAGCCGGGGAGCGCAAGCAGGATCATCGGCTACGCCTGTTTCGGACCCATTCCCGCAACCGAGTCGAGTTACGACCTGTACTGGATCGCGGTCGCGCCGGGCAGCCAGCGCGACGGCCTCGGGGCCAGGCTGATTCGCGAATCCGAGCGGGTGGCCAAATCGCAGGGCGCCACACAGATGTTCGTCGATACGGCCGGACGCGAGCAGTACGCGCCGACCCGCGCCTTCTACGAGCGCATGGGTTATCGCAAGGTCGCAGTGCTCGATGATTTCTTTTCGCCCGGCGATGCCAAGGTTATCTACGCAAAAATGCTTTAATTAAGGTGACAGTAACCTTAATTCCACAAAGTTCAATTCGAAATCAAGACATCACGCGGCGAATTAAGGTTACTGTCACCTTAATTCCTGTCTTTCGGCCGTGATCCGACGATGTCGAAGACCAAACCCGCGAGCGCGTTCATGCGCGTGACGCGAAAGATGACCTCTCTCACGGAGATCTCACGCACGGAGCGCACTTCGCGAAGCTTCGGCGTGAGCAGTATCACGACAGCGCCGCGGGCCAGGGTCGATACGATAAACACTCCATAAAGCGGGCTCAGCCAGCTGAAGGTCGTGCCGAAAAGCGTCAATTCGGTCGGCATGATCGTACCGAGATAACCGCCGAGTACTGCGCCGCTGAAAATGCCGACACTCGCCAGCACGTTGTGCACGGCAAGATAGGTCGCGCGTCGATTCGGGCTGATCAGATCGTAAATGAAGTTGCTCGCACTAAGGCTGAATCCTGCCCACGAAAAACCACTGAGCGCCTGAATCGCGATGAGATACCAGATGTTGGAGGAAAACGTCCACAGGACCGGCATCAGCGGGATGAACAATCCGGTGACAACGAGGATTCGACGGTTACCGAACACATCGCTGATCCGCCCCCACTGAGACAGTGTCAGAAACTGGGCAAATATCGCCGTGCCGCTGTTGACCGTGAATGCCAGATAGGAGAATTCGAGATCCCGAAGCATGTAGACCGTGAAAAACGGCGATGCGATCGCAACGGAAAACTGCATCAGGGCAAAGAACAGCGAGAAGCGCACCGCGTTCGACTGCCGCAGCCGCTCCCACCAGTCACGGCCGACCGGAAATTCCAGCGAAGCAACATGACCCGACGGGTCGTGCATCCGCGACAGGTGGTAAATGGAAATGAATCTCGCAACGATGGCGATACAGAACAGGCTAATAAATCCGTACAGGGTCTTACCCTGCCCGGTGGAGTAATGAAGTATCAGGCCCCCGCACATCAGTGCCGTGAAGGTCATTGCAGTGATCAGCCGCGTGCGCTGTGCGAAAAACCTCCCGCGCTTGCGCGGCGGAACGATGTCGCCAAGCAGGCTGCTCCATTGTGGAGTGGTCAGGTGGGCGCCGCCGTGGTAGAGCACGACCGAGGCGATAAGGAGTGGCACGGCGTGCTCGGGAAACAGCAGTGGCAGACCGAGTATGGGTATCCAGGCGAAAGCCTGGATGCTGGCACCGACCAGGATTATCGCCTTGCGTTGGCCGGTTACACGTCCAATCCACGCCGAAAACAGTTGTATTAGCGAGGCGAGCATGGGCGGGAGCGATGCCAGCAGGCCGATTTGCGGGGTGCTCGCCTTGAGGAACAGTGCAAAAGCCGACAGGTAGGTTTCGCCGACCCCGGTCATTGCCGCAAAGGCTGTCGCATCCTTCAGCGAGTGCTGCAGCGTTCGTTCCGTATCGGGGTCGTTCGAAAAAACCGGCATTGCAAAAACAGGCTTGGTGGAAATCGGGGCGCCAATGATCAGCGATGGCGGCGCAGAAATCTATCGGTTGCGCCACACTTTCGTCAGCCTAGCTCTCCCGCAGATACCCCCATGAATGTAACTTGTCGTGATCCTCGAACCAGCGGTCGCCGATATCCTTGCGGTAATACATGTTGGGTATCAGGATATTTTTCACCCGCTGGTAGGCTTGCGCCTGCGCCTGTTTGACCGAAATCCCCATGCCGGTCACGATTAGCACCACGCCGCTGTGTCCCGTGATCAGCCACTCGCCTTTGACCAGCTTGACGTCCTCGATGTGAATGCCGTCGTAGTTCGGTTTGCGGAAGATGACCACCCGGTCCTTGGAATTGGCTTCGAAGGTTTTCGGGTCGTTGTACGGGAATGGCGGTACTACAACGCGGAGGCCGATCTGAAAGCCGCGCTTGGTCTTGAAATCCTTCAATGAACCGTCCGCCATGCCGAGCAGGAATTCGGCCACCGGCATCGACAGGCCCTCGGCCTGGATGCTGATACTGGGATAACCGAAACGCGCCGTGAACTCCAGCGGGTAGATGCCCTGGCCGTTGACGATGCAGTTGACGTCGATATAGCCGACGTAGTGTTCCTCGGCAAGGCGATCACGCAGCTTGGCAAGCGTTGCTGCAAACAGTTTGTTCGGCTCGCTCCAGTACATGCAGGTCCCCATCTCGCCAGTCGACGGACCGATGTCGCCCGGGAACAGCAGCTTGTGTTCGAAGTTGACGTTGATCGGCATCATGAAGTCGTTGCCATTGAAGAACGCACCGACCGCGACTTCGACGCCGCGCACGCGCCGCTGCAGCTGGAAGACCTTGATCGTGTCCGAGTACACGGCCTTGTACGACTGCAGTACGTGGATGACATCCATGCCGTCATCTTCCTGGCCGACAAACAGCAAGCGTTTGATGTTCTGCGCCTCGCCGCTGGGCTTGATGACGTAGGGTCCGGGATTTTTGCCGACATAGGAAATTGCTGAATCGAAATCGGTGAATTCCTGGAACGGAATGATCGACACACCGTGGCGTTTGAGTTCCTGCTGGCCGAAGGTCCGGTCGTCCTCGAGCCGGTCGGTGTACGGCGTTCCGCCGACGACGTGCTTGCCGGCATC
>JAHKKM010000085.1 GCA_020027645.1 Pseudomonadota bacterium
GCGGCCGCTGCGAAAGACCTGCATGCTGTTGGCGCATTTCGACGGCGCAGTGTTCCTGGAAAAGCGGCCGCCGTCAGGGATCTGGGGCGGCTTGTGGAGCCTGCCGGAAGTAGTCGATACGACGCTCATCGCCGACTGGTGCGATGAAAGGCTGTCAGCGAAAGCGGATACGCTCACGGAATGGCCGATCCTGCGACACAGCTTCAGCCATTACGATCTCGATATCCGGCCGGTGGTGGTGCGATTGCAGGGCGCATCGGCTAGAGTGTCAGACCCCGCAGCCGGCCGCTGGATTCCGTTCAGTGAATCGGCCGGTGTAGGCCTCGCGGCGCCGGTGCGCAAGCTCGTGGAGACGCTGCAACAATCAGGATTGTAAAGGATTGAAATAATGGCGCGAAAAGTAGTGTGTGCATTGCTCGGCAAGGAAGGGGACGGCATGGACTACGCGCCATACCCGGGTCCGCTTGGCCAGCGGATCTACGACAGCATCAGCAAGCAAGCCTGGCAACGCTGGCTGGCGCACCAGACGATGCTGATCAACGAATACCGACTGACACCGATCGAACCGGAGGCGCGCAAGTTCCTCGAAACCGAAATGGAAAAATTCTTCTTCGGCGGTGGATCGGAAAAACCAAAGGAATTCGTTCCGAAATAAAATCGGGGTCAGACCACAATTTCCCGCGTTCGGTGGTCCGTACCGCGACCGTCAATTAATTGTGGTCTGACCCTGATTTTATTTTACCGGCAACGGCAACTCCGTCGTCTTCGTCACCGTCCGGATCGCGATGCTGGAATTGACTCGCGCGACACCTGGCAGTCGTGTCAGTGCTTCGTTGTGCACGCGTTCGAAATCCGCCATGTCGGATACCACGACGCGCAGCAGGTAATCGAACTCGCCGGTCATCAGGTAGCACTCCATGATCTCAGGGATGTCCTGTACTGCTTTCTCGAAGGCCGCGAGTTCGCTCTGCTCTTCGCGGCGAAGGGCGATATGCACGAAGACCGTGCCACCGACGCCGGCTTTCTTCTGATTGAGCAGTGCCACATAGCGCTCGATCAGGCCGTCCTGCTCCAGGGCGCGCACGCGGCGCAGGCAGGCAGACTCGGAGAGGTTGACGCGGGCGGCGAGCTGCACGTTGCTGATGCGCCCGTCCTGTTGCAGAGCCTGGAGTATGGCCCTGTCGTATCGATCCAGTTGCATAGCAGGATCTTCGAATAAAGGCGAGTAAGGTGGCAGAATATGCCATCGCTGAGCCCAATAGTCACTGATTCCGCAAGGCGATTGCGCTGAAGCCGGGGTATTCTGCGCGCCACAAACAACCAGGTCCGGGGGGACAACAACAATGAAGATCGGCGTACCGAAGGAAATCAAGGTTCTGGAATACCGCGTCGGCATGGTGCCGGCAGGTGTGCGCGAACTCGTGCATGAAACCAATGCCGGAGCCGGCATCGGCGTGACCGATGCGGATTACAAGGCGGCCGGTGCGAAAGTCGTGTCGAAGCCCGAGCAGGTGTTCGAGGCGGCGGAACTGATTGTCAAAGTGAAAGAGCCGCAACTTCACGAGTGCAAGATGCTGCGCAAAAACCAGGTGCTGTTCACGTACCTGCATCTCGCCGCCGATCCCAAACAGGCCGAAGCACTGGTCAAATCCGGCACAACCGCCATCGCCTACGAAACGGTTACGGCACCGGATCGTTCTTTGCCACTGCTGACACCGATGAGCGAAGTAGCAGGCCGTTTGTCGATCCAGGCCGGCGCCTATGCATTGCAGAAAGCCAATGGCGGACGCGGTGTGCTGCTCGGTGGTGTGCCCGGCGTGTTGCCCGCAAAAGTCCTGGTCATCGGCGGCGGTGTCGCCGGTACGCATGCGGCCGAGATGGCCGCGGGCCTCGGAGCAACCGTTACGGTGCTGGATCGTTCGGTGCCGCGACTTCGCCAGATCAACGAAATGTTCGGCGGACGCGTTCGCACCCTGTACTCGACCAAGCAGGCTATCGATTCGCTGATCGTCGATGCCGATCTCGTTATCGGTGCCGTGCTGATCGCCGGTGCAGCGGCGCCGAAGCTGGTATCGAAAGCGCACGTCAAGTCCATGCAGCCGGGTTCGGTTCTGGTCGATATCTCGATTGACCAGGGCGGCTGCTTCGAAACCAGCCGTCCCACCACGCACGCGGAGCCAACCTACGTAGTCGACGGTGTCGTGCACTACTGCGTGACCAACATGCCGGGCGCAGTGCCCCGCACCTCGACCTTTGCTTTGACCAACGTGACCCTGCCGTTTGCCAAGGCACTGGCGAATTTCGGCTGGCGCGATGCACTGTCACGCGATCCGCATCTCGCGAACGGACTGAACGTGCACGCAGGCCATGTCAATCATGAAGCGGTCGCGCGCGATCTCGGCTACAACTACCTTTCCGCAGCCGATGCTTTGAAAGCTGCCTGATCCCGAATTAGGGTGACAGTAACCTTAATTCGATTGGAAAGAGCTTGAATTGGTGACGCCGGTCGCGTCGAATTAAGGTTACTGTCACCTTAATTCCTGTATAAAAAGGAGAATTCCATGAAACCCGGATCCATTCTGGCCGTATTGTTCATGCTGCCAATGTTTGCCAGCGCACAAACTTCCGACCTGTTAAAGAAAGTACCCTCTAACGACGCCGTGAAAAGCGTCAGCGACAGCGCCGCAAGTTCATTGCCGGGGCTCTTGCAAGGCCAGCTTGGCATCAGCAAGGACCAGGCCGAAGGTGGATTGGGCTCACTGCTGAGTCTCGCGAGCGAGAACCTGGATGCAGGAGATTTCGACAAGCTGAAGGGCCTGATTCCGGGTGCCGCCGGATACATCGACGCCGCGAAGAATCTCGGTGCGCTGGCCGGTCCGTTGAAGAATCTTGAAGGCCTGAACGGTGCATTGGCGAAGCTTGGCATTTCACCGGACGTGGTCGCCAAGTTCGTGCCCACGGTTACAGATTATCTCGGCAAGCTGGGTGGCGACGACGCAATGAAGTTGCTGCAATCGGCATTGGGCAGCTGATAACTTGAAGCAAGCGATGCGCGCATCGTTGCTGATTGTTTGCCTGGCGTTACCGGCGGTCTTGAGTGCTGACGAACGCACGGCCGAGCGTGGCACGACATCCGACGAGGAGCGCTATGCTGATCAACCAATGCCGCTTGCCACGGATCGGTACGTCTACGCGTACAAGCGCGCAGGCGTACCGCCGGAGGACGCGGCTCCGTATGGCACCTACGGCGCTCATGATCCAGCAGGCGTGTTCAATATCGAGCGCGCGGCGCAGTTCATCGACGGGGTCGCCGTCAAATGGGGCGCCAAGCACGGTTGCGTGACCTGTCATACCAACGGGCATTACCTGATCGCACCCGCCAGGATTTTCAAAGGCCGGCCTGCAGCAAGCGCAGTCCGGGAATTTGCGGAAGACTGGGTCGGGTTGTGGAACGAGGCCGGCCTTCCGGACACGGAAATTGTAGTAGCCCCGGCCGCTTTTCTGGCGATCAACAATGCACAGATGGACGGAGTGCTACGTCCGGCGACGCTCAAAGCGCTGGACGTGGCGTGGTCCCTGCAGAGCCCCGAGGGGCACTGGCCAAACTGGGTGAAATGCAACTGGCCTCCGTTCGAGCAGGACGACCATTACGGCGTGACCCTGATGACGATTGCAATGGGCATGGCGCCCGATAGCTACACAGCCAAGGATCCGGCGCGTACGGGAATCGCTCGCATGCTTGCCTATCTGCGCAGCCATGAAGCGGAAGAAGTTCATCACCGTGGCATGATGCTGTGGGCCGGCAAGTTCTATGATGGGCTGATTACCGACGCGCAACGCACACAGTGGATTGACGAGTTGCTCGCATTGCAAAAAAACAGTGGTGGCTGGGCATCGGGCGACCTCGGGCGATGGCGGCAAAGAGCACCGGAATCCGGCGACATAGCTGCGCTGGATCCGGAACTCGTCGAGCGCGACTATCCTCCCGTCATGATCGACCCGAACGGTGACGGCTATGGAACCGGATTCGTGACTTATGTATTGCTGCAAGCCGGTGTTCCGCAGTCGCATCCGCAAATCCGCAAGGGCATAGCCTGGCTTGAGAGCAATCAGCAGGCGGACGGGAAGTGGTTTACCAACTCATTGCGTAATGAAATCGGGACCTCGAATTTTCTTACGCACACCGGAACGGTATTTGCACTGAAAGCTCTCGCCGAAACGATGTAAAGGCGTATTTCACTGCGTTGCGTACGAGGCCAGCAATGACAGGCTCATCTCCTCGGCCCTGGCAAGTTCCGCGGCGGTCAGGCGTGCTGCAATCTTGTCCCGGCCATTGACTCCATCATCGTAACCGCGTTGCGCCGCCAGATCGTACCAGGCATAAGCCGCAACGAGGTCGACCGGTCCGCCAAGGCCGCGCTCGTAGCTTACCGCGAGGTTGTATTGTGCCGGTGCGTAGCCCTGTTCCGCCGAGTTACGAAACAGAACTTTCGCCGCCCACTCGTTGTCGGCAACACCCCGGCCGATACCGTACATAACGCCGAGATTGTATTGAGCCACCGCATCTCCCTGCTCAGCCGCTCGACGGTACCAGTTCGCGGCTTCCTCGGAGTTGCAGGGCCCGTTGCCCTTGCAGTTTTCGTACAGCGATCCAAGATTGACTTGCGCGCCGGTGTGCCCTTGATTGCCGGCGAGACGGTACATCTTCGCCGCCTCATAGAAATTCTGCTCGATGCCTTGCCCTTGCGCATGCATCAGGCCGAGCATGAACTGCGCGTTCGCATTGCCATCCGCTGCCAGCGGCTCGAACATGCGAAAGGCGCGCGCATAGTCGCCAAGCTCGTAGGCCGACATCGCGGATGTCTCGTTATCAGGCGCGCCCGATGCGAGAGCAGCAGATGTCGAAAGAGTCGCCAGGCAGAAAAGGACCGCAATACGCATGGTCGCCATTATGAGCCGTGGTCGCGCGGCTGAAAATACAACGGTTATTGCTTACCCGGTCAACTTCCGGGCCAGGCTGCACGGGGCCCGGCACACAGTCTGGACGACCTTGACTCCCCGAGGCCGCGCCGGTCTAATACCCCGCTCTTCGCGGGCAACGTCTGACACGGACGGACCCCTTGCAGGAGCCTGCATTGCAGGCGACATGCGAAGAGCAATGCGACGAAGCAATCTCGTCGCATAAAGATAATGTTTGGCCAGGTAGCTCAGTTGGTAGAGCAGCGGACTGAAAATCCGCGTGTCGGTGGTTCAATTCCGCCCCTGGCCACCATTTTTTTGTCAGTACCAAGCAGATCGCAGGTGACAGGACCAAGCTGTTCGCGGCTGACGTCGCGGACGCCTGCGTCAACAAATGATCCGGGTGTCAGTTGCCTCCGCTTGCGGAGGCGCCTGTCGGTCCAGGCTGGTCGGTCTAGAGTATGCAAACCCGGAAGCGTAGCGTGAAGCTCGGATCGGGTGTTGTCACGTCGGCGACAAACACGCCCTTCGGGTTGACGCGCAGCGCCGTCACCGCTGTGTCGCAACCGTCCACCCCCGGCGTCGGCGTGTAGCCGTAAGCGTAAACCGGGCCTGCGTCGCTCGAGAAGGCGACGTCATCGCCGGCGTCGCCCAGTGTAATGAAGTTGTAGCTGAGACCACTCGCGGTCGCGCCGTCGGCAAACGCTACCGGACCGCTGGCCGGCGCGCCGATATCACCGACGAACAATGTAGCGCCGGTCGGCACGATGTCGGTGATTATCACCGTGTTGATGTCGGTGACGCCGCCGGCGTTCGACACCAGCAGCTGGTACTCGACGATCGCGCCTGGGACCCGCTTCTGGCTGCCCGGGGGCGCGCAGCTGGCCGGCACGCCTGGCGTCGCACAATTGACCGGGTCGCTGAGCACGCTCGACGTTTTGGTGACAGTGTAGGCGGGGTACCGGATCACGGTGGCGTTGCCCGAGAACTCCGAAGTTTGCCCGCCGAGCCGCGCCGTCGCCGTCAGTACGGTGCCGCCGGTGACGCCGGCAGGTATCGCGATCGTGAAGCTGAAACGGTTGGTGGTGTCGGTGCCTTGCAGGATGCCGTTGATGGCGGCGGGCCCATAGGCGCTTGAAGCAGCATCGGCGTCGCTTACGCCTTCGGTGGCAGTGAACTTGTAGGTCTGGCCCTCGCCGAAGCCGGTGCTGTCCGGCGCGGCGACGAAGAACTCGATCAGCGAGCCTGGTCGCGCCCAACCGGTGACCGTGAGGTTGGTGCCGGTGATGGACGCAGTCTGGATCACCGGATAGTTCAACAGGTTGTTCGGGCCAGCGTCACCGTCGCCGCTGTCGTTCAGCGTCACGCCATCCGGCGGCATGTAGGTGTTCGGGTCGGTGCCGACGCGGATGTCGTTGTCGATGCCGAGACCGGTGGCAGTGCCATTGCCGAAGATGCTGTTCTGGGTGATGACGATGTTGGTCGCCCGCATCACCACCACGCCGGGCCCACCGCTGTTGCTGACGATGTTGTTCGAGAACGTCATCGAGCTTCCGCCGGCCAGCCAGTAGAACGCTACGCCCACGGCTTCGGTGCTCGGCACGCCGGCGCTGGTGAAGCCGTTGCTGGTGACGGTGTTCTCGGTGACGGTTCCGGTCACCGTGCCGCCGCTGAAGCCGAACTCGAGGCCACCACCGCGCTGGTTCATGAGCAGGTTGAAGCGAACCGTAACGTTGGTCGCGGAGCCGATGACCAGCACGCCATCGAAGGTGTTGGTGTGACCGCCGCCGGGCGCTCCGGTCAGCGAATCCACCTCGTTGTACTCAATGATTGCGTTGGCGCCCGGGTCGTCACCACGAATGCCGCTATTGTTCACCTTCACGTAGTTGTGCGAGATCAGGATATTGGTGCCGGCACCGAAGATGAGTCCGTAAGTCGCGCCATAGGTCGTGCCAACCGTACCGTCGGCGCGGATACCCACGAGGCAATCGCGCACTTCCGAACTCGCGCCGCTGACCAGGATACCGCCGTTTTCCACCGCGACCCCGCGGATGAACACGGTGGCGCCGCTGGCCGCCACCTGTGTCGCCGCCGCGTTGATCACAACCTCGGGCCGGTCGAACTGCGCCCGCGCGATCGCGCTGGTGCCCACCGTGCCGTTGGTTCCGACCAGGCCGGGGTTGGTCTCGGCGCCGCCGGCGGTCGCCCGCACGTTTGCGGTCTGGGTGCGGCCGTCGAGGCTGGTGTTGGTGCCGGTGATGGCCGGCAGCGCGCTGGTGAGCGTGATGCGCGCGGCACCGCCGTTCGCGCCACCGACGGTGAGCAGGTTGGCGTAGCCGACGTTCTGGCCTGGGTTCGCGATACCGTTCGCGATCATGAAGATCGAGGTCTCGCGGCCGGCGGTTTGCCCCACTTGCACCAGAGCGCCTTCGCCGGTCTTGGTGTTGGAGTTGGTGATGAATTGGCGCAGTGAGCCTTGGCCGGCGTTGTTGACGTTGACAATGGTGTCGAAGTTAAACCCGAAGTTGACTCCGGCGATGTTTGGCACGCCGAGCACGACGGTGGTGATCGATTGCGCCGTGGTCGTCGCGGTGGTCAGCGCCGCGAGCGTGGTAGTGCCGTTGCCGGCATCGCTGAGACCGGGCACCTGACCGCCGACGAAGTTGGTCACAGCGACCGCTGCGCCGGACGCCGCGTTGGTGCGGAAGGTCTGCACCGGGATGCAGGTACCCGCGGCGCAGGCGCCGGTGCGGGTCGAAGCGACGCTGAGGTTCGCCGCGCGCACCGTATAAGTGCCTGCGGCGAGGCCGTTGAACGCGTAAGCGCCGCCACCGGCCGTGTTGACCGTGGCGAGGAAGGTGCCGGCGGCGTTGTACAACTCCATCCGCACTGCGTTGATGCCAACGCCCGCCGCAGCCGCCTGCGTGCGACCCGCGCCGCCGCCGTAGTTGATGTCCTCGAACACGGTGCCGGTGATGTTTGCGGCGTGAGCGATCCCGCCGCACAACGCTATTCCGACCAGTACAATGCGAGCGAACGCTCCCAGCACGCGCGACGCAGAAGGACTGCAGCTGTTATCAGGAGTGGAGTCGGTCATAAGGATAATAAATTCTGTTGATAGGCTCGCGCCATTTCCGGTGCTCGCCGAAATTACTCAGGCTGGTATTGCCAGACGACTTGGTCGCGGTTCGGCATTCTGACGTTCGGCAACGTATCTGCATTCATGCTTGTATCTTCTGCAATCACGCCGTTCAGAAACAGGATATAGGCAGTAACCGCATAAATCTCGTCATTTGTCAGACTGCCAGGTGTCGGATACGGCATCGCTCGCCGAACGTAATCAAAAAGGGTTGTTGCATAGGGCCAGAAGCTTCCGACGGTCCGGACTGGTTTGTCAGTCAGCAATGAGCCCTGACCGCCGACGAGTCTGTCATTCAACCCATTCGTGCCGCCCTCTCCATGGCATGCGAAGCAATTTTGCAAATAGACCGTCGCGCCCTTTTTTGCATCGCCGGAACCGGCTGGCAATCCCACACCGTTTGGCAAAATCGTGTAATCAGCGAGCGCAAGATCCGATGCCGATAATGCTTCACCCAGTTCGGGGCTCTCATCAGCGAAAACATTGCCAGCGATCATAACAACGGCCATGAATATTATTTTACGCATAGACGTTGTTTACTTTCCCGTCGCTGTTGACCTGCCACGCTTGTATTCCGTTGTAATGGTAGAAAGTGCCAACAGCACGTCCCTGAAGTGCAGCGGCACGCGTTGGCTGCACATTGCCAGCCTCGTCGATGGCCCGGCTCAGAATCACAGCTGGCCCACCGTTCCATCGCCAGGCAGAACGGAAGCGCGTCAGACATTCGGGCAATACATGTTCATCCAGTGCGGCGTCAGCCCAGCTGTTGCCGCTATCTGCGGAAACTTCCACGCGGCGGATTTTTCCAGCGCCACTCCAGGCTATGCCGGAAATCCGGTATACGCCAGCGCGCCCGAGATTCAGTCCTGGCGAGGGACTCGTAATAACCGACTTGACACCCATCGGAAATGTAAAGAGTTGCAATTCTCCGTTGTCCTGCAAATCCGAGTACTTCGCCGTCTCGTCCTTAGTCATTGCCGGCTGATCTACAACCTTGATCGTGTGCAACCACTTGACGCTCATGTTGCCTTCCCACCCGGGCAGGAAAAGCCGCATCGGATAACCATTGGACGGCCGCAGCGGTTCGCCATTCTGATAGAGCGCAACGATCGCGTCGTCCATGATCTTGTCGATCGGTACGCTGCGGCTCATTTTCGCCGCGTCCGCGCCCGACGCGACAATCCACCTGGCATTCGCCTTGACGCCGGTTTCAGCAAGCAGCGCTGACAGTGGGATACCGCCCCATTCGCTGGCGGAGACAAGCCCGTGCAATTCTGCACAGCTACTCTGTGCGGGTTCTGCCGCGAGCATTCCGCCGCTGTTGCCGGAGCATTCAAGAAATTGTATTCGCGATACTGTCGGGTAACGCGCCAGCGCATCCATACTGAACGACAGCGGGCGTTCGACCAGTCCGTGAATAATCAGCCTGTGACGATCCGGATCGATATCGGGTATGCCACTGTGATGCCTTTCAAAGTGCAGCCGGCTCGGCGTGATAATGCCATCGAGATGCTCGAGGGGGGTTCGCGATACGCCGGCACCAGTTGTACCAGGTTGTGATGCGATAGCGCGTCGATACAGCTCCGATTCATACTTGGATGGCGTGCCGCTTTCGCTCATGCCGGCGCCCGGCGCTCGCATCCAGATCGGCTGATCCTGTGCAGATGCCTGTGCCGTCAGCAATGCCGCAGTACCGGCAGCGCCCGCTTGCAGAAACAGGCGCCGGTTCAAGAGGCCGTTGCCTGCAACCGGCATTTCATCGACGTCAGCCATTTACGTCCCCGATTATTTTTATGGGTTGGCCAATACTAATACGAAAGCGCGCCTCGATGTCCTGCCTCGCTTCGCGCATCGGTCCGCCCGTGGCGACCGGATTATTCAGCGGCCGGCAAATGCCCGGACTTCACGTACAACAGCGCGCCCTCGTCGCGAGTAAAGTCATTGTGGTGGCTTCGATCTGGATAACGCACCCAGCTGCCGGCCGGGTACGCGCCATGCTCGTCGTAAAAACAGCCGTCGATGACGAAGATTTCTTCGCCGCCCTCATGCCCATGTTCTCCATACGGCGTGTTCGGTGCCCAGCGAATCAGGGCAACACGTTCATTGCGAAACTGATGCAAAGGCATTTCCTCGAAGCCGGGCGAGTGTTGCAGCGGCCAGTCGGCATTTCGCGTAGCGATAACAATCTTGGCGTCATCGTCTTTATCGAACTGGTGCAGTTTTACGAAAATTACGCAACCCTGTGCACCTACTCGGGGCGAATGCTGGCTGCCGATGGGATTTCGCACGTAGGTACCGGCCGGATAGATTTGATGTTCGTCTCCGAACTCACCTTCCAAAACGAAAAACTCTTCGCCGCCGCTGTGAACGTGCGCAGAAAACCTGCTGTTTGGTGCATAGCGCACCAGTGAAGTGGCGCGCGCCACTTCATCGCCGATGCGATCGAACATCATGCGTTCGACGCCCGGCATCGGCGAGTCAACCCAACGGTAGTTCTCCGGGCGGATCACGGCTCTTTGCGAAAAATCCGCGTTTATGCGCACTGCGTTACCGTCAGGTTCCGCCGCCTCAACAGGGTTGCTGCGGCGGAACCGGGAACTGGCTTTGTCGACCGCTCGCCTTACGCGGAGGCCGGCCAGACAAAATCGGGGCGCAGTGCGTCGTAGACCGGGCGTCCGTCCTTCGGCTTCGGCGCACCGGCCGCTTTGTCAAAGAACGCGTGGTAAGTCGCCGGCATGCTCTTTGCGTCGAATCCCATGAGGTTAGGCACAATCGCACGGATCCGTTTCTGCTTGTCATCCAGCATGATGGGTTTGCCGCAGGTCGCACAGGTACATAACTCCAGGGGACCTTTGGGGTTCTTGCTGTTGAACGGTTGACGTTTCAGCTTGTCGGGCTTGTCCACCGCCAGGTCGCCGTGTTTGAAGAAGACGACATGCGTGCTGGGCTGCCCGGTAACGCTCTTGCAGACAGAGCAATGGCAGGTGTGGTTGTCGATCGGATCTTTGCTGGATTGGGTGTGCACGTGGTCGCATCCACCCGCATATTTTTTTGACATGGTTATCCACCTTTTCTTATTTCGAACGGGCTCCATCGATCATCTGGAACCGATGGGGACATAATAGCAACCCGATAAGTATAACAGCGGGCCCAGGTAGCAGCGATGCCGGCCACAGACCGGCGAGACAGCAAGAAAAGGTGCCAGGTTTATTTTTGAAGGGTTAGAGTCGGCACCTCATCGAGCATCTCGGGACGCCCTTGGCCACTCAAGTGGATCGACCTCGTGGACTTTGTGCGCACGGCAACAAAATTCGATACCTATGCCCAGTG
>JAHKKM010000086.1 GCA_020027645.1 Pseudomonadota bacterium
TTGATTTCTTTCAGCACGATGTTGGAGCGGACCTGCGATACGCCGGGCAGGCGAAAGATGAATTCGTCGAGGAAGCGGTTGTAGGCATCCATGTCCTCGACCACGACCCGTAGATGAAAATCCGCCTCGCCGCTGGTGGCGAAACATTCGAGTACCTCGGGATGGCGCAAGACTTCGCGTACGAAGTTGTCGACGTTTTTCTGCTCGTGTCGGGCAAGCGATACCAGCGTCATCGATGACAGGCCGAAGCCTGCCTTTCGTGCATTGACCTGCACCGCGTAGCGCTCGATGACACCCTCTTCTTCCAGGCTGCGCACCCGGCGCCAGCAGGCCGAGCTCGACATGCCGACCTTGTCGGCCAGCTGTTGCATGGTCAACCGGCCGTCCTGTTGCAGCTCGCGCAGGATGCTGCGATCGCGTTTGCTGAGCATGATTTGTGTCACTTTCTCTCAAAATATGCAATATTGTACCGTAGTGAGCTATTTTTCGGTTATTTTTCTCATCTTTTCGATATAGACCGGACATTTCTGGCAAATGCTTTCATCGGAAATCTGCCAGAATCGGCGCATTGCTGCGCCTTTATCAGGACCGATCATGACCGCATCCACTGCTCTTCGGGCCCCGGCATATCCACTCGACAATTACGAACTCGAAGACCGATACCGGCGCGAGTCCGGCCGGGTCTTTCTGACCGGCACGCAGGCACTGGTGCGGCTGCCGCTGATGCAGCGCACGCTGGATCGTGCCGCCGGGCTGAACACCGCGGGTTTTGTCAGCGGCTATCGCGGCTCGCCGCTCGGTGCCTACGACCAGGAGTTGTGGCGCGCCAACCGCTTCCTCAAGGAAAGCAATATCGAATTCCTGCCGGCAGTGAACGAGGACCTCGCTGCGACCGCCATACTCGGAACGCAGCAGGTCGAGTCCGAGCCCGGGCGAACCGTCGATGGCGTTTTCAGTATCTGGTATGGCAAGGGACCCGGCGTCGATCGTGCGGGCGACGCGCTGAAGCATGGCAACGCGTACGGCAGCTCGCCGCACGGCGGTGTGCTGGTCATTGCCGGCGACGACCACGGTTGCGTGTCGTCGTCGATGCCGCACCAGTCGGACGTCGCATTCCTCGCCTGGTTGATGCCGAACCTCAACCCGGCGAGTGTTGCGGAGTACCTCGAGTTCGGCCTGTACGGTATTGCCTTGTCGCGTTTCTCCGGCATGTGGGTGGGATTCAAGGCGATCTCGGAAACCGTGGAATCGGCGATGTCAGTAGAACTGCCGCCGTATCCGCAATTCGCGGTGCCTGCGGATTTCAAAGCCCCGCCCGATGGCTTGCATATCCGCTGGCCGGATTTTCCCGGCCCGCAGATCGAGGAACGTCTCGAAGCGAAAAAAGCCGCGACGCTGGCTTTTGCCAGCGCCAATCCCATCGACCGCAAGATCTTCGATGTGCCGAACGCCCGCTACGGCATCGTCACCACCGGCAAGGCGCACCTCGACCTGATGGAAGCATTGCGCCTGCTCGACGTCGACGAACGCGAAGCGCGGCGCATCGGGCTGGACGTTTTCAAGGTCGGCCTGGTGTGGCCACTGGCGCATGACGCTGCGCTGGATTTTGTTCGAGACAAGCACGAGGTGCTGGTGGTCGAGGAAAAGCGCGGTCTCATCGAAAGCCAGTTCAAGGAATATTTCTACGACTACCCCGGGCGCAAACCAAAACGCATGGTTGGCAAGGAAGACGAGCTCGGTCAGCGGCTGGTGCCCTGGGTCGGTGAACTGTCGCCGATCCAGCTGGCGGGTATCGTGGCCAAACGACTCGACAGCGCGATCATGGGGCTCGATCTGCAGGCCCGCGCGAAGAAGCTCCTGTCCGGCGAGTCGAACATCATCCGTATCGAAGGCGCAACGCGTACGCCCTATTTCTGCTCGGGCTGCCCGCACAACACGTCCACCCGCCTGCCGGAGGGATCCAAGGCGCTTGCCGGCATTGGCTGCCATTTCATGGCGAATTGGATGGATAGGAACACCGACGGACTCATACAGATGGGCGGTGAAGGCATCAACTGGATCACGCGATCGATGTTCAGCGGCGGCACGCACGCGTTCCAGAATCTGGGCGACGGAACCTTCTATCACTCGGGTTCACTCGCGATCCGGCAGGCAGTAGCGGCAAAGACCAATATCACCTACAAGATCCTGTACAACGATGCGGTTGCAATGACCGGCGGACAACCCGTCGACGGGCCGATCAGCGTGCAGTCGATTGCGCACTCGGTGCGCGCCGAGGGCGTTCATCGCATCGCCCTGGTTTCCGATGAGCCGGAGCAGTTCGACCTGCGCCAATTTCCGAAGGGCACGACCCTGTCACACCGGCGCGACCTCGATGCAATACAGCGCGAACTCCGGGACATCCCTGGCGTTACGGTACTGATCTATGCGCAGACCTGCGCGACGGAGAAACGACGACGACGCAAACGCGGCAAGCTCGTCGATCCGGACCGGATCGCGGTAATCAACGACCTGGTGTGCGAGGGTTGCGGCGATTGTTCCGTCGAGTCGAACTGCCTGTCGGTGATACCGAAAGAAACGCCGTTCGGCCGCAAACGGCAGATCGACCAGAACACCTGCAACAAGGACTTCTCCTGCGTCAACGGATTTTGCCCGAGCTTCGTGACTGTCGAGGGCATAAAGAAAGCCGCGCCGAACGTTGCCCCTGTCAGCGAATTTCCCGAACACAAGCTCGCGTCAATTTCTGAGCCGCAATTGCCTGCGCTCGAGGGCAGTTACAACCTGCTGGTCACCGGCGTCGGCGGCACTGGCGTTGTCACCGTTGGTGCTTTGATCACCATGGCTGCACACCTCGAAGGCAAGGGCGCAAGCGTGCTGGATTTCATGGGCTTTGCACAGAAGTTCGGTCCGGTGCTGAGTTACATCCGGATCGCCAGCGACACTGCCCGGCTGAACCAGGTGCGCATCGATCGCGAGCAGGCCGATGCATTGATCGGCTGCGACCTCGTCGTCAGCTCCTCGCCCGACGCGTCGAAAACCTATCGCCCGGGTCAAACCAGGGCAGTCATCAACACTACAGAAATGGCCACGGCAGATTTTGTGCGGCATCGCGATGCTTCGCTCAGATCCGGCGAGCGAGTCGCGGCCATCGAACGCGTGGTTGGCTCGCAAAATCTTTCCACTGTCCCGGCCAACCGGATCACCGAGAAATTGCTGGGCAATACGATCTATTCCAACGTCTTGATGCTTGGCTACGCCTGGCAAAAGGGGCTGGTGCCGGTTTCATTGAAAGCAATGCTGCGCGCCATCGAACTGAACGGAGTCGAAACGGAACGCAATCGCCAGGCGTTTGGCTGGGGCCGCCTGGCTGCCGCCGATGCGGAATTTCTGCATGCAAGCATGAACAACGATCGACGTGCCGATCTGGCGCCGGAGTCGCTCGACGACGTCATCACGCGCCGGGTCGATTTCCTCCGCGACTACCAGGACGAGGCACTGGCACAGAAGTTCCACTCGCTGGTCGGCAAGGTTCGCGACGCAGAATCACGCGTAGGTGGCAAGTTCGCGCTAACTGAAAGTGTCGCGCGCGCCTACTTCAAGACGCTTGCGTACAAGGACGAGTACGAGGTCGCCAGGCTGCACACGCAAACCGGATTCCTGTCGCGCTTGCGCGAGCAATACGGAAAAAATGTCAAGATCAGTTTCCACCTGGCGCCACCGCTCCTTGGCGGCAAGACCGATGCACGCGGCCGGCCGCGAAAACGGCAGTTCGGGCCGTGGATCGTGCCGCTGTTCATGGTGCTGTCGAAGATGCGTCGCTTGCGTGGCACGGCATTCGACCTGTTCGGCCTGACGGCGGAACGCCGCACGGAGCGCGCGCTGATCGGCGAGTTCGAGCACACCGTCGACTGCCTGTTGCAGAGCCTGACGGCCGACAACATTTCGGCGGCCACGGCGATCGTCAATCGTTACCTCGACATCCGCGGTTACGGTCCGGTCAAGGAGCAGGCATTGCACGAGGTTCGCGCTGATATCCAGAAGCGCCTCGCAGACCTGATCGCCAGGAAAAGCATCGCAGCATGAGCCAGGGATATCTCTTGCGTTAACCGTCCAACAGGATGGCATGCGATGATTCCGGCATGCATGCCGTTACCAACAAGCGCGCAATGGATTACGAGTTCGCCAAAAGTCCCGAGGCCGGCAATACCATGCCAGTCGCTGACGGCGTGCACTGGTTGCGCATGCCATTACCTTTCGCGCTCGCACATATCAATCTCTGGCTGCTGGAAGACGGCGATGCCTGGACGATCGTCGACACCGGCGTTGCCACTGAAGACTCCCGATCCGTCTGGCTGCAAACATTTGCCAGCTGCATGCAGGGCCGCGATCCGTCGCGGGTCATAGTCAGCCACCTGCACCCGGACCATGCAGGTGGCGCCGGCTGGCTGACCGCAAGGTTCGATATCCCGCTGTGGATGAGCCGTGAAGAATACCTGTTGTGCCGTGTACTGGTAGCCGACACCGGTCGCCTGGCACCGGAGGCTGGTGACCGCTTTTACAAAGGTGCCGGTTTTCCGCCAGAAGCCCTGCAGAACTACCACAAGATCTTCGGCTTTTTCGGCAAGTATGTAGCGCCCTTGCCGGAGTCCTATCGGCGAATTCGCGATGGCGATCGCGTCGCAGTCGGCGGCAACAGCTGGGAGGTCATCGTGGGTCGCGGCCATTCGCCCGAACATGCCTGCCTGTTCAACGCGGAACAAAACCTGTTGATCTCCGGCGACCAGCTGCTGCCCACCATCTCGTCCAATGTCAGCGTCTATCCGACCGAACCGGCAGCCGATCCGCTCGGTGAGTGGCTGGTTTCGCTGGCCGAGCTGAAAAACCGTGTCCCAGAAGACGTGCTGGTATTGCCGGCCCATGGCAAACCGTTTCGTGGTGCGCACGAACGACTGGATGAGTTGATTGGCGGACACATGTCCAGCCTGGATTTGCTTGCCGGGTTCTGTCGCGAACCGCGACGTGCCGTCGATGCATTTCCGGTGCTGTTCAAGAGGGACATCGACCAAAACAACCTGATCATGGCGACCGGCGAATCCATTGCACACCTGAATTACCTGCTATCGCGCGGGGTGCTGGAGGTCGAAACCGATCGCCATGGCGTGCAGTGGTACCGCAGCGCCTGAGTTACAGGACGACAACGGCATCGATTCGTGGAAGAATCGACCAGTTTTTGCCCCAAGAGATCCTCCATGTCCGTTTTCCACCGTAGCCGCATAGCCGCTTTACACTCCCCGCTCGTCTTCCTGCTCGTCTTCCTGCTCGCCTGCTCGCCCCCGGCGGAACAGGTCGCAAGCGACAGCGCGGAATCCGCGTCGTCGAGTACCCCGGTATCGCTGCACAAGGCAGCCGTCGCCATGCCGGACACCTACGGCGCACAGGTTGCGGAAGAGGTACTCAGGGCCGACGGAAATGCCGTGGACGCAGCGATTGCGGCAGGCTTTGCACTCGCGGTGACCTTTCCGGACGCCGGCAACATCGGTGGCGGCGGATTCATGCTGATTCATCTGAATGGCGAAACAAGTTTTGTCGATTATCGCGAGAAGGCGCCGGGCGCCGCCTATCGGGACATGTACCTGGATGAAAACGGCGAGGTCATCGAAGGCGCGAGCCTTTACGGCCACCTGTCCGTGGGAGTGCCCGGGACCGTGGCCGGGATGTGGGAAGCGCACAAGCGGTTTGCCACGCGGCCATGGAAAGAGTTGCTGCAGCCTGCAGTGAAGCTGGCAAGCGAGGGCTTCATAGTGCCCGATTCCCTGGGCAGTGGCATGAAGTCGATGCAAAGCGAATTCGCCGGCAAGACCAACTTCGATCGTTACTTCGGGCACATGCAGGCCGGCACGCTCTTCAAGCAGCCGGAACTGGCCGCAACACTCGAAAGAATTGCAGAACAGGGCCCGGATGATTTCTACCGCGGCAAGACCGCCGAGCTGATCGTTGCCGAGATGGCGCGCGGCGACGGACTGATCACGATGGATGACCTTGCCGCCTATTCGGCCGTGTGGCGCGAACCGTTACGCGCGGAATGGCGCGGGCACGAAGTTGTTTCCGCGCCGTTGCCGAGCTCCGGCGGAATTGCGCTGGTGCAGCTCCTGAAGATAAAGGACTACATCAATCATCATTTCGAAGGCCTCAAGCACAACTCGCCACAATACATACACCTCGTCGCAGAGATCGAAAAACGGGTCTTCGCGGATCGCGCGGAGTATCTCGGCGATCCTGATTTCGGGGGCTCGCGGATCGACGAGCTGCTGAGCGAAGAGTACATGCAGCGCCGCGCCCTGGAGGTCAATCCGGAGGCGATTTCGATGGATGTCGAAGCAGGATCCGGCATCCAGGCGCACGACACCACGCATTATTCCATTCTCGATAAATGGGGTAATGCAGTTTCGAATACCTACACACTGAATCTCAGCTTTGGCAGTGGTGTGGTTGTCGAAGGCGGCGGATTTCTGTTGAACGACGAAATGGATGACTTCAGCGTCAAGCCAGGCGTGCCCAACACCTATGGTGTTGTCGGCAGCAAGGCGAACGCCATCGAACCGGGGAAGCGCATGCTGTCATCGATGACGCCGACGATCCTGCTGAAAGACGGCGACGTGGTAATGGTGATCGGCACGCCGGGCGGATCGACCATCTTCACATCCGTCTTCCAGACCATCGTGAATATCACCGACTTCGGCATGACGCCGGCCGAGGCGGTCGGCGCAACCCGCTTTCACCACCAGCTGTTGCCAGCCGATCTGATTGTTTACAGCCCGACCCTCCCGTTGCCGGCCGAGACCATATCGGCCCTCAGTGACAAGGGTTACCGTGCGGAACCGAACAGCTGGGAGTTCGGCGACATGCAGGTGATCTACAAGGATGGCGACAACGTCCTACCGGCATCCGACCCGAGGGGTCGTGGCGAGTCCCGCGTCATCGACTGAACCAATCGTTTGAAAAGGTGTCAGGTTTATTTTTCCAGACACCTTTGTAAAGAAATAAACCTGACACCTTTTTGTTTGGACTTATGCTTGAAGGTCAAAATGCTTTTTGATAAAAAGTGCAGCCGTGCGGGGACCAGCCCTGCACAAAATCAAAGATTCCCATGATAAAAATTGACGGACTGACAAAGAGATACGGCCAGCATACGGTCGTAGACCAGCTGAGCTTCGATTGCGCGGCTGGTGAGGTGCTCGGATTTCTCGGGCCAAATGGCGCCGGAAAGTCGACCACCATGAAAATGGTCACCGGCTTCGTCGCGCCAAGCAGCGGTCACGCCAGTGTCTGCGGACACGATATCGGCACAGATGCGCTCGCTGCGAGACGAAAAATGGGCTATCTGCCGGAAGGTGCGCCCTGCTATCCGGAGATGACGCCGCGATCTTTTCTCGAATTCATCGCCGATATTCGCGGTTTGAGTGGCGAGAAGCGCAAACAGCGGCTTGACGAAGTTATCGGGCGATTGCACCTCGAGCCCGTGCTCAGTCAGAGCATCGATACCCTGTCAAAAGGATTCAAGCGACGTGTCGGACTGGCACAAGCGATCCTGCACGACCCTGAAGTGCTGATCCTGGACGAACCGACGGACGGTCTGGACCCGAATCAGAAACACGAAGTTCGTCAGCTGATCCAGTCAATGGCCAAGGACAAGCTGATCGTTATCTCTACACACATACTCGAGGAAGTCGAAGCGGTTTGCAGTCGCGTGATTATCATTTCCTCAGGCAAGATCGTTGCGGACGATACGCCGCACAACCTGGCTGCACGGTCCCGTTATCACAACGCTGTTCGGCTTACCGCTCCCGATGCAGCCAGCATCGGCGCCATCGAGTCCGCCATTGCCAGGCTGTCTTCGGTCAGTACGACGGAAACAGATCGGCAACACCTGACCATCACAGCCATTGCAAAGAGTGGTGGCAAGGACGCCGAGGTGTTACGCCAGGTTTCCCAGCTCATTAATGAGAAGGGATGGAATGTGGGCGGCCTGCAGCTCGAGACCGGCAGGCTCGACGAAATCTTCAGGCAGATCACCGGCGGAGCACGGGCATGAACATGATCAAGGCATTGTTCCGTCGTGAACTCAGAAGTTATTTCGCGACACCGGTAGCGTATGTATTCATCGTGATATTCCTGCTGCTCATGGGTACCTTCACATTCTATCTCGGTGGATTCTACGAACGTGGCCAGGCGGACCTGCAGCCCTTCTTCAGTTTCCACCCATGGCTGTACCTGTTTCTGGTGCCGGCGATAGCCATGCGACTGTGGGCCGAAGAGCGCAAGACCGGAAGCATCGAGCTGCTGATGACCTTGCCGATCACGGCGTGGCAGGCTGTACTCGGCAAGTACCTGGCTGCGTGGGCATTCACCGGCATAGCGCTGATGCTGACGTTTCCAATCTGGATCACGGTCAATTACCTCGGCGACCCGGACAACGGCGTCATCCTTGCTGCTTATGTCGGCAGTTTCCTCATGGCGGGCGGATTCCTTGCCATCGGTGCCTGCTTGTCGGCCATCACGCGCAACCAGGTCATCGCGTTTGTCATCACGGTCGTCGTCTCTTTCGGCTTTCTGTTATCCGGCTTTCCCATGGTGCTCGACCTGTTCTCGGGCTGGGCGCCGCAAGCGATTGTCGATGGTGTCGCATCCTTAAGTTTTCTCACGCACTTTTCGAGCATTTCCAAAGGCGTTATTGATCTCCGCGACCTGATCTACTTCGCGCTGCTCATCGCCGCGTTCCTGTACGCAAACACAATTGTCCTTCAATGGAAGCAGGCAGACTGATATGAGCACCAGGATTCAACAGCGACTGGGTGCTTCGAGCGTTGTGTTGCTTGCCGTCGCGTTCATTGCAGCGGTCATCATCAGCAATCAGCTGTTCCAGGGAGCAAAAATCGACCTGACGGCGAACAAGCTCTATACGCTGTCCGACGGCACCAAACGCATACTCGAGAGCATCGACGAGCCGATCAACCTGTACCTGTTCTGGTCGGACAAGGCCGCGGAAGGAATTCCGTCACTGCGTGACTACGCGAATCGTGTGCGCGAAATGCTCGAGGAATTCCAGGGCGCTGCCGATGGCAAGATCCGGCTCAGCGTGATCGATCCGCTGCCGTTTTCCGAAGACGAGGATCGTGCCGCGCAATTCGGTCTGCAGGGCGTCGGACTGCCCGGCAGCCAGGATCCTGTCTACCTCGGCCTGGCCGGCACGGACAGCGTCGACAACGAGGAAATTATCCCGTTCTTTCAGCCCGACAAGGAATCGTTTCTCGAGTACGACCTTGCGCAGCTGGTGAGCAAGCTGGCGAACCCCGAGCGAACCATCATAGGCCTGGTATCCGGCGTCGACATGGCCGGACGATTCGATCCACAGACACAGCAGATGCAGCAACCGTGGGTGGTGTATACGCAGGTGGAGCAGCTGTTCGAGATACGCAGCCTGGGGACCGCGTTTGATTCGATCGCTGACGACATCAGCCTGCTGTGGATAGTGCAGCCGAAGGACCTCTCGAACGCAACGCTGTATGCCATCGATCAGTTCATATTGCGCGGCGGCAAGGCAATCATTTTTGTCGACCCGCTCGCCGATTCGGATCCCGCGCCGCCGATGCAAGGCATGCCGCCCGGCATGCCACCGATGGGTCAGGGCTCGGACCTGCCCATACTGTTCGATGCCTGGGGAATCGAATTTTCCGCTGGCGATGTCGTAGCCGATGCACAGCTCGCACTGCAAATATCGGCGGGCCCAAGCCGCCGGCCGATGCGGCATTTTGGATATCTCGGCATAACCACCGAACAACTCAATCATGACGACGTGGTAACAGAGGAACTGAGCACTATCAATCTCGCGACAGCTGGCCACTTCGCGCTGAAAGAGAACAGCCCGGCGACGCTTGAGCCGCTGCTCAGCTCAACCACATCCGCGGCGACGATTCCCTCGTCGCGCTTCAGTTTCCTGCAGGATCCTTCGACCCTGCAGGACGGTTTCGCGCCGACCGGTACTGCCTACGTACTCGCGGCGCGGGTCAGCGGTGTGCTGCCCAGCGCCTTCCCGTCCGGCAGGCCGGC
>JAHKKM010000261.1 GCA_020027645.1 Pseudomonadota bacterium
CGCCGGCCGCAACAAAAAATACCTGGCGCTGCATCAGCAATTGATCGCGTACGGCGATGAGCCGTGCCACGGTCTGAAGCTGCTGGCCAAGCTGGGTCGACGGGAACACAGTATTCAGTACCGGCGCATTGGCAATCGCGGCGCCGACCTGGTCGGCCGCGGCCACGGCGCGACGTTGAATTTCCGCGAATCCGCGTTCGTAAATGGAACTGTAACTTGCGTTGATGATGCGTTCGAAAGCGAGCCGCTGCTGGTACAGGATGTCATTCGGATCGCCGGAGTTCGAGAACGCCTCGAAGGGAATCGGGCCGGTCGGGCCCATGACGTAGGCAATGGTTTCGTGTGCCGACTGGAATAGATTATTGCCGGAGAGCGAGGCATTGGTCGCCATCTGCTGTGCGGATACGTTGGTACGAATAAGATCGGCGATGCGCCCTGCCCAGCCGGTGCTGCTCTGCGCATTGCCTTTCAGCGAGTGCCACTGGTCCTGCTGGTCATTGTGTGAAAACAGCTGGGGCGGCAGCAACACCGATTGCTGGAAGAACTGGTCCTTGGTGGTCGGCTGAATCAGCGGGCCGACATTGCTCACGATGGCGACGCGATTGCTCTCGAAGAGACCCTGCAAACCGGCCATCGAGGGATGAAAGCCGTACTGGGAGCCGTCGGAGGTCAGCGGATTGATCGGCAGCAAGTCTGCTTGCGCGATCGCGAGGTTCTGCCGCGACGCGGCATACACGTTGTATTCGGCATTGCTACGCGGCACGACCATGTTGAAGGAGTCGTTGCCGCCGAAAAGGAACACGCAGACCAGTGCCTTGTAGTCGTCGAACGGTGCGCTGGTGCCGATGCCCTGCGAGAACGCGGCGCCCGGGCAGGCGGCAAAGGCGGCCGCGGCACCGCTGGCCTTCAAAAAATTACGTCGCTTGATGTTCGTCATAGTCGAACCCGTGCGCTCATCGCTGGTAGGCAAACTCGGGCGATGAGGCGATGAAGTAAATCGCCTCGCCGACCCGGATTGCCGACTCTGTTGCCGGAATGCGGTTGATCATGCCCTTGGCCTCGGTCTCGAGCGTGGTCGAGATCTGGCCGGCCAAAAGCTTGCCCGCCACCATCGTGACCAGCGCATCGGTGTCCGCGGCAACGGCCATCTCGTCGCCGATATCGATGAACACATCGTCCTCGGCGAGGCCGGTCGATTCGGATGTCAGGCCGATGGCTTGGTACAGCATGTAGTTGGTCACCAGCGTGTTCTGGTACTCGGTGGCGATCTGCAGCTCCGGTGCGACCAGGCTGCTGTCGCGAATCTCGCCGGGCGGTGCGTAAAACGGCGAGAAGAAATTGAACACCGACGGCGACTGCAACGGGCCCTGGCCGAAAAAAATGCTGGCGCCGAGTAACGGGTAGCGGCCGCTCGCCGACGTCGCATCGTAGGCCCGCCACAATTGCGACAAGCGCAACAGCGGCTCCTTGATTTTGCCATCGAGATCCATACGCGACTCGGGCCGCGCTTCCGGATCGAGCAGGATGGCACGAACCACTGCCGCGAGATCGCCGCGCACACCGCCGCCATTGTTGTTGAAGGCGGACGCGACTCTTTGAACATAGCCCGGCGACGGATTGCTCGTGACCAGCCGTTGAATAAGGCGAATGGCAATGAATGGCCCGACGTTCCGGTGAGCGAAAATATTATCCAGAGCATCCGCAAGATCCTGCGCGCCGCCCTGTCCCGCCGCCGCCGTCGCACCGTTCAGCAGCAATTTGGGCCCGGTATCGTGAAAGGACGGGTAAAGCTGCATAGGCAAGGTCTGGTTGTTGTCGTTGGGAAAAGCCAGGTGAAAGTGCGGCGCCCCTGCGTAAGTCCAGCCGGTGTACACGTGTGCGAAGCCCTCGATAACCGGCTGGTCGTAAGTCGGAATCGGCTGTCCGAAACCGTCGAGCCGCACACTGCCGTCGTTGTTCAGCTCGACGAGTCCGATCGAAAAGAGTTGCATCAGTTCGCGCGCGTAATTTTCGTCCGGCCGGATGTTCAGCGCCGTATTCGGTTTCTCGTTGCCAAGCATGCTGAGGTAGACACCCATCGCCGGGTGCAATGTCACTTCTTCGATGAGATCGCGGTAGTTGCCGAAAGCATTTCGCGCGAGCACGTCGTAATAATCGGCAAGTGAATAAGTGTGGTCGATCAGTGCGCCAACCTGCGACACCACCATGATCTCGGACAACGCGAACGCCACGCGCTGACGGAGTTGATCGTCGCCGTTGACCACATTGCGAAACCATATGTCGACGCGATCGTCCTGCAACTCGAACAGGAACGGTGGCCGCGGCAGGCTTTTGAGGTATGGCAGTTGCAAGGACGGCGGACGCTGCATCTGCTCATTGATCCAGGCAGCAAAGCCCATGTCGATGACGCGTTGCGCTTCTGCTTCCGTAGCACCGAACGAGGCCTGGTTCAGGAACTGGAAGGCTTCGGCTTTGGAAATCACATCGGGTGGAGGCGGCGGCGGTGCATCGCTGCCGGACGAACCACCGCAGCCGGCCACGATCAGGGTCAGCGATGCAAGCAACGATGTGAGTGGGTTTCGGAGCATATTTTGTCGGATGGCTTATCCCGCCGTATACCCGAAGCATGACCCTATCGAGAACCAGCTGAACGGGCAATGAACCAACGCTCAGTTTGCGAGGATACCCTTGATATTACAGTGTTTTCATGCGCAGCCAGCAGCCGGAAATTGCCGCACGTTGTCGAAACCAGCACTCAACAACACGCACCGGCAAGTGCATCGACCCTGATCGATCGGCAGAAATCGACCAATAACAGCGGTTGAGAGTCGGCGTCCAGCCATTGTTTCATTGCAAACATTGCAAATGAGAGACAGGTCGCAGAACGCATGGCGATCGCGGCATAGCTTCCGGATAAGCAAATCCAATTCATACCGTTCGCTGCCGGACGGACAGGAGTTTCCTATGCAACAGAATTCAGACTGGTGGGCCCAGTGCGCCTTCGTTCGCGACTATTTTTTTGGCGGGCAACAGAAAGTGGCCCAGCAGGTCGCGGAATACCTGGCGCGATACTACGTCGGTGAGAGCGTTGCCGAACTCAGGCCGGATACGGATGTTGCCGCACTCGTTGGGGACTCGATCCGCAAATACATAAACAGTGACGACTTCACCATGGTGCGTGACGACGACCTGTTCGCCGACGTCGATCTGAAAGACTCGATCAC
>JAHKKM010000087.1 GCA_020027645.1 Pseudomonadota bacterium
CGAATCGCAATCCGGCCGCTCTTGTCGGCAGCCGTATCATCTGCCCGATCTCGCTCGCGGTGGGCGGCATGAGATCGTACTGGCCATTGCCTTCCTTCAATGCAACGAGTTTCGGCAGGTTCGCAAGCCGCGGATAGAAATCGCTGCGCAAAGTGCAAATGACCCAGACCTTGCCACTGCGTGCCAGCGCATCCAGCACATCGACAAACGCAATGCGGTGCTTTCGCAGCACTTCTTCCTGCGTGTACATCTCCTCCATCTGGTCGATGACAAGAGCCAGCCGCGCATTGCCTTTGCTGCCACTCTTCGATAGCTCACGAGACAGTGCATTCTTGATCAACGTTGCTGCTGCCTGCGGCGATTCCTCAAGTATCTGCGCAAGCTCTTCCGGTCCGCTGCTGTCGGAATCGAGCGAGGGCAGGGCATCGTCGCGCAACAATGCTTTGGCCAGGCCGGCAAACAAATCTCCGCGGACATCGGTCGGCCGGAAAACAGCGCGGCGCCAGATGTCGACACCTTCAATGACACCCGGGCGGGTCAGCATCGGCAGTACACCTGCGCGCACCACCGACGACTTGCCGCCACCGCTCATGCCGAGCACCAGTACGAATGAACGTCCGTCGGCGGCCTGATCGCGCAAAGCCTGCAGGATGTCGGACACGGCACGGGTGCGGCCAAAGAATACCGGCGCATGTTCGAACTCGAACGCCTCCAGGCCGCGAAACGGCGAGCCTTTTTTCCATACCGCGCGCGCTTCGGATGTCGAGGAAACACTGCCCGGGATCTGCCGGTCGATCAGCCGGTGCAGGTGGTTTTCCACCAGGATCTCGAAATCACTGGCTGCGTCGAAGGGGTGAAACGCGGCGACCAGTGTCCCCTCAGCCTTGTCGTGAAACCATTTATCGACGAACTCGTCGAGTTTTTTCTTCTGTGCCAGCCGGTCCAGCAATTCCTTCTCGTCGTCGAGGCGCACCGACGGTGGCGCGGTCTTGCGATACACCAGCAAATCCGGCTTTCCATTCTTGCGAAACCCCTCGATGGCTTCCTCGAATTCGTACTCAGTGCCCGATTCGAATCGCGATCCGTCGGGCCTCACGAATTGTTTTGGAAGCCGGGTCCCGAGCCGCGACCAGAGGATGGCAATGACAACGTCGGTATCCGACGGTTTGACGATCTGGTGCTGGAACGTCGACGTGGCAACGAGAGGCTGGTGCTCCCACAAGACGGGTTCCAGCACGACTTTTCCGATGTACTCGCCCTGCAGTCTTTCGATGACCCGGTTCGCGATTGCGCGTTCTTCAAAAACGTCGCCGGGTGACGAAATGAAGAATCTCAGTGTCTTCAATGTTGTACCTTCTTGATTTGTACAATATTTTAAATCAACGGGCGCGCAATAGATATTGATTGCACTGCCAGTTTGACTGCAGGGAAATTCCGCAGGATGGTTGCAGAACTGCTGCCTGACTTTTCATGCCCGGGGCATGCCGTTCATCAATGACAGCAATTTTGTCATGCATGGCGGTTTGGATGCTGATCAATGAATTGCGAGCCGCCGAGCTGCAAAACTGTCCAGAATCCAGTGACATGCTAGACTTGAGCGGGATGGAAAAATCAGAAAAAATCGGGCAATGAATAAATTCATCAGGGAACTGCGGCGCCGCGAAGTATTTCGCACGGCCGGTATTTACCTGGGCGTCTGCTGGATTCTGATCGAAGTATCCAACGTTTTCCTGCCCACGTTCGATGCGCCCGATTGGATAATGCGCTCCATTATCATAGTCGCGATCGTCGGTTTCCCGATCATGCTTATCCTGGCCTGGGTCTACGATGTGTCGGCCCGCGGCATCATCGTGCAGGCGGAAGCGACAGATACCGTCGTTGCACCGCTCGGCAGTCGCAAAATGGATTTCGTAGTTATCGGCATATTGTCTGTGGCCCTTATCATTTCGGTGTACCTGAACATGATCAGCGGGCCCGCCGTTGTCGTGGAACAGGAACCGGTGTCAGTACTCATCGCCGACTTCGACAACACCACGGGTGACGCGCTCTTCACCGGAACGCTCGAAGAGGCTTTGCAAATCGGCATAGAGGGAGCTTCTTTCATTACCACTTATCAGAGGACAGCGGCACGGCAACTGGCCAGCGAGATCAATGCAGGGAGCGTGCTCGATGAGGCGGCGGCCATACTGGTGGCAGTGCGGGAGGATATTCGAATAGTGCTGGCCGGTCGCATCGAGGAGGACAATGGCCGGTATGAGTTCGCTGTACGTGCGATTGATCCCCGCAACGGTGAGATTATTGCAGATACGAATGCGACGGCGAAAAGCAAACTCGAGGTTCTGACAGCTGTCGGCGACCTTGCCGCCGACATGCGGGAGGAGCTCGGCGACGACTCCATCGATCGCGACCGGATGGCGGCCAGCGAAACCTTTACGGCAGCCTCCCTCGAAGCCGCCAAGAGCTACACCACGGCACAGGATCTTCAGAACCTTGGGAAAGACGACGAGGCCATATCGCACTATGCAAAGGCTGTCGAGCTTGATCCCCGGTTCGGCCGAGCCTACTCCGGCTGGGCGCTGAGCGCGTTCAATCTTGGCAGAACGGATGAGGCCAATGATTTATGGGAAAAGGCGCTTATGTACATGGATACGATGACCGACAGGGAGCGCATGCGCACACTTGGCCTGTACTACTCTGTGGTTACCCGCAACTATCCGAAAGCGATCGACAGTTACGAAGCGCTGGTCGCCCAGTACCCGGCGGACGATTCCGCACACAATAATCTCGCTGTGCTGAATTTCTTCATGCTGAACTTCGCCGACGCACTTGCCGAAGGCCAGAAAGTTCTGAATGTATATCCCAACGTTGCCATTTACCGCGGCAACTATGTTCTGTATGCAATGTACGCCGGTGATTTCGAGACAGCGGTCAGCGAGGCGCGGAAATTGCTCGAAAGCGATCCGGCGTACTTCAAGGCATGGTTGCCCATCGCCGTGCAGGCATTGTCGGGAAAGGACACGGAAACGGCGCGACAGGCCTATGAAAGCATGAAGGCAACCGGAGAACAGGGGGCGGCGACAGCCAGTCTCGGCCTCGCGGATACGGCCATTTTTTCCGGAGATTTCCCGTTGGCGAGGAACATACTCGAAGCAGACATCGAGAAAGATATTGGCGATGGTAACCAGTACATTGCCGCCGCAAAATACATCGCCATCGCGGATTCGTATGAGAGTGAAGGTGATGCGGAGGCGGCCGCAGAAGCGGCGACCAAGGCGCTTGGCGTTTCCAACAGCGAGCCCTGGATCATCGCTGCGGCACTGACATACCTGTCCGCCGGCCAGATTGATCGTGCACAACACATCGCCGACGACCTTGCCGATGAATTGCAACCCCAGAGTCGCGCTTACGGCAAGATGATCAATGGATTGATAGCCTCACTGCAGGGGCGGCACGTTGAGGCGATCGAAACAATGACCGAGGGGATTGCACTGGCCGACCTGTGGTTACTGCGTTTCAGTCTCGGCAAGGCCTACGTGAATGCAGGTTATTATGCCGAGGCGCTCGACGAATTCATGTTTTGCCAGAACCGCCACGGTGAGTCGGCATCGTTGTTTCTCGATGACCTGCCCACCTACCGCTACACGGTGCCACTCGCCTACTGGCTCGGCGTGGCGCAGGACGGTCTCGGTATGAAGTCGGCGGCTGCTGAAAATTTCCGCCTTTATGTGTCGCTTCGGCCGAAAGGCGGGGCAATGGTCGAGGATGCAAACCGGCGCCTGCTCTGAAGGACTCGCATTGATCTAACTCAAAACAGTCCCCGTCGGTGGTGTACATCGACGGGGACGCATTGACGACAGTTCAGGGCTTGAGAATGATCGTTCCTGACTGCTGCTGACTGTTGGTCGTCAGTGTCACCGTTACGCAGTAAGGTGTGCCGGAATTCGCCGCTGGCAGGTTGTTGCCATTGGCATCCACAGCCTGCCAGTTGTACGTCCAACTGAAGTCGGCTTTCATGCGGAAGCCGCTGCTGCCCGGGTCCTGACCGACTATCGTACCGCCGGGGCAGGAACCAGCCTTGACAACTATGGACTGGTTTCCATTGCCGACGTTTTGCGGCGTACCGCTGCTGTTGGTCCATGCCCATGCCAGCGGAATCGACGTTCCGGTTCGAGCAGTACTCTTGGTCGAGCGTACGCCGGTCGTCCCGTAGTTAAATGCGACAGTAACCTTGAACGCACCACTGGCGGAGTTACCCGAGGTATCTGTTGCCGTGCAGGCGACGGTGGTTTGCCCGACAGGGAACAGGCTGCCCGATTGCACCGGTGAACCGTTAGCCTGATTGACGCAGCTTATGGTTACCGGGAATTTGTCGGTCGCGGTCACGCTGAAAGTGACCGTCGTGCCGGACGTGGACGTAGTGGTCTTGCTGATATCCGCCGGCACGGTGATGACCGGTTTCATCGTATCCACGACATTCACGTTCTGCGTTGCAGTCGCCTGGTTGCCGCTGAAGTCCGTTGCCGTCCAGGTGACGACGGTGGTACCCAGCGGGAAGCCGTTGGTTGGCGCATTGTTTGTGATCACCGGATTACCGGCAGTGTCGCTGGCCGTAGCATTTCCCAGCGGGACCGTTGTCAGCAGTGTTGCCCCTGTCGCTTCGAATCCGACGATGTCCGGCGGAGCCGTAATGGCGGGGGGCGTGTTGTCAACGACACGAATCGTAAACGTGCCGGATACTTCGTTGATTCCACCCAGGCTGTTCGGCCCATGGTCGCTCGCCGTGCAGCTGACCAGCGTGTCGGCGATCGGGAACAAGCTGCCGCTGGCAGGCGCGCATATCAGGCTGACATCCGGATCGATCGTGTCTGTCACCGTGATCGTGAGTCCCGGTCCGAAGGCATTAACCGCGAGGTAGTCCACGTTTGCACCGGCCGCCGAGGACGGTTGTCGCACGAGTACAGAGGTGGGAATCAACAGCACGGGAAGGGTATTGTCCTCGACCCGGATCGTCCCGGTCCAGGTTCCGGCATTGCCAATCCCGTCCTGCGTCGTGCAATTTGCGCCGGTGATGCCGACCGGCACGATGCCTGGCAACAGTGGATCGCCGATCAGGTCGAGGCTGCAACTGACCCCGGCTGCGGTGCCATTGTCGTCGGCGCTGATGGAGTCGCCGCCGATGGTGCCTTGTCCCGCAACGAGATCAACATAGGCGCCATTCGCGTCCTGCGCTTCGGCACGGAACATGTATCCGTTATCCTGGTTGAATGCCGGTGGAATGACATCCTTGATGACCTGCTCGTTATCGGTGTTGATCTCGGTCTTGCCGGTATTGGCTTTTTGCGCCCAGAAGTTATAGCCCAACAATTCCGATAGTTTCGTGTCGCCATTTTCGTCCGGCGTAGTCAGGGCTGAGCATTCACCCGCTGCCTCGGAGCAGAAAATTCTGACGGTCACATGGATCTCGCCCTTCGGCGGCAGCGGAAACGTAACGAATCCCTGGAACGGGTCTGCAATATCGGCCGGCGCCAGGTTCTTCAGGTTCGGATTCGACTTGGCAGAAATCACCTTGGTTTCGGTGATAAGGCCGGTCTCGCAATCCTGCAGGGAATCCAGTTCGTCGGCCTGCCAGGCAATGACCTCGACATCCAGCGCATCGAGTTCGTCGCCGCCATAGGCGAAGTCGGCGTTGATCGCTGTAGTTGTATTGTTCTGTGAAACGACTGTAAAAGTTGCGTCAACAAAAGAATCGACGATGGCTTCATTCTTCAGGTTCGGATTCTTGAGGTTCGGATTCTGCAGATTGGTTGCTTCCTCAGTGGTGTTCTTGAGATTCGGGTTCTTGAAATTCGGATTCTTCAGGTTCGGATCCATGTAGTCCGTATTCTTGTAGTTCGGGTTCTTGAAGTTCGGGTTCTTCAGGTTTGGATTCTTGTAGTTCGGATTGAGAGCACTGATCTCGAGCTCATCCCAGATCGGCTCGATGAGTTGCGGGTCGTGAATTTCGAACAACAGCACATTCTCCGGCGTGGTGCCCGGGTCGATCAGCGTTCCGGCCTCGGAATTTCCGTTTACCGTGATCTGCGAAACCAGGGTTGGGCCGTCGAATGCGTACACGGTAACCGGCGCCTGCAGGTTTTGCGACACGACGAACAAGGTCACGTACTCGGTCGACAAAGGCTCGATCGATACGATTTCCTCGAGCACGGGGTAGGGATCCGGCAGTAACGGCGGTGTCGGGTCAGCAATAAACGTCGGTCCGAACGGAAGCTGCCGCCACGATGCTCGCGCCGTGGTTAGAACGACCGGTACCGGATTGGTAACCGGCGTCTGGCCGGGTTGGTTGCCGATAACCAGGCGCAGCGTTTTGACATTCACTGGGTCAATGTTCTGCGAACCGATCACGAAGCCGCGCTGAATTTGCCCGAGGTTCTTGGCGATGATTGGCGCAACAAGGCGCACGCGATCTTCAATGTTGGCGCCATAGATTTCCGAGTCTTTGATGCGCGTCTGGTATTCGCCCGTTGGATGCACCGGGGGTGTGTTCGGCTGACAGCTCAGGGCACCCGGATTCGGGTCCGTCTGTGTCACCGCCATCGGCATATAAGCCGAGCTGAATCGGTCCGGGCGTTGCGCAGCGGCCAGCTTTGCGTCGACAAAAGTTACGTCGGCTTCGGTGATACGCCGTTCTGCCGGCTTGTCCGACATTCCGGGCGCTGTTGGCCGCCGCTCTGTTGAAGCGTCATCTGCATCGTTACTGGCCACTGAATTTTCATCGACAGTCTCGTAGGGCAACGGTGCACTCGATATGCCATCGAAGAATGCGTCGTCAAACAAAAATCCGCGGACCCGGCGATTGTCGGTCCAGGCCGCGAAGTAACTGACCTTGTTTATTGAATCGGTAATACTGCCGATCGGAGCAGCATTCGACTCCCACTTGCCGGTACCGGGATTCCAGCGCCATTCCTGCGCGGCCAGCGCATTGTAATCACCGGCAAACGCCACTGTGTTTCCGCCATAATTGCGCACATTGATCGGATTCGACTCCCTCTCGAATGCGTTGCCTTCCTCGTCGTAATCGACCTGGTATTGCGACACAAGCTCGGGAACGGCCGACGGCACCGGTGCGCCATTGCCGGCGATGCTTATCTTGCTCGAGAAAACGTCGACATTGCGACGGTACCGCAGCAATCCGAGGCCAGCGGCATCGTTAACGTTGAAATCCTCGATGAACGGATTGGTCTCCCAGTGGCGCGTGGTTGCGCCTTCCAGCAGTTCGTCGTAAGCAAGGCTTTCGCGGTAGGTGCTGTAATAAATGGCATTGCAGGCGCCGCGAGCGCAAGCGAGAGTTGGCATGTACTGGAAATGTACTGGCTGCCCGGCAAAAGGCACCAGCGGAACCGCCGCACTCCAGCTGGTGCCGTTGGCGGAAGTCCTGATCATGACGCGGGTTCCGGCAACATTGTTGTAATTCGTCAGGCAATTGCCCTGTGCGTCGCGCGGGCGCTCGACGTAGGCCAGAACGAAATGTGAGCCGGTTGCAGATACCCAGGGAAACATGTTGCTGCGCGCTGAAGCACGGTTGGGGTTCGCGGCATTGGGTGCGGTTACCTGGTCGAACTCGCAGACATCGGTAATGGTGTAAACCTTGGCGATCTTGGTGCCGCGATCCCTGGACAGCGCGCCGATGATGGCGGCGCTGCCTTCGCCGGAATCGAAGCGGCGCACTGTGTACAACACGTCGTTGCCTTTGCTCGCAAGCGAAAGGCCCTGATCGAGACCGGAGGAGCTGGTGATCTGGCGAGGGCTGCTCCACGAACCTGCTGCACCGAAGGCATCCGAAAAGGTCGACCAGGTTCGAATATTCTGCTGGCTCGCGTTGAAGTCCGCGTAGGTCACGATAATGCGGAAGTTCGGCAATTCGCGGGTAACCACCAGATTGTTGCCGTTCGCGTCCTTCTCCTCGAGCGTCATGGTGACGCTGCGCGTGCCGCCAGCCGGGTCGATGACAACATGCGCATCCGGCTTGTCAATGAAATGACTGCCGCCGAGATTCGCAATCACGATCTGTCCGGCTTCCGATACGTAACGAAAGCCGGTTTCACGGTTCAATTCCAGCATGCGCTGTATGACCATGACGCTGTTACCGTTGCGATCGCCAACGATATTGGTGACTGCAGCCCAGCCTGGTCCGGCCAGTACGGTCGGGTCTGCAGCGAACTCCTTGCCGAGTGAGTAATTCAGTTTGGTGCCGGTCAGTGGCCGGCGAATGAAGTGCCTTCCGTCCGTGGTTTCCGAAAACGCGATCCAGGTCTCGCCTTGCTTTTGTGGTTGGTCGGAGTAGCCGTACCAGTTGAACGCGCAGGCGATGTGCAATTCGTTGAGCGGATCGATAGCACAAGACGGCTCGTTTTCCTGGCGGCCCAGCTGCCCGTTGTCGTAGCCGGGCGCGGGCGCGCCGGTCACATTGACATTGCCATCGACGACCTGTGCATTTGCTGTCGCAAACATCAGCGCGGTCATCAATATTGCATTACAGAGACTTCCAACATTTGCGCAGGAAATTTTCTTGCTCTTCATTTGCTGTGGCTCGCTCGGGACCGGGGTCCGGTTCATTTGTAATTGCGAGTTACGGCAAAAATCGCCGCGTCGCGTTTCTTATGGATGTATCAGCGCACCGAAAGGTGCGGACGATTTTTACCGCAGTGGTCGATTATAAGCCAGCGGCGAGTCGCAACGAAGCAATCATGAAAAAGCCCGGTTCAATGGACCGCAAGTGGTCGAAATGTGCGCCTTATGTTGCATCCCCCGGCCGGCTTGCGTGCCGCGCCAGCCGAGGGCTTTTCGTGCTGGCCTGGCGCAGGCCGATGCGAACGACCGGTCCTCGTCCGGGTATAACGACGCGAACCAGTCCGGCAACTACCTATACTTTTGTTCTGGTAGGCTGCCTACACTGCATAAATACAAGAACACGTCAGGGGGCTGATCCATCATGTTCAAACCCAGGCACAAGAGTCCCGTTACGCTCGGTTTCGGCGCAGCGCTGCTGCCGGTCGCGACACTGGTTGGTCTGCTCGCCGTGTCCTTCTACCTGTTCGGCGACTCAGCTGCACTCGGCCCGAACCAGATTGCGCTGGTATTTTCGGCCCTGGTTGCCATGTACATTGCCTGGCTACACGGGCATACCGTGGAAGCGCTGGGCGCCGCCGCTGTCGCGAGTGTAACCACCGCCATATCGGCATTGTTCATCCTGCTCGGCGTAGGCGCACTGATCGGCACCTGGGCGTTGAGCGGCACGCTGATGGCCATGGTGTATTACGGCCTGCAGTTGCTGAATCCCGACTACTTCTATGTCACCTCCTGCGTGATCTGCGCGGTGGTGGCAGTAAGTATCGGCAGCTCATGGACGGTCGCCGGCACCATCGGTATCGGCTTGATGGGGGTGGCTGAAAGCATGGGCTTAAGCCCCGCCATTACAGCAGGCGCCGTGATTTCAGGGGCGTACTTCGGCGACAAGTCCTCACCGCTGTCCGATACGGCCAATCTCGCCTGCGCGGCGGCAGGTTCCAACCTTTACGACCACGTCAAGGAATCGCTGTGGACCTCCGTCCCGGCCTTGTTGCTGGCCTTTGGAATATTTCTGACTTTTGGTTCCAGCGGCGAGTTCGACACGACCAAGGTGACCTCATTCATCGACGAGATGTTCCACCCTTCGGTATGGCATTTCCTGCCGTTGCTGCTGGTGCTGGTGCTTGCCGTGATGCGCTGGCCGCCGTTTGTGACAATTTTTATCGGGGCCTTAGCGGGTGGCGTGATGGCCGCGCTGCTGGCGCCGGAGCGGGCGATCAGCTTTGCGGACGCCACCAACCTGCCGGGCTGGTTGGCCATTATCAAGGGAGTGTGGGCAGCGCTTGCCACTGGCTATGTCTCCAACACTGGCTTTCCAGCCGTCGACACTTTGCTGACCCGCGGTGGAATGTCGAGCATGTTGAGTACGGTCTGGCTGATCCTGGTGGCGCTTGCCTTCGGCGGTATCGTGGAAAAGGCGGGCATCCTCGAACGCCTGCTCGGGCCGCTGAT
>JAHKKM010000088.1 GCA_020027645.1 Pseudomonadota bacterium
CAGCGATGTGACGATCGCCATCTGCGCACGCTTTGCGCCAAGCCGCTCGGCCGGTTCCGCACTCTTTTCGTACCCGACGATAAGTCGCGCCAGCGCAAGCGACATGTCGAGCGTATGTTGCATGTCGTGATAGGTGGTGTCGCAGCCGTTGTATCCCGGATACCTCCCTGTGAACAATCGCTCGAAGTCGTAGAACGCGAGCCACAGCTTGTCGAACGAGGCGCCGGGAAAATGTTCGACGAAGAGTCGATGAACAGCGTCACGCACCGCCTGGGGTTTGCTCACCTGTACGGTATTGGTGACGTCGTAATCGTTGCGCCGGTCCTGGGACATGATTCTGTTCTTGTTCTTGTTTTTGTTCGGGGACGATGCGCTGGTTGCGCTTGCGCTATTTTGCATACTGCCAAAATTGATCATCCCTCACCCGAGTCGCCGATTCAGATCGAATGTTGATCTGATGGAAAGAAATCATACACGGAGTTCTCACCAGCGGCATTGGTACTTGCGAGAATATGTATAAATACGGCCGAAAAGGCGGTTTTCAGAGCGAAAACTCGGCCCAAACGGGCGCGTGATCCGACGGCCGCTCCCAGGTTCGCGGCTCCTTGTCGATGCGGCTGCCGGTGCAGGCCCGGGCCATCGATTTGCTGGCCAGGATGAGGTCGATCCGCAAGCCGGCGTTTCGCCGGAAGCCCGCTGCGCGGTAATCCCACCAGCTGAAGCTTGCTGCGGGCTGATCGAACTGGCGGTAAACATCCGAAAGCCCCAGTTCCATCAGTTTGCGAAGTGCCTTGCGTTCTGCGGGGCTGCAAAGGATCTCGTCACCCCATTTGACCGGGTCGTAGACATCGCGGTCTTCCGGTGCGATGTTGAAATCCCCAAGCACGACGAGCTTGTCGTTCTGCTTCAGTTCCACGGCCAGAAAATCATGCAAGGCTGCAAGCCATGCGAGTTTGTATTCGTATTTCTCGGAACCGACACTGCTGCCATTCGGTACGTACAGATTGATTACGCGGACCCCGCCGATACTGGCGGCCAATACGCGTCGTTGCGGGTCCTCGAAATTCGGCAACTCGACGACATGGTCCGTCGACGGTTCCCGGCAGGCTAGCGCAACACCGTTATAGGTTTTCTGGCCGTTGGCGACCGTGTGATACCCGAGCTCCGAGAACGCCGCCGCAGGAAAGGCTTCGGTAAGCTGCTTGATCTCCTGCATTACCAAAATGTCCGGTGATTCGTTGCCAAGCCACTCGACGACATGCGGCAATCGCACGCCCAGTGAGTTGACATTCCAGGTCGCAAGTTTCAAGCAGCTTTGCCTATGCCGCTGTGACGCAACAAGGCATCAATAGTAGGTTCGCGACCGCGAAATGCGACAAACGCCTGCATGAAGTCGCGACTGCCGCCCACTTCGAGAATCTCGCTGCGGAATCGCGCCGCAGTCGGCTTGTCGAATATCCCGGATTCCTCGAACGCAGCAAATGCATCGGCGGCAAGAACCTCGGCCCACTTGTAACTGTAGTATCCGGCGGCGTAACCCCCGGCGAACACGTGCGAAAATGCGTGCGGCATGCGGTTGTACTGTGGGTGAGGAATCAGGCCAACCTCGTCCCGCACTTCGTTCAGGATCTGCATCACATCCATGCCATCGTGGTACTCGGTATGCAGGCGAAAATCGAAAAGCGCGAATTCGATTTGCCGCAACATGGCGAGTGCGGCGCCCAGGTGCCGGCTTTCATCCAGCTTCCTGTGCATTTCCTCGGGTAACACTTCACCGCTGCGGTAGTGTGCTGACGACTTCACCAGCACATCGTAGTACCAGGCGAAGTTTTCCATGAATTGACTGGGCAACTCGACAGCGTCCCAGGGCACGCCGTTGATTCCGGCGAGGCTCGGATAGTCAACTTTTGTCAGCAGGTGATGCAGCATGTGCCCGAACTCGTGAAAGATCGTCAGCACGTCGTTGTGCGTCAGAAGCGATACGCCGCTCTCGTTCGGGCGGGCGAAATTGCATACGAGATAACCTACCGGCAGGATGTTCTCGCCAGCGAGGTTTTGTCGCGCGACACATTCGTCAATCCACGCGCCGCTGCGCTTGCCATTGCGCGCAAAAAGATCTGTGTAGAAACCGCCAATGATCGCGCCGCTTTCATCGGCGACGTCGAAGTAGAATACGGAATCGTGCCATACGCTGATGTTGTCATTACGCGTCAGAGTTACACCATAGAGCCGGCTTGCCAGGTCGAACAGGCCCTGTTTGACCTGTGTGACCGGGAAGTACTGTCTTAGCGCTTCTTCCGAGATTGCGTATTGCTGCTGCTTGAGTTTCTCCAGGTAATAGGCGGTGTCCCAGGCTTCGATCGGGTGTGCGGCCATACCCTGGATTTTCTCCAGTTCCGCGCGTGCAGCCTCTTTCGTGCGTGACGCCAGGTGCTGGAGAAATTCGATCACATCTCGGGTTGTCGTAGCCATCTTGGTGGCCAGGGAGTATTCAGCGTAATTACCGAATCCGACCAGCCTGGCAATTTCATTGCGCAGCGCGAGGATCTTCCTGATGTTATCGCTGTTGTCCCATTCGCTTTTGCCCTGGTCCGATGCACGCGTCGACCATGCCCTGTAGAAGCGCTGCCGCAACTCGCGATTGGCGGCGTGCGTAATCACGTCGACATAAGTTGGTGCATCGAGCGGCAGCCACCAGCCGGGCAATCCGCGCCGGCGCGCCTCGCCACCGGCCTGCTCCAGCGTCTGTGCCGGCAAGCCCTCAAGCAGCGCCCGATCTTCGGTGTGCAAGGACCAGTTGTCGGCGGCGTCCTGAACATTGTGCTCAAATTGCGCCTGGGCCGAAGCGAGCTCCTGAACAAGCGCGCGGTAGCGTGCCTTCTCGGCTTCCGGTAACGCGACTCCGGCCAGGCGGAAGTCGCGGAGTTCCTGCTCGAGCAACATTTTCTGCGCAGCGGGCGCGGAGTCGGGCAAAGCGTCCGCTATGCGCTGGTAGGCTTGTTGCAGCCTTACATTCTGTGATATTTCGGCGCCGTGCTCGGTGATCAGGGGCAAAGCCCTGTCATACGCGTCGCGCCACGCCGGGTCGCCAAGCACGCTTTGCAAGTGCGACACCGGCGACCACACCCTGCTGAGTTCATGGCTCATCGCCTCCAGCGGTACAACCAGCGAATCGAAATCCTTAAGGTCTGGATTGTCGAGCAACGCATCGAGTTTTGCGCGATGGTCTGCGATAAGCTGTTCGAGGGCCGGTAGAACGTGTTGCGCCTCGATCTCGCCGAAACGGGGAAGTGATGATGTATCGAGTAAGGGGTTCGACATAAGACTCACGATTTCATAAGCGGTCGGATGTTATCACATGGCCTGAACAGTCAATCGCCGGAACGGCCCGGCAACGGGAAAGGAAAGCAGGGTGGAAAAACAATTTGACCTGATCGTCATCGGCGGCGGCAGCGGCGGGCTGGCGAACGCGCAGCGAGCGGCGGAATACGGCGCAAGGGCCGCAGTAATCGAAGCCGGTCCGCTTGGGGGTACCTGTGTCAATGTCGGTTGCGTGCCAAAAAAGATCATGTGGTACAGCGCCAATCACGCGCATTTATTGCGCCATGCGGAGACCTTCGGCTTCGACGTGACGGTAAACGGCCACAGCTGGGGTGAACTGAAGTCACGACGAGACGCGTACATCCGGCGCCTGAACACCATATATGAAGGCAATCTGGAAAAACGCAATGTCGTCCTGATCCGGGGCAAGGCGGAATTTGTCGATGCCCACACGGTTACGGTCGGAAGCGACACGCTGACCGCAGCGAATATTGTCATTGCGACAGGCGGCTATCCGATGGTGCCGGAAATTCCGGGCGCAGAGTACGGCATTACGTCTGATGGATTTTTCCAGCTGCCGGAGAGGCCGCAGCGTGTTGCGCTGGTTGGCAGCGGTTATGTGTCAGTCGAACTCGCGGGTGTATTCAACGGGCTGGGCTCGGCGACAACGGTGCTGGTGCGAATGGACAGTGTACTGCGGCACTTTGACGGCCTGTTGCAGGAGGAATTGTGCAAGTGCATGCAGCAGGATGGTATCCGCCTTGAGACCGGTGTTGTGCCGGATTCGCTCCGCAAGACTCAAGACGGCCTTACCCTCGTTGCCGCTGACGGCAGGACTTTTGGCCATTTCGACGCGGTTGTCTGGGCAGTGGGCCGTACGGCCAACACGGGCCAGCTCAATTTGCCGGCAACCGGTGTCCGTATCGATACAAACGGGTTTGTACATGTCGACGACTACCAGCGCACAAACGTACGGAATATTTTTGCACTCGGTGATGTGACCGGTCGTGTAGCCCTCACGCCGGTCGCAATTGCGGCCGGCCGGCGGCTCGCCGATCGCCTGTACGGTGGCATGACGGACCGCCACCTGGACTACCGGAATATTCCAACCGTGATTTTTTCACATCCGCCGATCGGCACGGTCGGCCTTACAGAGGCAGAGGCGCTACAGCATTTCGGCGACGACGTGAAGGTCTACACTTCACGTTTCACGTCGATGTTGTACGCACTGGGCGAGCACAAGGTCCGGACCTCGATGAAACTCATTACTGCGGGAGCAGACGAACGAATCGTTGGCTGTCATCTCATTGGTGAGAGTGCCGACGAGATACTGCAGGGATTTGCGGTTGCGATAAGAATGGGCGCAACGAAACAAGACTTCGATGACACTGTTGCGATCCATCCGACCAGCGCAGAGGAGCTGGTTACGATGCGCTGATGGAGATCTGTTTCAGTACGGCTGTTGTATTCGGCCTGACGCCGCGCCACAGGTGAAATGATTCCGCTGCCTGCTCCACCAGCATGCCCCAGCCCATGACCGATCTGGCAGCGCCATGTTGCGCCGCCCAGCGGCTGAATGGTGTGGGGGTCAGGCCATAGGACAGGTCGTAGCAAACGCAGCCCGCGCTGATTGCCGCCGCCGGATAAGGAGGTGCCTCTCCACTCAAGCCGGCAGAGGTGGCATTGATGATCAGCGAGAAACGCGTCGAGCTCGGGATCTCTTTGAAGCGGTACGCGGTGACGGGGCCCGCCGACGAGAACTGCTCGGCAAGTTCGCGGGCTTTTGACAGCGTCCGGTTCGCAATGCTCAGGGAGGCGGGCTTCGATTCGAGCAGCGGCGCGACAATGCCGCGTGTTGCGCCGCCGGCACCAAGGATGAGGATGTGACTGTCGCGAAGATTGAGCCCGAGGTTGCCAATCAGGTCGCGCATGAGGCCTATACCGTCGGTGTTGTCACCGAATACCGAGCCGTCCTGGAACATCAGCGTGTTTACCGCCCCGGCAACGTGCGCACGCTCGCTGAGCTGATCGGCAAGGCGCAACACCTCGGTCTTGTGCGGCACGGTAATGTTCAGGCCTTTGCCGCCGGTCCTTTGAAATTGCGCTACCGCGCTGTCGAGCTTGTCCGGGGCAACCTGCAACAGCTCATACTGGATATTCTGGTTGGTCTGCAATGCGAACAGCCGGTGAATGACCGGCGACCGGCTGTGTGAAACCGGATAGCCCATGACGCCGTAGCGGTCAATGACGGTGGCCACTGTCCCTCAGCCAGCGCGCCGCTTGCATAGAAAAATAACTGAGAATTGCGCTGGCACCCGCACGCTTTATTGACAACAGGGACTCGAGTACTGCATCGCGTTCGTCGAGCCAGCCGTTGGCTGCAGCCGCCTTGATCATCGCGTACTCGCCGCTGACCTGGTAGGCAAAGGTTGGCACCTGGAATTCCTCACGCACACGGCGAATGACATCGAGGTAAGGCAGCGCAGGCTTCACCATGACAATGTCTGCACCTTCGGCGATATCCAGGCCGACCTCGCGCAAGGCTTCGTCACTGTTGGCAGGATCCATCTGGTAATTGCGCTTGTCGCTTTTGCCGAGGCTGGTTGCCGAACCCACGGCATCGCGGAACGGACCATAGAAGCAGGAGGCATACTTGGCTGCATAGGCAAGTATCAATGTGTTGCGATGTCCCTTGTCCTCGAGTGCGTCGCGGATCGCACCGATGCGCCCGTCCATCATGTCGGACGGCGCGACCATGTCGGCACCGGCATCGGCGTGCGACAGCGCTTGTCGAACCAGCATGGCGACCGTCTCGTCATTCAGCACATAGCCGCCGCGATCGATGATGCCGTCCTGCCCGTGGGTGGTGTACGGATCGAGCGCGATATCCGTGATAATCACAAGGTCCGGCAATTCCTTGCGCAATGCCCGGACGGTTCTCTGCGCCAGTCCGTCCGGGTTCGCGCAGGCGCTGCCGTCAGCCGACTTGTGCGAGCTGTCAATCACGGGAAACAGGGCGATGGCCGGGATGCCAAGCTCAAAGGCCGCGGCGGCTTCACTGAGAATTCCGTCCAGGCTGCGGCGCTCGACGCCCGGCATGGATGGCACTGCTTCGGCGCGCCCCTTGCCGTCCTTTACGAACAGCGGGTAGATCAGGTCGGCTGGCTGGAGCCCATTCTCGGCCACCAGGCTGCGCAAGGCCGCGGTTCGACGGGTGCGCCGCAGGCGTGTTCGAGGGAACCTTGACGGGGTGATATCGTTCATAGCTGTGTCAACATGCCATAACGCTTGGATTTTCCATGGTTTTCGGTAGGGTTTCTACGCCTGAATCACAAAATCGACGTTGCGGGTAATAAATTCTCTGGGGGCAGGGTCATCTCGAATGAAAAATAGCAACGCTCACGGGGAGCGCAGAAAGCGTTTTGACCGGCTTATAGCAGTGATGCACCGGGATATGTACCGCTATGCGGCCTGGTTGAGCCGGGATCCGGGCGTTGCCGAGGACGTAGTGCAAGACGCAATGCTGAGAGCCTGGAAATCGCTGGACGCGCTTCGCGAGGATGCGGCAGCCAAACAATGGCTGTTGACCATCGTGCGACGCGAGAATGCACGGCACTTCGAACGCCGGCGTCTCGAAACCGTCGACATCGATGATTTGACGGCTGGGCAGTCGGCGATGCTGGCGGAGACCGACGACTCCGATCTTGACGAGCTGCGAATGGCGATCTTCCGTCTCGAGGACGAATATCGCGAGCCGCTGGTCCTGCAGGTCTTGCTCGGGCATAGCACCGGCGAGATTGCGGAACTGATGAACCTTCGCCAGGGCGCCGTGCTAACAAGATTGCATCGGGCGCGCATCCGGTTGAAACAGATTTTCGACAAAGAAGCAGGCACGGATATTCACGAAATAGCAAGATGAACAACCGCATGAATTGCGAACAATACAGGGAAGCCATAGCAGCGCAGCCGGGCGAATCGTCTTCCAGCACTGCCGCGCATGTCGCGCAATGCGCGGGATGTGCAGAATTCCGTCGCGATATTCTGGCGATGGACAAACTCATAGCGCGTGCGCTGGAAATCGACGTGCCGGAACTTCGCCTGCCTCAGCTGTCACCGCTCGATGGTAGTTCTACGGTCGCCAGCCTTCCCTTGCGCAGAATGTCGACGCCGTTATGGCTTGGCCTGGCCGCCAGCATCGCGATTGCGGCGGTTCTGGGAATTCGCCTGCTGATGAATGATGCAGTTCAACCTTCGCTCGCTGCCGAGATCCTTGCACACCTGGATCATGAGCCCGAGGCGCTGCGAGTTACCAGCACGGCCGTATCCGCTCAAAGTCTCAACACGGTAATCGGCGTACGCGCCGACATGGATTCCAGCCCGGGCCTTGTAACCTATGCGTCAACCTGCGTGATCAACGGCCACACGGTTCCGCACCTGGTTATTCAGGGAGAGCGCGGTCCGGTTACGATACTGCTGCTGGCCGAGGAGATGATAGACGCGGCCATTGCAATCGAAGGCGCGGGCGTTCGAGGTGTCGTATTGCCGGTTGGCAGCGGCAGCATCGCCGTGATCGGTGAGCGCGATGAGTCGCTCGACAAAATTCAGGAACAGGTAGTGAATTCGGTGCACTGGAAGACCTGATATCGCATCGATGATTTTGTGCCCGGGGGACGGGCAATAACCCATGCCCTTCTCGGGCATCATGACCAGAGGTAGGAGATACACATGTCTGATTACAAAGTAGCAAAACCCGTTGCAGTTGCCGTCGGCCTCGCATTGGCCGGCAGTCTTGGCATCAGCAACGTCGCCAGCGCCGATGTTGGTGCAAGTCCGTTTGCCATGACCACGCTGAGTGCCGGCTACATGCTGGGCGCAGGCGAAGGAAATTGCGGGGGCGACAAGGGTGAAAAGGCCGAAGGCAGCTGTGGTGGCGACAAGGGTGAAAAGGCTGAAGGCAGTTGCGGCGGTGACAAGGAAGACAAGGACGGCGAAGGCAAGTGTGGTGAAGGCAAATGCGGTGAAGGCAAGTGCGGCGACGACAAGGGCACCGAGGGCAAGTGTGGCGAAGGCAAGTGTGGCGAAGGGAAATGCGGCGACGACATGGGCGGCAATGACAAGGAAGGCGCAGACGCCGAAGGCTAACGCAGCGATTCGGATAGATTCGCTGACAAAGTCTGATAAAGAAGCCCGCTAGAAATAGCGGGCTTTTTGGCAGTCGCCTGCGGTGCTGGCTCCTACGGCCTTGCTATTGGCATTGCAGGCGACGCGTTAACAACAGCAATGCAGGAGCCCGCAATGCGAGCGACCAGAAACGCAGAAAAAGTGCCATTTTGATGAATGTCAAAATTGTCGCGTGCTGCTAATGTCCCGAGGTGGGACGGGTAAGCAGACAGATCAGGACCACGACAATGACCAAAAAAATAAAACGTTGCGACTGGGCCGGCGAGACGAGTGCCCAGTACATCGAGTATCACGATACGGAATGGGGCGTACCGGTCTGGGATGACGGAAAGCAATTCGAATTTCTGATTCTCGAGGGCGCCCAGGCCGGCCTCAGCTGGTCAACGATTCTCAACAAACGGCAGGGATACCGTAAAAATTTCGCCGACTTCGATGCGACGAAGGTCGCACGATTTACGCAGAAGCGCATCGACAGGATTCTTCAGGATCCGGGCGTCGTGCGCAACAAACTGAAGGTGCACGGTGCGGTCGCCAACGCCAGGGCGTTTCTCGCCGTGCAGGAAGAATTCGACGGTTTCTGCAACTACATCTGGCGCTTTGTGGACGGCAGGCCCAAGCAAAATCGCCTCCGCCTGCAAACGGACATACAGGCAACGTCAGCGGAATCCGATGCCATGAGCAAGGACATGAAGCAGCGCGGCTTCAAATTTGTCGGCAGTACCATCATGTACGCGCATATGCAGGCAACCGGCCTGGTGAACGACCACCTGACCTCCTGCTTTCGCCACAAGGAATGTGCATTGTTGGCCGGGAAATAAGCAGAAACGCCCGCTCCCCGTATTGAAATGATTGCCCGGCAGGTGGATTATGCTGCTGCAGATCCCACTCTAAAAACATGAACAAGGGGATTCCCATGTCTGAGAAAGTACAGGACGCAATTCCACGATCGTTCTGGATCATTTCCGCGGTGGCACTGGTCTGGAACCTGCTCGGAGTTGCCGCCTACGTCATGCAGGTCACCATGACCGAGGACGCGCTGATGAAGCTCCCGGACGCTGAGCGCATGCTCTACGAAAACATACCCGCATGGGCGACCGGTGCGTTCGCGGTGGCCGTGTTCGGAGGAGTACTCGGCAGCCTGCTGCTGTTGCTGCGCAAGTCCTGGGCGGTCCCGGTGTTCACTGTATCGCTGGCCGCTATCCTCGTTCAGGATTACTACTGGTTTTTTGTCGCCAGGTCCACCGAGGTTTACGGTCCGGGTGGACTTATGATGCCGGCCATGGTGATTGTCATCGCCGTACTGCTCGTGTGGTATTCCAGGAGCGCAAGCGCCAAGGCATGGATTTCCTGATCGATGATGTTGCGATTTGCCATCATCCTGCTGTCTTGTCCCGGGCTCTGCCTCGCAGATCCCTCGCCGCTGTTCTCCAGCGATACACCGCTCGATCTCGTTTTCGAATTCCCGGTCGCAACGATCGTCGCGAAAGCGGATGACCGGCCGGTCGTCGAAGGGAGCGTTCATTACACGGATGAAAACGGTGCGCCGGTC
>JAHKKM010000019.1 GCA_020027645.1 Pseudomonadota bacterium
AGCATCGCGAAAGAACTGTCTTTCTTGGTCGTGATGCTCCTGATCGGGTCCATGACGACACCAACCGACAGTTTTTTCTCGGGCATTGCTGTGGTCCTGCTGCTTTCCTGGATGATCAAGGCTGCCGTCCTCGCGGCGCGGCTAACTATACAGTGCCGGGCTTCGGATCGGCACACGAGGCGCCGCAGCCGGCGGTTTTTTGGTACTCGTCGGCCCCTTGCCGAACCGGGCGTCGAATGGCTGGCGTAAGTGCATAATCTGATTGAATTTGCCGCCTGTGGCGCAGGTCATGGCGGCACTTATGTCAATATGGTACAAGTCGCACTTCCGATGAAAATTCGGAGTCTCCTTAGGGACATACCGACGAAATCAGTTTGGGGCGCGAACTCCCTGAGATTCGCAGAAATTCGCATTTGGGCGAGGAAATCCGGTGTCAAATAACGCATCTCGAAGTCTCAACGGACTCAAGATTCTTGTCGTGGATGACAGCAAGACCATTCGGAGAACGGCTGAAACTCTGCTCTCCAAGGAAGGCTGCCAGGTATTTACAGCGATCGATGGTTTCGACGCATTGTCGAAGATCGCTGATCATCAACCGGATCTGATATTCGTGGATATCATGATGCCGCGCCTGGACGGGTACCAAACCTGTTCGCTGATCAAACACAACAAGGTTTTCAAGGATACGCCAGTGATTATGCTATCGAGCAAAGATGGCCTGTTCGATCGTGCGCGCGGACGGATTGTGGGATCCGAGCAGTACCTGACCAAACCGTTCACCAAGGACGAATTGCTTGGCGCAATCTCCAACCAGATCAACTAGGAACTACTATGGCAGTGATTCTGATAATTGATGACTCGCCAACCGAGCTACACCTTTTCCAGAACATGCTGGAAAAGAGTGGTTTCAAGACCCTTGTTGCAGATAGCGGCGAAGAAGGTATTCGCCAGGCGCAGGCGTCGAGGCCCGATTGCATTCTGATGGATGTCGTCATGCCCGGCATGAACGGTTTTCAGGCAACCCGCAAACTGACCCACGATCCGAAAACATCAGAAATTCCGGTCATCATGATTACCTCCAAGGATCAGGAGACAGACAAGATCTGGGGCATGCGGCAGGGCGCGGTGGAGTACCTGGTCAAGCCGGTGACCGAGAAGCAGCTGGTAGCCAAGATCAACGCGGTAATGGCCGATTGAATGAGCCGATTGGATGAGTGATAAATCGGACCTGAAAGCGCTGGTCGAACAACCGTTCGATTTGCTGAAAGAGCTGGAGCGTCGCAGTCGTATTGCTGTTGCTGGCAAGGGTACAGGCGCACTTCCATCCGAGTGGGTAGGAATCGGGTTTCGCATCGGGCAGGAACAGTTCGTGGCAAATCGGAATCAGGTGCGGGAAGTGCTGATGTTGCCGGAGGCAATGACCCGGGTACCGGGTGCAAAGCGCTGGGTGCTCGGCATAGCAAATTTGCGCGGCCATTTATTGCCGCTCGTCGATGTCAAGATGATGTTTGGCAGCGGCCGCACGTCGTTGCGCCGAATTACGCGGGTTATTTCCGTGAACCACCGAGAAATACCTGCCGGCCTCGTGGTTGATGAGGTCCTTGGATTCCGTCGATTCGTTGACAGCGAATTCACCAAGACCTGGCCGCAGACAGCCATTCGTTGCGATCGTTTTCTGAGCGGCGCATATCAGCGCGGTCAGGATGTCTGGCCGATTTTTGGATTGTATGACCTGATCGAAAGCAATGCGTTTTTACAGGCGGCCGCGGAGTAACGCGGCATACCATCAAAACCAACCGAATAGTTGCAAAGCCATGGCGAATAAAAGCAAATCCTACTCTGCATACACAGTACTTGCGTCACTGGCGGCGCTGCTACTCGTGATTGCGGCCGGTATCGTCTATCTGCAGGTCGGGCGAGCCAGCTCGTCGGGATCCGGTGTCGCTGAGCTCGCCGCGTTGTCGCAGGCAATACCGCGTTACGCGACCGACGCGATCAACGGAGATGCAGGCTCATTGACACGGCTGGACAGCAGCGTCCAACGGCTTGCCGAGTTACGCGACGGGGCGGTTGCCGGTGGTTTGCCGGGTGGCGCGGGTGCCTGGCGTGACCTCGACATGCACGCCCAGACCATTTTGCAGAAGCGCGCCGAAATCGACGCCATTTCGACCGCCCAGGCGTTCGTAGCCGAACACATGTTGCAGATGCTGATAGCGTCGGACGCGCTGTTGGATCATTCGGCGAGCACGGCCATAGTGCAGCAATTTCAGCAGCGCGGCGCCAAGCTTGACCAGGTTTTGCAGGGCCTCATGACGAGTGTGGATCCTGCAGCGACGGCGAACACACTTGCAGCGGATGTCGCATGGATGCGTCAGGTCACGGATGCATTGTCCGGAGCCGCAAGTGACCTCGATGTGCGCCCGTTGGACGCGGCGACACGCGAAGCGTCACTTGTGCCGGTAGCGGGGCTTTTGTCGGATATCGAAGAGCAGGTCAACCTGGCCGTGCAGGCGGCCGCCGGTATCGGTGATATTCAGACCAGTCTTGATGGCCTGTCCCGGACCGCGGGCACTCTGCTGGACGGGGCTTTCTCCACCACGGAGGGCGCCTCCAGCGGGCTGATGAGCAGCCCGTGGTTGCCGCTCAGCCTGCTGGGCGCCGCACTTTTGATGCTGGCGGGCCTTGCCTTGCTTCATGCCAAGTCCAGGGTTTTCGAGAGAACATCAAGAGAACAGTCGGAACAGAACGAGCGCAATCAGCAGGCCATTCTGCGCTTGCTTGACGAACTCGGCAGTCTGGCGGACGGCGACCTGACAGTCGAAGCAACCGTTACCGAGGACATCACGGGCGCAATCGCGGATTCGATCAATTACGCAATTGAAAAACTCCGCGAACTGGTTGCGACAATCAATGAAACAGCAATCATGGTCGATTCGGCAGCCAAGCAGACGGAAGGCACCGCCGTGCATATGAAGCGCGCGGCGGAGAATCAGGGCCGGGAAATTGCTGCTGCGACCGGTTCAATTGTCTCCATGGCGGCATCAATCGAAGAAGTTTCCGGCAACGCCGAAAGATCGTCCGATGTCGCGCGGCATTCGGTGGAGGTGGCGCACAAGGGCGGAGCTGCGGTGCGACGCACCATCGATGGCATGAATGCAATACGCGAAACCATTCAGGACACGTCGAAACGGATCAAGCGTTTGGGCGAAAGTTCGCAGGAGATTGGCAATATCGTAGAGTTGATCAACGATATTGCGGAACAAACAAATATTCTCGCGTTGAATGCCTCGATTCAGGCTTCAATGGCGGGAGAAGCCGGACGCGGGTTCGCTGTGGTTGCAGACGAGGTTCAGCGGCTGGCCGAACGCTCGACCAATGCTACGAAGCAAATCGAAGTCCTGGTTCGAACGATCCAGGCCGATACGAATGAAGCCGTTATCTCGATGGAACGCAGTACGACTGATGTCGTTGGAGGTGCCCTGCTGGCCGAAAACGCCGGCGCTGCACTGGATGAGATCGAGCAAGTATCGAACCAGATTGCCAATCTTGTACAGAACATATCCGGTTCCGCGCGACAACAGGCGGGCTCGGCTGCGGATGTGACACGACGAACCACCAAGCTCAAGGAAATCAGCGACCAGACCGGCAAGGCAACCGCAGCAACCGCAGCATCAATCTCCAAGCTGTCCGAACTGGCGTCGCAACTGCGGAAGACCGTGGCGGGGTTTACCTTGCCGAATTCAGCCTTGAAGGCTACCCCGCTTGCTACGGCCGTTTCGAGGCCGCCTGCGCCGCAAGTAAAGACGCCGCAGTCACGGGATAAAGCGACAGGCTAGCTGTCGCCCGTCCCCAGCATCCGAAAACTGCAGCAAGGGTCAATGAGCAGCAACACCGGCATCCATGAGCAGCGACGCGATATCGGCGGTGGAATCGAATCACCGGCGATGGCGCTTGCCGTAATCAGCCAGGAGCTGATGGAGACCATTCGCAACGCACATCTTGCCCTCGAAGATTGCGTGGATGGCCGTGGTGGCTCCGCGGCACTGGTGCGCAGCGGGCAGCTGCTGCACGAGGTCGCCGGCGCGCTGAAGATTACCGAGACCTACGGCGCCGCTTTGCTGGCGGAGGAGATGGACCAGGTTTGCAGCTATCTGGCGAGCCTGCGCGCTGGCAAGGGGCGCGAGGATGGTCTCGAGGCGCTGACACGCGCAATGGTTCAGCTGCCGATATACATAGAACGACTGCTCGGTGGCGGCCGCGACATAGCGCTCGTGCTGCTGCCGATGTTGAACGACTTGCGCGCCGCGCGCGGTCGGCCGCTGTTGTCAGAAGGTACGTTGTTGCTGCTGAACCTGTCGCCAGATCGAAAAACGCCTGGAGGCAAAAAACGAGAGGCCAGCGGTGAAGATCCCGTGTTTGTCGCAACGAAATTGCGGCCAAAATTTCAGCTGGCGTTGCTCGGCTGGATCAAAGGCGGCGAATCCGCACGGCACCTGAAGACACTGAGCAATGTGGCTGCTGCTTTGCAGCACTCGGCCAACCGCGACGATATGTTCCAGCTTTGGTGGGTTGTTGGCGGAGTTCTCGAATCCCTGCAAAACGGCGGTCTCGAGACCTCGGTCGCGCTGAAGCGCCTGCTCGGTCAGGCCGATCGGCAAATGAAGCTGATGATCGACAAGGGCACGGGCGTCTTTGACGAACATCCAGTGACCGATCTGCTGAATAACCTTTTGTACTACGTCGCGCGCTCAAGTAATGCGGGCGAGCGAATCAGCGAAATCCGCGCCGCGTTCAATCTTTCCGACCTGTTGCCAGGTGACGAACAGGTCGAACATGCGCGGGAAAAACTCTCCGCCCCCAGCGTCAAGCTCATGCAAACCGTGGGATCGGCAATCAAGGAAGATCTCGCGCGAGTCAAAGACGTGCTGGATATCTATGTTCGTACCGGCATGAACAAGTCATCCGAGCTGGTGCCTCAGCTCGACATGCTGAAGAAAATCAGCGACACGCTCGGAGTACTGGGTCTCGGTGAATTGCGCGGTGATATAGAAACGGAAATCGAGTCCCTGAAAGCGATTGTGCAGCGCGGTGGTGTCGCCAAAGAGCAAACCATCATCGAAATCGCTTCGACCTTGCTTAAGGTAGAAGACCGCCTCGACCGGCAGTTGTTGCGGCTGATCGCTCCGGAGGAGCCCATACCGCCCGGACCGGACGGCAAGCCTGTTGAACCCGAGGACCCGGAGTACTCGGAGGTGGCGGAGGCAGTGATGCGTGAAAGCATCATCAACCTTGCCCGCATCAAGGAGACGTTCAGCCAGAGCCTGGCCTCACCGGGCGATTCGCAGGGCCTTGATGCGATTCCGGCACTGATTCGCGGCATCAAGGCCGGCCTCATGATGCTGAACAAGACACGCGCAATGGAAGTTGTCGACCGCGTCGGTAACCTGCTGGTGCTTTCATTGCGCGGCAGCGGGCCTCGTCGGCTGACGCAGAAGGAAACTGACCGGCTGGCCGACGCAATCGTCAGCATCGAATACTACATGGAGACCGTGAAGGCAGGCCGCCGCGAACCCTGGTACATGCTCGACAATGCCGAGGCCTGCCTCGCAGTGTTGCGCGATCTGGAAACGCGATTGAAGAAGGAAAAGACCGAGGAATCTCCGGCATCGCAAACCTTGAAAGTGTCCCGTGCCGAACTCACTGCTTCCATGCAAGCTGCGGCTGGGAAAATGCAGGCAACCGAAGTCATGCCGATGCAGGTTGTGGCACGTCGCGCAGAACACCTAGACCCGGAGCTGTTGGAACTCTTTATCGAGGAAGCCAAGGAAGAAATAGTTTCCATCAGGCGCAACCTGCCGCAATGGGTCGAAGCCCCTGATGACATGGAAACGCTGATAACAGTGCGTCGTTCGTTTCATACACTGAAGGGTAGCGGCCGCATGGTCGGCGCGGAACGTATCGGCGAGTATTGCTGGGCAATCGAAAACCTGCTGAATAAGCTTATCAATCGCACGCTCGCAAGAACCCCGCCAATGGCAAGTTTCATACAGCATGCCGCCGCTGTTGTTCCCGAACTTGTTGAGCAGCTCGAAGTTGGAACGGAACCGGCGTCAGACGTCAATCTGATTATGGCCCGTGCAAGTGCTTTTGCAGACGGCGATCCAAACGCAGCAGTGCTGACGATCGCTGCGGCAAAAGCGGATGCCAAGGCGGAAGAGTCGCCCGGCCTGGAAATGGATCCGGTCCTGCTGGATATCTTTTCGAAGGAGACAGCGGGCCATCTGAAGGTGATCAAGGACTACATCGAGGCCTGCCAGGGCCATCGACCACCTTTCCATGTTACGGACAAGTTGCATCGCGCCTGCCACACATTGCATGGCAGTGCCAACATGGCAAATGTTGAACGTGGAGTTGCAGTCGCTGGCGCACTGAATCGATTTGTACGCCGGGTCTACGATCACAAGGTCGGCTTCATGCAATCCGGCGTGGATGCAATCAAAGCAGCAGCGAAAGCAATTACTACGATCGTTGCCGACATTAACCAGGCACAACCAAGTCGCAGCGACTTCCGGGTACTTATTGAACATCTGAACAAACTGACCAACGCTGTTGAACCAATGCGCGCACCGGAACCGGCGCCGGAGCCGGAGATTGCAATTGCAATAGGACCGGGCGACGACGGCGGCGAGGAGGGGGGGTACGACGCCGAGATCGCAGCAATCTTTTCCGAGGAGGCGGCGGAACTGCTGGAGGCCGCGGACCAGGCTCTGGTTGCCTGGAGCAAGGACAAGAAGGATCGGCAACACGTCGAAGAGCTAAAGCGCCACTTGCATACGCTCAAGGGCGGTGCGCGAATGTCCGGCATCACGGCGATGGGCAACCTCAGTCACGAACTGGAAGCGCTGCTGATCAACGTCGACGATGGCAGGATTCGGCCTGGCCCGAAAGTGGATGAATTGCTGCAGCAGAGTATCGATGAATTGCACCGGATGCGCGATACGGTCACGGCCGGCAAGAAAGTCGTTGCTGCGGTGGAACTGGAGTCGCGGATTCGAAGCGTCAACTCAGGCCAGACGCTGGTTGAAAAGATCGTCGTGCCGCCGGAGAAAGAGGAGGATCTGGAGACCAGGGAATCCGTTTCCGTCAAGTTCACGAGCGAACCGGAAGACACGGTCAGCATGGTTATAGTGGACACACCGGCGGTACCCCAGGTGCCTCAGGCTCCACTGGCAAGGCCGGAACCGCCAAAGCCAAAGGGTCCCGCACAGATCTCCGCTCAAAAACCCGAAAAGAAAGCCGAACCCCCGATGTTCAGGCCGCCGGACATACCGGTTGTCGAGCCGGAACCACCTTTGCTGCCAATTGCCGAGGAACCGCTCCTGGCGGAGCAGGCGGCGCTGGCCGAGGTCCGTGCATTGCCTTCGAGGGGCGGCGAAGGGCGTCAGGAATTTGCGCGCATCGATGCAGAGCTGCTTGAGGACCTGTTGAATGCGGCCGGCGAGATCAGCATTTATCACTCGCGCCTCAATCAGCAGGTGAAGACATTCGAATTCCATGTTGAGGAGCTTGAACAGACGGTTGCGCGACTCAGAGACCAGCTGCGCAAACTGGAGATCGAAACGGAAGCGCAGATAATGCATGGCCACCAGGAAACGCTGGTAGCCCAGGACTTCGATCCGCTGGAACTTGATCGATATTCGAATATTCAGCAGCTGTCACGCGCTCTCGCGGAGTCCGCTAATGACCTGAACAGCCTGAAGGACCTGTTGCGGGGCCAGATATCCGAGGCGGAAACGCTTCTGGTGCAACAGCAGCGTGTGACCGCCGAACTGCAGGACGGCTTGATGCGGACGCGCATGGTGCCGTTCCAGCGCCACGTACCAAGGCTGACGCGGCTGGTACGGCAGGCCGCGGTGGAATCCGGAAAACGTGCGGAGCTTGCAGTCGAAGGTGCATCCGGGGAACTCGACCGGCAGGTACTCGACAAAATGCTGCCTCCGTTCGAGCACATGATGCGCAATGCCGTAGTACACGGTGTCGAAAAGCCGGAAGTACGGCAGGCGGCAGGCAAGCCTGCAACAGGCCGCATAACGATCAGGCTTCATCGCGAAGGCGCCGAGATGGTTATCGATGTGGCGGACGATGGCGGTGGTCTTAATGTTCCCGCAATTCGACGCAAGGCGTTTGAGAAGGGCCTGCTCAAGCCCGACAGCAAGGTTTCCGATGAGGAAATAATGCAGCTGATCCTTACGCCGGGATTCAGCACGGCCAGCACGGTCACACAGACGGCCGGGCGCGGTGTGGGCATGGATGTTGTAGCAAACGAGATAAAGAAGCTGGGCGGGTCGCTGCAGATCTCATCGGTGACGGGACAGGGGACCAATTTTACGATTCGCTTGCCATTTACACTGGCAATCACGCAAGCATTGATCGTTCGAACCGGGGAAGAGGTGTACGCATTACCGTTGCCTACCGTGGAGGGCGTTGCCCGGATATCCCGCGCCGATCTGGAACGCATGCTGAGCCAGAGCGAGCCCAGTTACGAATATGGAGAACAGACCTACCGCTTCCGCCATCTGGGCATGTACCTTGGCGGACAATCGGCAAAACTGCCGGAAGATGACAGTTTCGTGCCGGTCATTCTGGTGCGGGCGGGTGACCACTCTGCTGCTTTGTTGACCGACGAAATGATAGCCAGCCAGGAGATTGTCGTGAAGTCACTTGGCCCGCAGCTTTCCAGCATACGCGGCATTTCCGGCGCAACCATTCTCGGTGACGGTCGAATCGTGCTAATCCTGGATATCAATGCGCTGGTTCGGAAAGGCGCGCCGGTTGTCGAATTGAAAAAGGCAGCACCGACACCGACCGACCAGCGGCCGTTGGCCTTGGTCGTCGATGACTCGATCACCGTAAGGCGCGTCATGGAACGTTTCCTGCAACGAAACGGCATGCGCGTTGTCACGGCCAAAGACGGACTTGACGCGATCAGTGCGCTGTCGGATAACAAACCTGACATCATTCTGCTCGACATAGAAATGCCGCGCATGGATGGTTACGAATTTGCGAAACATGTGCGCAATGACGAGCGGGTATCGGATGTGCCGATCATCATGATTACATCGCGTGTCGGCGACAAACATCGCGCCCGGGCCATTGAGATCGGGGTAAATGATTACCTCGGCAAACCCTACCAGGATTCGCGGTTGCTGGATTCCATTCAACGCTTGCTCGAGGAACGGGGAATTACGCTGGGATGAGTGACGAATCGGAAGAGCTATACAGTTTGCTCATACCGCTGGCAGAAGACCGGCTGATCGTGCCGCGCGCCTGTGTGGCCGAGGTTGTCAGGTTTGGAAAATCCGATGTTGCCCAGGGAGGCCAGGCCTGGATGGTCGGATCGGTCAACTGGAACGGCCGCGCCCTGCCTGTCGTCTCGTTCGAGGGCATGATAGGCAAGGATATTCCCGCGCAAACCGGGCGAACCCGCATCGTCGTGTTCTATTCGACTATCGCCAAAGTGAAAAGCGGCCACTTCGGAATACTGACCCAGGGATTCCCGCAGCTTGTGCGCGTCAATCGCCAGGTGCTGCGTCTCGATTCCACCGATGGCTGGCCTGATGCGGCGCCGGTACTCTGCAAAGTCCGCATGATCAACGAGTATCCCCTGATTCCCGACCTCGAAAAGATTGAGTCGATGATCGCCGAGGAATCGCTGCAGGCCTGATTCTCGCTGCCGTCACTCAGTCAGTATGCCGGTTCAGGTCACCGAAAAGTGACTGCAGTATGGCGATGGCTGCAAGCGCTGCAGTCTCCGTACGCAGGACCCGCGGCCCCAGTGAGAGCGGCACAAATCCGGCACGGCCAGCCAGCTCAATCTCTGCTGCGTTGAAGCCTCCCTCGGGGCCTATCAGCAAGGTCAATGCACCATCGATTCGCTGCAGTGTGCCGACTGGCTCTCCGCCGGCGGTGTGGAGTATCACGCGAGAGCCGACCAAGGGCTCCGCAAGGACTGTACCGAGATCTGCTGCTGCATCGATAACCGGCAGTATGTTTCGCCCACATTGTTCACATGCGCTTTGTGCAATGCGCTCCCAGTGCCCGCTTTTGCTTTCGACCCGGTCAGCCTTCAGTCGTACCACAGAATAGGCAGTGTGCACCGGTGTGATCCGCTGCACGCCGAGTTCGGTTGCTTTTTGCACGACAAAATCCATACGCTCGCCACGTGAAATTCCCTGTATCAGCCGGATTGCCAGCGGCGATTCGACATCGCGTGGCGAATGCGCACCCGGTCGCAACTGCACGCCTTGCCGGCTGATTTCTCCGACAACAGCCGGGTATTCACCACCATGTCCGTCAAATACAACGATCGTATCGGCGCTTCGGACTCTCAATACACGAGTAAGGTAGTGTGCCTTTTCACCATCCAGCCACAGATCTTCGCCGGATCGGACCGGTACTGGTACAAAGATTCGGGTGGTCGACATCGTCGCATTAGGCATTTTTCACGTTGCCTGTGTCAAAATTGTCGAAGCTGGGGCGGCAAGCGCATCATGTTGCGCAACGGTCAGAAACGGCACCATGAGAAAAATTCAGAAAAACTCATTTCGCGTTGATACGGACTCGGGCCTTATCGAGCCTGCGGTGCTTTGCCTGTCGCCGAACGAGGATGCACGCCCGGAGGGCTGCGAGCCGGAGTTGATTGTGATTCACGGCATCAGCCTGCCACCCGGCTGCTTCGGCGGACCGGAAATCGAGCAGTTGTTTACCAACCGGTTGGACTGGGACGCGCATCCTTATTTCCAACAGATTCGCGGTATGCAGGTGTCGACGCACGTGTTGATACGGCGCGACGGGACGGTCATGCAATTCGTCCCCTTTCACCGACGCGCCTGGCATGCGGGCGACTCCCGCTTTCGCGGCCGGATGCGCTGCAACGATTTTTCGCTGGGCATAGAACTGGAAGGTACGGATGAGGATCGCTATGCGGATGCTCAGTATCGGCAACTTGTCGCAGTGATCCGTGCAATCTGCGCCGCATATCCTGCAATTTCGATTCGAAGTATCGCCGGGCATTGCGACATATCACCGGGAAGAAAGTCGGATCCAGGTCCTGCTTTCGACTGGCTGCGCTTGTATGATGGTCTGGCTCAATGATCGGCCATCCTGCCCCCTAGTACATAAATCATGAAACTCATAGCCCTACTTATCGGACTTCTTATTGAGCGGCTGGCGACAGAGCTTTTTCACCTGCGCGAGCTGCGCTGGCTCGACCGGCTGATCGATGCAGGATTTCGCGTGGCAGGCAGATTCACGGTTATTCCCGCATTTCTTTCGGTCCTCGTTCTGGCAACCCTGCTGGTGCTCCCCGTCTTTCTCGTTATTTTTCTTGCCGGTGACAGCCTGCACGGATATCCGTACATGGTACTTGCCATCCTGGTGCTGTTTTTTTCGCTCGGGCCAAAGGACGTCGGCGAAGATATCGATGAATACTGCAAGGCCCTGCAATCAGGCGATGGGGAGGAGATTCGCAAATCAACCAAAGCCCTGACCGAAAAAGATTTGCCAATGGACAACAGGGCACGTATTCAACTGGTTGAGGAAGCCGCCTTCGTGCAGGCGAACAACAGACTCTTTGCCGTCATTTTCTGGTTCGTGCTGCTTGGGCCCTTCGGCGCCTGGTCCTACAGGGTGACGGATCTGATCCGGCGCAGGGCTGTATTCAATGAGGTTCGCCTGAGAGAACCGGCCAAGCCCCACAGGATGCCGGATGCTGCGCGCATGTTGCACGGCTGGCTGGCGTGGCTGCCGGCGAGGCTGACCGCAATCGGATACGCGCTGGCGGGCAGTTTCGAAGGCGCTCTCGGTGCCTGGCGCAGCCCGTCCGGCCATGAGTCGCTCAAGCAGAGCGAGCAAAGCGAAGCCCTTCTGGCCCGCGTCGGCTGCGGCGCACTGGCACTGCATCGAAATTCCGACGAAACCGACGAACAGCGGGCGATTCGCGGTGCTGCCGCCGTGAAGGGCATGCTGCTTCGATTGCTGATTATCTGGGCGGCCGTCATTGCCGCAATGACGCTCTATGGCTGGTCCCAGTGAGGCGAAGTGCCGGAATTGCGGCACTGCTGTTTTTTCTCGGGTCCTGCGATCCTGAGCCGGATATTCAAAGGCTGCCGCAGGACGGTCAGCGCAAAGAATTACGCATCGTTACGCTTGCGCCGCACCTCGCTGAACTGGTGTTCGCGGTCGGCGCCGGGGACATGCTGGTCGGCGTCAGCTCGTTTACAGATTATCCGGAGGCTGCCCAGCGCTTGCCAGTCGTGAGTGATGCGTTTGTCACTGACCGCGAGTTGCTGGTATTGCTGCATCCCGATCTGCTGTTGGCGTGGGAGAGCGGCACTCCGGCTCATGTCATCGATGAACTGCGCGCTGCAGGCTTTAGAATGGAAGTGATTCGTACACGCAGTCTGGACGATGTTGCCAGCGCGTTGCTGCGAATTGGCGAGTTGACTGATCATATGGCAGCCGCCGGATTGCGGGCGCAGGCCTATCGCGACGGGGTCGCGCAGCGGAGAATGCTGCATGCAGACGCACAACCAATACGTGTTTTCTACCAGGTATCGATGCATCCCCTGTACACAATCAATGCCGATCACTACATCAGTGAGTTGATCAGCGTGTGCGGTGGTAATAATATTTTCTCTGATCTCGTGGAGCTTGCGCCCATGGTTGCCGTGGAGGCCGTCATAGAGAGAGACCCCGAAGTGCTGCTCGCTGCCGATACCGGCCAAACCGACACCTTTGACGAATGGCAACGCTGGCCACAGATTGCGGCGAACCGCTACGATAATCATTTTCTGCTGCCGGCCGCGGAGCTGGGGCGCGCAACCCCGCGACTGCTGCAGGCGGCGGATGCGATGTGCTCTGCGCTTGACGTGGCGCGCGGAAACCGCGATGGAGGCGCAATTCACGGATGACGAAACCGGCGGAAACTCTCGTGCTTCGTCAGGGCCGGCCTGATGACTGGGCAGCAGTCGGCGCCCTTCTGGCCGACGCCGGGTTGCCGGTTGACGATCTCGATCAGGCGTCGATGGCCGGGTTCACGATCGCCACCAGGCCTTCGATGCGTGCTGAACCCGTGAGCGGCGTTATCGGCCTGCAGTCGTTCGATGAAGTTGGCCTGTTGCGTTCGCTGGTGGTCGCGAAGTCTGCTCGATCAGCAGGCTGTGGCTCGAAACTGGTGCAGGCTGTCGAGCGCATCGCGAACGCAGCCGGGATACGCCAACTCTGGCTGCTCACAACGGATGCCAGGGGCTACTTCGAAAATCGCGGTTTTCGGGCTGTGTCCCGTGAGCTCGCGCCGACGGCGATTCGACAGACAGCGGAATTCACCAGTTTGTGTCCGGCCAGCGCCATCCTGATGTTGAAAACTCTGCGGCCCTGAATCGCACTGACAAACTGCAGCTGCCGGTCGCTGTGGTTGCGACGGGCGCAAGTTCAAACCAGGCGCTGACGATCCCAGAGTACTTCCTTCCCGGTTTCTGCCCGTGCCAGGCATCGCGCGATGACAAAAAGCAGATCGGACAGCCGATTCAAATAACGAATCACTTCGCCGCGAACATGCTGCTGTTTCTTCAGGCTGCTGCAGCGTCTTTCGGCGCGTCGCACGATCGTACGGGCAAGATGGCAGGCGGACGCCGCCGCTCCACCTCCCGGCAGAATGAAGTCCTTCAGCGGCGGCAGATCCACGTTGAATGCATCCAGCTCGTTTTCCAGACGGTCGATGAATTCCTGTCCGACGGCAACGTGTCCTGGTATACACAGTTCGCCGCCCAGATCGAAAAGGTCGTGCTGGACCTCCGTCAGGCAGCGCCGGATCGGCGCCGCGACATGTTCGACAGCCAGGATCATGCCGATCGCGCTGTTGGCCTCATCGACGGTGCCATACGCTTCGACCCTGGGATCGTCCTTGTTGACTCGGGTGCCGTCGCCAAGCCCGGTTGTGCCGTCGTCGCCGGTGCGCGTGTAAATCTTGCTCAGCCGATTGCCCATGCCGCCTTTACCCCTGCAATGAATCCTGCCAACCGGCTGCTACTGTGCCGTGCAAGCCCGTGCGGTGTCCAGCCGGCGACGACCGTGATCGGTCAGCCCTGCGCAACATTGCCCGTCCGCACTTGTGCGCGGGCTGCTGAACCGGTAATAGTCACGGGCATGCTGCATCGCGCGGAGTGACCCGATTGAAATCAGCGGAACCGGGACGATCGAAGGAATTGACTGTAGCGTTGGAGGCTGCGAAGGCTGCAGCCGATATCAGTCGCCGATATTTCAAGGGCAATTTCACCGTCACCACGAAGGCGGATCGGACGCCGGTCACACAGGCAGATGTCGAATGCGAACACGAGATCCGCCGCATCATCCTTGGTGCATTTCCGGAACACGGCTTCTTTGGCGAGGAAACCGGTCGTACCCGGCATCAGGCGAGCTGCCAGTGGCTGGTGGATCCGATCGACGGGACCAAGGGTTTTGTACGCCAGTACCCTTTTTTCTCGACGCAGATTTGCCTGATGAAGGATCGCGAGCTGGTGTTGGGAGTATCCAGCGGCACCATGTTTGACGAACTGGCCTGGGCCGAAAAAGGCCACGGTGCGTGGCTGAATGGATCAAGAATCCATGTCAGTGACATTGACGATCCACGACGCGCTGCCGTTTCGACAGGCAATATCAAGTCGCTGGCGGCCGGAGCCGGATGGGAGGCGCTGCGCAGCATCATTGCTTCTGCTGATCGGACTCGCGGCTATGGCGATTTCTATCATTACCATTTGCTGGCGTCGGGAAAAATCGAAGCGGTTATCGAATCGGACGTCAACATACTCGATATTGCCGCGCTGGCCGTGATCGTGACCGAGGCCGGCGGAGTATTCACCGACCTGAATGGCGCGCCCCCGGGCCTGCAAACACGATCCGTGCTGGCATCCAACCCCGAATTGCACGCGGTCTACCTTGAAACTCTCAGGGGCTGCGTCGACTGACTGATGCGGCGAGGCCGGGTTCGCCCATCGTGACGAACAGTTCCCGGTCATGCCACGCCACGGCTTCGATCGGCGTCGCATACAGCTCGCTCAGATTGGCAGGATTAAGTACCGCACGGGTCTCGCCGAGCTGCCAGCGGCCATCTCCGTATAGCAGGAGACAATGGTCTGCAAAGCGCGCGGCCAGGTTGACGTCATGCAAGCTCGCAATCACGGTTTTACCCGAGCGGGACCGCTCGTGAAACAATTGCAGAACTGCAAGTTGATGTTGCGGGTCCAGTTGATTGCTCGGCTCATCGAGCAGATAGACATCGGGGTTCTGAGCCAGGGCCTGCGCAATTGCGACGCGTTGACGCTCGCCGCCGGACAATGTCGCCAGATCGCGCTCCGCGAGCGCTTCCAGATCGACCGCCCTCAGGGCACTGCGCGCTATTTGACGGTCAGCGTCTGATTCCCAGCGAAAGCGACGGATATGCGGATGCCTGCCAATCAGAACCGTGTCGATAACGGTCGACGGAAAAATGTCCTCGTTGTGCTGCGGAAGCAAGGCTAGGTGTCTCGCTACTGTTTTTCGCGGCGCAGCAACCAGCGGCGCACCTTGCAGCAAGACCGTGCCGCTGGCAATGGGTCGCAACCCGGCCAGGGTATGCAATGTCAGTGACTTGCCACTGCCGTTTTGCCCCAACACGGCGAGGAATTCGCCTTGCCCGATGGAAATCCGCAGGCCGGAAACCAGCGAGCGCCCAGGCACCGAGATGTCGAGGTGCTCACAGCCCAAGGCCTGTGTTGACGACAGATTCATCGGCAAAGCGTACCAGCTTAAAGTGTCAGGCGGTCGGGCGGTGACTCATTTACTCAACAACCGGATCTCCCCCGCGGTTTCAGCGCCGATAATGACGTACCTCAGACTTTTTGGAACCATGGCGTCAAATTCGGACACGGCAATCCGACCGCCCATGATTTCCGCCTGCTGCTGCGGGTAAAGCGGCTGCCGGTCGGGTTCCGCGTAGCCATGCGGAAAAACCGGTATGCCGCTCGCCGGATCGTATTTGTCGGTCGCGCCGAGTGTGTGGAGAAACTCGTGCGCAATGATCACGTTGTTGGTACCCGCGTGCCGCCGGTCGGCAAAAGCATTGACGATGCCAACCATACCCTTTTGCATCCCGACAGAATTCTCCAGTGCGAAGTCCGCCTGTGGCGAGTGGTAGCGGACGAAAATCCTGACATCCGGTGCCGGGTCGTCCTGGTCCGATGTAATCCTGCTGGCCCACCAGCGCAACTTGATACTCCAGAGCATGACCTGCGGTACAGAGCGATTTGATTGCAGTGCAGGCGGCTGCGCCTTCACTTCACGCCCGAGCTCCATACGTAATGGGCGTTCAAGTTCATTGCCGAATTTGCGAATCTCTCGCGCAATGAAATCCTCGATGCCGGAGAAGTCTGATTCCTGCAATCCCTCAATATAGCGACGGCTTTCTTCGCTGCCATCGGCATTGATGGGGTAAACCTTGACCCACAGCGTGTTGTTCCAGTCCGTACTGCGCGACTGGGTCAGCCAGGAACTGACAGCAACGAAGAACAGGATCATCAGAAGGATGCCGATGCGAATGACTTTAAACATGCGAATGACGGCAACGAAACAGCAAAGGTTCGTTTATTACAGCGTGCCGGATTCGCCGTCGCCGCCGACCAGGTCGCAATTTCTGCGGCTAATGCCTGGATTTGCCGGCAGGAGCGAGCTCAAAGTCCGGCGGTATGCGAGCGTCGCTGGCCTGCTCGAAAGCATAGGCAATTTCGATCAGTTGTTTCTCGCTGAATGGGCCACCAATGAACGACAGGCCAATCGGCATGCCGGATATGAATCCCGCCGGCACGGTGATGGCCGCGTAGCCTGAGATGGCGGCATATGAAGAACTTCCGACGCTGAAGTTGTCGCCGTTGATGTGGTCGATCATCCACGCGGGCCCGTTGGAGGGCGCGACCAGCGCATCGAGCTGGTGTTCGCGCAGCGCGGAGTCGATACCGTCACGCATAATCCGTTTGCTGTCCGCGAGCGCTGCAAGGTATTCCTCGTCGCTCAATGGTCCCTTGCTTTCTGCTTCGACGAAAATGTCCTGGCCAAAGATCGGCATGACGGTATCCGCGTGTGCATCATTGAAAGCAATGACCTCGCGGAGGCTCTTAATGCCGGCCCCGGATGCACGAAGGTATTCATTCAAGTCTGCTTTGAATTCGTACAACAGCACTTCGTACTCGGCGTCGTCCGCGCCGCTGGTATCGATCTCTATCGGATCAACAATCTCGGCGCCGCCGGCTTGCAGGATTTTGATGCTCTCTTCGACAATTTTGTCGATCCGCGCATCCTTACCGGCGCCGGAATGAGTGCGCAGCACCCCGATCCGCTTGCCCTTGAGTGCATCGGCACTGAGATGCGCTGTGTAATCGGGTATGTCCCCGTTATATGCCTCTGACGCAGGATCCTGCGGATCGATTGCCGCCAACACGTTGAGCAGCATCGCCGCATCCCGCACATTTCCCGCCATGGGTCCGGCCGTGTCCTGGCTGTGCGCTATCGGAATAATGCCGTCGCGGCTGACCAGCCCGAGGGTTGGCTTGACGCCGACAATGCCGTTGATACCCGCCGGACAAATAATGGACCCGTCGGTTTCGGTACCGACGGCGAGCACTGCCAAGGCGGCAGCGACGGCAACGGCCGAGCCGCTGGATGAGCCACAGGGCGAACGGGCGGTGTCGTAGGGGTTGCGAGTTTGGCCACCGAGGCTGCTCCATCCGCTGGAGGAATCGGTTGAACGGAAATTCGCCCATTCACTCAGATTGGTTTTCCCAAGAATGACGGCACCTGCTTCGCGCAGCCGCGCCACTAGGAAAGCGTCATCCGGCGGCCGATGCTCCGCCAGTGCCAGCGAGCCAGCCGACGTGATCATCTTGTCAGAGGTATCGATATTGGCCTTCAGCAGTATCGGAATACCGTGCAAGGGGCTGCGTGGACCCGAGGTCCGGCGCTCCCGGTCGAGTTCGTCCGCGATTTGCAGCGCGTCCGGATTGAGCTCAATTACCGCGTGCAGTGCCGGGCCGCTGCGATCCAGGGCGTCGATCCGCTCGAGGTAGTACTGCACAAGGTCCCGCGCGCTCAATTCACCGCGATGCATTGCGTCCTGCAGCGCAGCGATGTCCCATTCCGCATAGTCCGGACCGCGATCCTCTCCGCAGGAAACCAGTAAAAACACGACGAGAAAGGTCGACAGACGGCGCATTTCCGATCCCGCGTTAGTGACGCTGCTTAAAACTCTCAAGGCCGATCTGACCGGTGCTAGCCCGGTTTTCGGAATCGCATGACGACCTGGTCGGTGCGGCCGCGTATGGCCGGATCGAACACACTTTTAAGATGATCGTCTTCGGCATTGCGCAACATTTGCGCCTCGGCCTCGAACTTGAAACCGGCCGCTTCGATCTCGGCACGCATGATTGCCGGGTCGATGCGATGCAGCGTACCACCTGTCTCCACAGGTGAGCCGCTTTCAGCAACGTGGTCAACGATGCCGAGGATTGCTCCCGGTTTCATGGCAGCGTAAAGCTCGGCGAGCATCGCCGGCCCATCGATTTTCGGCCAGCCGTCGTCCGGGTTGACATAGTAAATGTCATGGTAGGTCAGAATCATCATGACAGCGTCAAATTTGCCCTCGGGCAGACTGAGTTCGTTGTTCTCGGCAACCAGGACTTCGACGTTCGGCAGCCGCCCTGCTGCATAGCGGGCCGCAGTCTCGTCGCCTGTGAAACCCAAATACGCAGCATTTGTATGCGCGGTGACGCTACCCTCCGCGCCAACGACATAGGACAGCAATTCGCTGTAGTAGCCACCGCCGGAATGCACGTCAAGCACGTTCATGCCGGGCTCGACACCAAAAAACTGCATTACTTCGGCGGGCTTGCGAAGCGCATCGCGTTCCCGGTCCGCCTCACTTCTGGCCGGGTGGTTCTGCGCCATCGCATAAACGGACTCAGGCGCCGATACTGTCGTTGTGCTCGGGGCGTCCGGCACAGCTGCCTGGTCGTTTGCAGGTTTCCGCTCGCAGGCCGCGACCAGGAGGAGGGCAGCAGTAAGTCCCACAATCGATTTGTATTCGATTTTCATAATCGATCCCGTGTTGGAATTGAAAAGTAAACTATGGACCGGCCAGGTTCATCAAAGTGCCTGTGCAAACACCCGGCCGCAAAATAAAAAGCCCCGCGTTTGACGGCGGGGCTAATTTCTCTTTTTTTAAAAGAGGTAACTGTTCATTCGGCTACCAGATACAGACATATTATTGTTATTGGATCTGGATCTTCTTGTTGTTTTAATTATTGTTCTTCTGGCGTCTAAATCCTGTATGTATCAATTTTCCGGTTGCCAGTTGCAGTTACACTTCGCTTGGGCAGGATATACAAAGCAAGAGCTATGCCACACGGTGTTAAGTGTCAGATTATCAGGCACTTACAGCAAGGCATAACAAGCAGGCTTAAGTCCACATCCAGATCTGTAAGATAATTCGACGAAATGCTGCGGCGCAGTATTTTTCGTTTGAAAAACAGCAACTTATAAACTATTGAATAGAATCACAATTTTTTGCGGGTGGACAAGGATGCAAGGCCGCGAAAAGGCCGGTGAGGCCAGAATCTTATGTCCAATTGGCGCAAAAGCGCTGCCCGTCGACGCCGACGGAGCAGATCTGTCAAATTATTCGACGTCGGATGCAGCGTCGACCCGCTCCAGCAGGCTGACCAGGCTGTAAAAGCGACCGTTCCGAACCACCGCAACAATTTTCATGGCGTCAGCCACCCGCGCCAGGGGATCGCCCGAGACCAATACAAGGTCAGCAAGCGCACCGGGCGCGATCTCGCCGATCTGGCCTTGCAACCGGAGTGCCTCAGCCGCGTACTTGCCGGCAGCCTTCAGGACCTTGTTACCCGCCAGGCCCGCGGCTTCGAGCGCTCGAAATTCGGCGTGGAGCGCCAGGCCGGCAGGCAGGCCACTCGGTTTGCTGGCCAGGACGAACGAAGCCTCACGCTGTGAAATATCCGGCACAGCAGCAAAGCGCCGCAATGCAAGGCTTCGGCGCCCGAGGTGAATTGCCTGCCTGGACTCGAGCAGCTCCGGAAGTCCGGGGGTTGCCGAATCGGCCAGCCCCGACATCAGGGTGATCGGTCCCAGACCCAGCACCATCTGGATATCCTGGTAGCGGCGCCCACGTGGCGATGTTGGCAGGGTATCGGCGCCGAGCAGCAGATCAGCGCCGAGGCTCAGCCCGGTCGTCCAGCTCTCTGCCAGGACTGGCACGCCCATTGCTTGCCAGGCTTGCAATGCCGCCCGGTTGCCATTGCCCGTTGCAGGGACTGTTGCCACAACAGCGGTTGCTGCGCGCGGATTCTCGGTAACCTGCGCGGCGCGCAATAGCCTGGGACCGGGAGTTTCCCCGGTCTCCCAGAATAACGGATCGAGATTGGTCGCGTCGGCAGCCACGATGGCAGTTACACCGTATGCCAGCAGCTCGGCGCCGGTGCGTGCCGGACCTTCGACCCGAAGTGACGAATAGCCGTCCACGAATCCCGGCAACATCGTGGCATCGCCCATATCGAGAATGACCGCGTCCTGACGCTCGCGGCGCGGCTCCAGTGAGACGATACGACCGCCTTCAATCAGGACGTCGATTCCGTACCGATAGTCGTCGCCGTTGCCATCGAACAGTCGTGCAGCACGGATGATCAGGCGCTCGGTCGACGGCGAGCTTACGACCAGCTGTTGCTTGTTCACTGCAACCTGCGGCAACCGGTCACGGCTGTCGATGGCAGCGGCGAAATTGACTCTTGTTGCGTATCGCTCGTCCAGGCCGCGGCTGCGAATACCACCATCGGCTGTATAAAAATAACGATACCGGTCAAGCCAGCTCAGGGGTGCAATGAAATAGTCCTCGCCTGACATGAGCGGCCGGATCAAAGGCGGCTCCGACAGGATCACCATCTGCGCGACGATTCCCTCCGGACGCTGTTGCAAGAATGTGAGCACCGTTCCATCGGGCCGCCAGGATGGCGAGTGCAGCGGATCCGCGGACACAAACAGGACCTCATCCGGCTGGCCGAAGCGGCGCCGCATCAGCGACCATTGGCCGTTGCCGCGGTGAATGTAGGCGAGGTGCCGACCATTTGCAGACCAGGCGCCATCGATCTCGTCACCGGGAAGGTTGCTTATGCGCCAGCTGAGTCGTGACTGCAGGTCGAGCTCCCACAGGTCGAAACCGCTATCGGCGCGTTCGGAGGAAAACAGGATGCGTTCGCCATCCGGATGCCAGGCCGGCTGCTGATCGACGAACTGACCCTGGCTCAGCTGCTCGCTTTCGCCGCTGCTGACGTCAATCAACCAGATCTGGGTTTGCGGCGCTGCGGCGGCCTGGTACACCAGGAATCGTCCGTCGGGAGACCAACGCGGACTTCTTGCCGGCAGGACGCTGTTACTGATGCGTTGCGCGTCGCCGCCGTTACCGGGAATGATCCAGATGCTGCCAAGAAGGTCGGTGGCCAACATGCCATTGCTTTGCGACACGTCGACCGTGATATTCGTGCCCTCGGTCAGGATGAGCTGAGCGTGCGCCGGCACGGCACCGAGCAGCACGAATATCAGGGCAGTGCGCCGCGCTACGTGCTGCATTGTGCGTCGACCGAAACCAGCCGGAAGTTGTCAATTGTGCAGCTCAGCTGGATAGGCTGGCAGCACACCTGGCAATCCTCGATATAGTTTTGATCACCGGCCGACAGGTCCACCTGGATCTGCAGCATCTCGGCACAATACGGGCATCGGATCATGCGACTCGTCAGTCCATCAGGCATTCTGAAAATCACCCATTTAAGGCTGCAGCCGCTTGCCGGTCCACGGTGTCACAGAAAAACCGTCCTCACTTCCGCGCGCGTTTTCGCGCACGATTTCGCGTGTCCACACCGCACGGTCATGGACCCTGTCCGGCCCCTCTATCCAGAGTTCGATTGCGGTTATCCAAAGTCGATAACCACCCCAATGAGGCGGTCGCTTTATGAGGGGCCGATTTTCATCGAGCAACTGGTCGCTGCGCGACCCTGGTTTCAGGCCAAGGCTGCGGGCCCGCTGCTGAATCTGGCGGAGCAATGCCTGCCGCGATTCGATTGGCGCACTCTGGTCACTCCCCCAGGCGCCGAGCTGGCTGCCCCAATCGCGGCTCGCGAAATATTCGTCGCTTTCGTCATCGGGAGAACGAACAGTCACTCCTTCAATACGAATTTGCCGGCCAAGTGCGTCCCAGTGGAACAAGGCCGCAACATGATTGTTGCTTGCTATGTCGGCGGCCTTTCGCGATTTGTAGTTGGTATAAAAGACCAGGTAGCCAGGGTCTGGCACGAACTGCTTGCACAATACCATTCGCGCCGACGGCCTGGCATCGGGCCCGACGGTCACCAGGGTCATCGCATTGGGATTTCGCTGCACCTGGGCGGTGGTGGCCTCCTTGATCCAGGCGTCCGCCCAATGCAATGGATCCGAAGGCAGGACTTCGGGAAGTAAGTCCAGGTTGCGTGTTTCGTTCACAAATGCTCCGGGATGACCAGCGAATGGTCCGGTGTATTGCCGGGACCGCGCGCAGATTACCAAACCGCGGAGCGGTGATCACGTACCGCGATCGGGCAACTAGTAATGAATGACGGAACGAATACTCTTGCCTGCGTGCATGAGGTCAAAAGCCTTGTTGATGTCCTCGAGCGGCATCGTGTGCGTGATGAATTCATCGACCTTGATGTCGCCATGCATGTACTGCTGAACCATGCCAGGCAGTTGTGAGCGCCCTTTGCAGCCGCCGAATGCCGTACCTCGCCAGACACGCCCTGTCACCAGCTGGAACGGCCGCGTACATATCTCCTGACCGGCCCCGGCGACCCCGACAATGACAGACTCACCCCAGCCTTTGTGGCAGCACTCCAGGGCAGCCCGCATCAGCTTGACATTGCCGACACATTCAAACGAATAGTCGACACCGCCCTTCGTCATTTCGACAATGACTTCCTGAATTGTTGCGCTGTGATCCTTCGGATTGACCGTATCAGTCGCACCCATCTGCCGTGCCAGCGCGAATTTTTCCGGGTTGATGTCGATGGCGATAATGCGGCCGGCCTTTGCCATGGTCGCACCCTGTATTGCGCTCAGCCCGACACCGCCGAGACCGAAAACAGCAACCGTTGCTCCGGGTTCGACTTTCGCCGTGTTCAGGACGGCGCCGATGCCGGTAGTGATGCCACAGCCAAGCAGACACACTTTTTCCAGGGGTGCCTTGGCGCTGATCTTCGCGACGGCAATCTCCGGGAGTACCGTGTACTCACTGAAGGTCGATGTGCCCATGTAATGAAAAATCTGCTTGCCGCCCTTGGAGAAGCGTGAGGTACCGTCAGGCATCAGTCCCTTGCCCTGCGTTGCGCGTATCGCCTGGCAGAGATTGGTCTTGCCCGAAGTACAGAAACTGCACTCGCCGCATTCCGGTGTGTATAGGGGAATCACATGATCGCCTACCTTGACGCTTTTAACACCCGCACCAATTTCCTCGACGATTGAGCCCCCTTCGTGTCCCAGAACAGCAGGAAAAATTCCTTCCGGGTCCTCGCCGGAGAGGGTAAAGGCATCGGTATGGCAGACCCCGGTCGCGACGTTTCGCAACAGAACCTCTCCTTTCCTGGGAGCGGCAATTTCTATTTCTTCGATTTCCAAAGGCTTGCCTGCGGCCCAGGCAACGGCGGCGCGAGTTTTCATTGTCGTTAGTTCTCCCTGAATTGCCACGTCGAAAGGCCGCTAATGTTCGCATGATTCACGTTAGCCTGAAAGCCGGTGGCATCGATGCCCGATCCTTACGGGCCCTGGTCTGAATAGTCTGAGCCACACAGCTGTTGCTTGCTGCGGCCATCCTGTAAAACTAGCATCGGACCCTCGGATCCGTTCGCAAAGTGAGCCTTGGCACAATGAATCTGGATGAATTACGCGGCCGCCTCGACGCGGTCGACCGTCAGCTCGTGGAACTGGTCGCCGAGCGGCAGAAAATTGTTACCGATATCGGACGAAACAAATTATCGAGCGGACTTGCGACACGCGACTATGAGCGTGAGAAAGACGTGCTCGAGATGGCCGCGCAACACGCCAGGATGCTCGGTGTCGATCCGAAGCTTACCGAGCAGATATTGCGGGTATTGATCCGGTCCTCACTGGCAAGTCAGGAACGCGAGCGTGTGGTGGCGGAGGGCAAGGGTGGCGGGCAACGGGTTCTTGTAATTGGTGGCGCTGGAAAGATGGGGGGCTGGTTCGTTGAGTTCTTCAACTCCCAGGGTTTTGCAACGCATATTGCGGACCGCAAGGCGACAAGATCCGCGGCCAGCTTCGACGATTGGCGCGATGCGGGCGTGGACTACGAGATCATTGTCGTGGCGACGCCTATTGCGGCATCCGGGCAGATCCTCGCCGACCTGGCAGCTCGACGACCGCGTGGCCTGGTCTTCGACATCGGCTCACTGAAGACACCGCTGCGCCAGGGGCTTGAGGCACTGTACGCGGCGGACTGCCGGGTAACTTCCCTGCATCCGATGTTTGGGCCTGACACCGAGCTCTTGTCAGGGCGCCACCTCATTTTCATCGATGTGGGCAATGCTGCAGCGACGGCCGCCGCCAAGGAACTGTTTGCATCGACAATGGTCGAGCAGCTGGATATGGGACTGGATGATCACGATCGCATGATTGCCTATGTTCTGGGGTTGTCGCACGCATTGAATATCGCGTTTTTTACTGCCCTTGCAGAAAGCGGCGAAGCGGCACCGAGGCTCGCGCAGCTGTCGTCGACGACATTCGACGCACAGCTGCTCGTGTCGGCTGCCGTAGCGCGTGACAATCCGCACCTTTACTTTGAGATCCAGCACCTGAACAAGTTCGGCTTGGGGCCACTCGACGCTCTGTGCGATGCGGCATCCCGAATTCGCCAGCTGGTGGCCAACGGTAATGAATCCGGCTTCGTCGATCTCATGGCCAAGGGCAAAGAGTACCTGGCACGGCGTCGCTAGATCGCAATATTGGTGCCCGGTCCGGAATTCGCGAACTGCACAGGCGACGCCGGACGTCGTTTTTGATAAAAGCAATGCCTTGGGAGGGAGCATTGGAACAGCACGCATGCAGCACGAGAGGGATCCATACCGGACGCTGGATCTGGTTTATCAAAAGCTCGACCTGATGACCGATCAGGTCGAGAAGAACATGCAGATTTTTCGCCGCTCACAGGAGCGTGAGCTCGAATTGTTGCGCGCCGCCGATCTGCAAACGTTGCTTGGCACATTTACTGGTTACCTTCGTGAAAGTTACGGTTTGCAATGTGTGACTGTGATGATTGCAGATCCCGAACATGAAGTCCGTCACTTGCTGCGCACGGCAAATGGCCAGCCCGAGCTGTTGCCTGATGTGCATTTCGTCGAATCCCTGACAGGCATTACACCCCGATACACCGCGCTTCGACAGCCATGGACAGGTCCATTTGTTGCGGCTGATCATCAATTGTTGTTTCCCGGCGCGACCGGAATTAGCAGCATCGCAATCATCCCCCTGATCCATCAGGGAGCGCTTTTTGGCAGTATCAATTTTGCGAGTCCAGACAAGGATCGGTTCACCCGCCAACACGCGACAGATTTCCTCGCACACCTCGGAGTCATTGCGACATTCGCCCTGGAAAACGTCGTCAATCGTGCGCGATTGTTGCGCAGCGGTTTTACCGATGTACTTACCGGGTGGCATAACCGGCGATACCTGCAAATGCGATTGACCGAGGAACTGGCGCGCGCAGCGCGAGACAGCACCTGCCTGGTGGAGCTGATGATCGATATCGATCATTTCAAACGCGTCAATGACACCTGGGGACATGCGGCCGGTGACAGGGTGCTTGCCGAGCTGGCGCAACGCATCGAGTCCCAGGTGCGGGCCAGTGACATTGCAGCGCGGTATGGCGGCGAGGAGTTCGTGGTATTGATGCCGGCGACCACGACCCTGGCAGGCCGGCGGCTGGCCGAGCGAATAAGGGCCGCCGTTGCCGCAACTCCCATCGACGTCGGCAGAAACGAGTCGGTAACGATCACGACCTCCATCGGAATTGCGAGTATTTCGCCCGACCGTGGCGCGAGGGATTTGAAAACACTGGGTGACTCGCTCCTGGCGCGCGCCGATGTTGCACTGTATCGGGCGAAATCAGAAGGGCGTGATCGAATAGTGGTCGACGATTCTGAAGGGGATCAGCCGTGACCCGTGTCTTCGGCCGGTGCGTTCTCGTTTTCTGGTTGCCATTGAACCTGGTGGCCTGTGGCGGAGAGTCCGTAGATGGGACGGCGCCAGACCAGGGAAAGGAGTTTGTCGTTGTCTACTCGTCCATTGACGAGGTACGTATGGCGCCGTTGTATCGCGCCTTTACGGAAGAGACCGGCATTCGCGTACAGCAGGTGACAGCCGACGACGACAAGCTGCTGCAATTGATGCTCGACAAGACGCAGGGACCTGTCGCCGACTTTTATATTACAGACAGCGCTGCTCGTTTGTGGCGTGCGTCGGACATCGGCGTGTTGCGACCGACGCATGCGGACGACCTGAATGCCTCCATCCCGTCGCATCTTCGCGATCCGGAGAACCAGTGGTTTGGTATTGCCGTCAAGGCAAATGTGCTCGTGTTCAATTCCACAATCGCGACAGCGGAAGAATTCGCGGGCTATGAGTCACTTGCCAACCCCGCATGGCGCGGCCAAGTGTGCATGTCATCTTCAGCGTTGCCGGATAACAATGCACTGATTGCACTCCTTATCGATCGGCACCAGACGCGTCAGGCGGAGTTGCTTGTGAGACAGTTGGTGGCGAACCTGGCGCTACCGGTATTCCGTGATCCGCAGGCCATGTTCGCAGCCATAGAATCAGGTCGTTGCACGGCTGGAATAGCCAGCCTCGACGCTTCCGTGCAGCGACAGGCAGCTGGACCAGGCTCGAAGCTCGGCATCGCAGCACCGACTCTGGCGAACGGCGGAACACAGGTCGACATCGTCGGCGCAGGCGTAACCAGGCATGCTGGCAACGCGGCTGCAGCGGTGCGGCTGTTGCGCTGGCTGGCGGGCCACAAGGCACAGGAAATCATTGCCGAATCGCTTTTGGCGCTGCCCGTTGTCCCGGCTGTTGCAGCGCCGCAGCGACTCAGAGTCTGGCAGGAGCTGCAGCAGAGCGAGACAAACGTTGCGCAATTTGGCTTGCTGCATCAGGAAGCGATCGATCTGGCTGCAAGGGCGCGTTATCCCTGATTACGACGTTTACGGGCTGCGCTGACTCCGGTTCATCAGAATCAGGAAGAGTGGCACACCCAGCAAAGCTGTAAGGGCGCCCACCGGAAGCTGTCTTGGCGCCAACAGCGTCCGCGACAGAGTGTCGGCGATGACCAGCAACGTGCCGCCGGCAAGAGCCGATGCAGGCAACACGATACGATGATCGCTGCCCGCAAGCAGCCGGATCAGGTGCGGAATTACCAGGCCGACAAAACCGATGACGCCAACGCTGGTAACTGATATCGCGGTGATCAGCGCGGTTATTGCAAAAATACCCATGCGCCAGGCAGCCACCTGCATGCCGACAATGGCGGCCTGCAGGTCTCCCCGAGCCAGGACATTGAGATGTCGGCTGGCCAGCCAGCAGGACAAAGTGGTGCCAGTGAGCAATAAAAGCAGTCGTACGGGTTGATACGCGAAACTCAAGTCGCCCATCAGCCAGAACAACATGCCGCGCAAATTCCTGTCCGGAGTCAGGGCAAGCAACAAGGTCGTCGCGGCACTGAATCCGGC
>JAHKKM010000262.1 GCA_020027645.1 Pseudomonadota bacterium
TTGCTTCACCGCCTTGACGTAATCCCGCAGCGCATCCAGCGGCGAATCATGGCCAATCATGAAATTTCGGACAAATTTGGGCGTACGGCCCTGCGTGATACCGAGCAGGTCGTACAGGACCAGGATCTGCCCGTCGACCTTCGGTCCCGCACCGATGCCGATGACCGGCACTTGCAGCGCATCGGTCACCGCCTCGCCAAGCTCGTTCGGCACGCACTCCAGCAACACGATATCGGCACCCGCCTCCTGCAACTGCCGTGACGACTCGATCATTATTGCGGCCTGTTGTGGATCCCGGCCCTGGACCCTGAATCCTCCGATCTTGTGCACCGATTGCGGCTTCAGGCCCAGGTGCGCACACACCGGAATATCATGCTTCGCCAGGTGCTGCACGATTTCAATCTGCCCGGCGCCACCTTCCAGCTTGATCATCATGGCGCCGCCCTCCTGCATCATCCGTACCGCGTTATCGAGAGCCTGCGAGGGATCGGTGTAGCTCATGAACGGCATGTCCGACACCAGGAATGCACGCCGAAGTCCGCGTGCAACATTGCCCGTGTGGTAGATGATATCGGCGACTGTCACCGGTACGGTCGTGTCATGTCCCTGAATCACCATGCCGAGTGAATCACCGACCAGCACGAGGTCCATTGCCGCGAGATCGACGAGTTGTGCAAAACTCGCATCGTAGGCAGTCACGCAGGCAATCGCTGTGCCTTCGTCTTTCATCTTGCGCAAGGTCGCAACATTCACCGGCGGTTCCGCCATGCCCCGTTGTTCAAGCTGCGTATACATCTCTATCTCGCGTCAGTGGGAGTCAGACAATACAGCAATCAGGCCAGTGAAATCTCTGCCGAGGGATTGAAAAAGCTGCGTCCGCGGGTGGTCAGGATCTGTTGCAACAGCGCCGCGTAATCTGCCTCGTTGTGTATCGGGTCGATCGACGATGCGTTTACGATCAGCAAGGGACCCTGATCGTAGTTGTGGAAATATCGCGAGTACGCGTCCGTCAGGCGCTCCAGATAGCGCCGATCGATCATGCGCTCGTACGGTATTCCGCGCCGCGCAATGCGTGCCAGAAGTGCGTCGACCGATGCCTGCAGGTAGATCACCAGGTCCGGTACCGGTGACTCGATCTCGAGTTTCGCGCTGATCTGCCGGTACAGCTCGAGCTCTTCACGATCGAGATTGAGTTCGGCGAACAGCCGGTCCTTGTCGAGGTGAAAATCCGCAACGCGCACCGTGGCGAACAGGTCCGACTGGCGAAATATCTCCATTTGCCGCGCACGATTGAACAAGAAGAAGAGCTGCGCAGGTAGTGCCGCATTCCGGCCCGACCGGTAGAATCGTTCGAGAAACGGATTCTCGTCGACTTGTTCGAGAATCACTTCACCGGACAGGCTTGCTGCCAGCCGGCGCGCAAGGCTGGTCTTGCCGACGCCAATCGGTCCTTCCACGACAATGAAGCGCGGACTCCGTTTCAGATCGTTGCTGTTGGTGATGCCCATACTATTCGTCTAAAACCGTTACCACGGACGCGTCTGCCGGAAGTTCGCGCAATACCTGCTCTACATTCGACAGGCCCGGTATGCGCAACTGCGGCGCAATCTCGCAAAGCGGCAGCAGCACGAAACTGCGCTTAGCAATACCCGGATGCGGAACGGTCAACTCATCATTACAGATTTCCAGATCGCCGAACACCAGCAGATCGAGATCCAGGGTCCTTGCGGCCCAGCGGCTACCGTCACGAATCCGTCCATGTTGCTTCTCGATCGCCTGCAGCGCGTGCAGAAATGCCGGCGCATCCAGTTGTGTAATCAGGGCGGCAACCGCGTTGATGTAGTCCGACTGTGCGGAACCGTCCATCGGCGGCGAACGATACAGGCGCGAGCTGCGGATCAACCGGGTGTCGGGCAGTTTTGCCAAGGCATCGATCGCACTCAGCACCTGCCGGCGCGGCTCGTCCAGGTTACTGCCTATGGCGACGTAGACGGGCCACCAGTGCGGACGACCACCATTCATTGATCCCTGTTCCCATCCCGGCCGCGACCCCCGCCCCTTTTGGACCTGCGGCGGCGTTTGCGCGGTTCGGCTTTGGCGGACACATCGAAACTCTGCAGCCGTTCCTCGGCGCTCTGGATTTGTGCCTGGGTCCAGAAATCGGCCAGTTCGCGATCGAAGTCGCCGACTTCCGCACGCAATTTCATGAAATCGTACGCGGCGCGAAAGCGCTTGTGCTCGAGCAGGTTCAAAGCACGGCGGCCCTTGTTGTTCTCGAAGCGCGGTTGCAGGGCCAGCATCTCGGCCATGGGGCCGGTGTAGCGCCGCGGAATGGAAATGCGCGACTGCTGCCAACCGGCGACCGTGTGTGACGCAATCGCCAGCGATTGCGAATCCGATATTTGTTCTGTCTGACGCAGTTCTGCCGCATGCCGTTTGATGGGCGCCCACAGGAACACACCGAGCAGAAACATCGGCGTTACCGTTTTTTCCTGGGCCACGCGCTGGTCCGTGCTGATGAGCGCGGCCTGCACCAGGCGGCCGAAAACCCGGTCCTTCTCAAGCTCCGCATCCGTCTCCGGGAACAACTTGCCGAACAGTTCGTACTTCCACAGCAGTTCGAAGGTCTTCCCGGCGAATCCACCCTGGAACATCTTGAGGAATTCATCGAACAGGCGCGCCGGTGGCACGTTGGACAGCAGGTCACGCAATTTCTGCATTGCACTTACCACGGAATGATCGATGTCGAAGCCGAGCTTCGCCGCAAAACGAATCCCTCGCAGCATGCGCACCGGATCCTCTCGCAGTCGCGTTTCCGGATCGCCGATCAGGACGAGCTTGCGTCGCTCGATATCCCTTACACCGCCGACGTAATCCCAGATACTGAAATCCGCGATGTTGTAGTACAGCGCATTGCAGGTGAAATCGCGGCGCCACACGTCCTCGCCGATACTGCCGTAGACGTTGTCGCGGAGAATGCGCCCGTGGGTGTCGTGTGCAACGTCGCCCCTGTCCTCATCACCGCCGGCTGCGGCGCGAAAGGTCGCGACTTCGATGATCTCCTGGCCGAAGCGCACGTGCGCAAGCCGAAAGCGGCGGCCAATGAGCCGGCAGTTGCCGAACAGCGCCTTGATTTCGTCCGGGTGCGCGTCGGTAACCACA
>JAHKKM010000263.1 GCA_020027645.1 Pseudomonadota bacterium
CATAGCCTGGGCGATCGCATACAATCTTGCCGCCGTGCCCCTCGCGATCAGCGGCATGCTGGCGCCGTGGATGGCCGCACTTGGCATGTCGCTGAGTTCACTTCTGGTCGTTTTCAACGCCTTGCGCCTGCGCCGCCGTCGTGCAACCACGTCACTTTCCGAACCGATCGGGCCGCCGTCCTTGCGCTCGCTGCCAGCCGACGCATGAGCATTCTTTACCTGTTGATCCCGCTCGGGCTGGTGCTGCTCGGCATCGCTGTCTGGGCTTTTTTCTGGGCGGTCGGCTCGGGCCAGTTCGATGATCTGAAATCGCCAGGCTGGAGCGTGGTCATGGACGATGACAAGGCCCCCGAGCAGAGCAAGACCGGCCATCGGCACGACGATTTGTCGCCGTGAATCCGGAAGTTCTGCTGCCGGTCGCATTCCTCGCCGGGTTTTTCGGCAGCACCCATTGCCTCGGCATGTGCGGCGCGATCGTCGTGCTGTTCGAAGAACAGCCGCGAGGGAAATTCGCCAGACCGTTGCGACGCCTTTTGTATAACGTCGGCCGCCTCGGTTTCTACGCGCTGCTCGGCGCTATCGCCGCCACCGGCGGTTCGCTGCTCGCGAAATCGGCGGGCGCTGATACCGGTCTCATATTGTTACGCGTGCTTGCTGCGTTGCTGGTTATCGCGCTCGGACTGAACCTGTTGTTCGACTGGCGCTCGCTGCAATTTCTCGAGCGCGGCGGCGCGTTGTTGTGGCGTCGCCTTACACCGCTCGCCCGCCATGTCTTGCCTATCTCCACACCGGCGCGCGCGCTTTCCGCCGGCTTCATCTGGGGTGCCCTGCCCTGCGGCCTTGTTTACAGCGCAGTAGCACTGGCCGCTGCCAGCGGCAGCGCGGCGAACGGCATGCTGGTCATGTTGCTGTTCTGGATGGGCACGATGCCGGCTTTATGGCTGGCCGGGGCATCGGCTGCAAGGATAGCGTCATGGAAAAACCGGCGACTCCTGCGGCGTATCGCCGGCTTGATCCTCGTGCTGATCGGCATCGTTGCACTGGCCTTTCCTTTGCAAAGGCTGACCGGACAGGCTCACGATGGCCATGCTCAATCGTCGACAGCCTCTCAGGCCGACATGGACTCCCTGACAGCCCGGTGACCCTGAGAGATTGCTGAATTGGTGTCGGCTCTGGCACCCGCATCCGAATTCGCAATCGCAATGCGTCCGAAAGGTTTTCTGCCGATCACCCAGGGCTTCACGTCGTCCGAAGGGTAATCCGGTTCCCAGATCAGTCCCGGGCTGTACGCGTAACCGTGTGCCCAGCGGTTGACGGTAATCGCGTGGATATCGCGTTCGGCATCGAAGCCGGCACCGGAAAGCGCCTGGTCGAGCTGGTCGCGCACGTGATCCTCGAACACGCTGAACGGAGTGGTCAGCAAGTGACGCCGGCCCTCGCGCCATTGCTCCGGTCCCTTGATGTCCGGCGAATAATGCACATGACACATGTGCAGGACCATTGGCTCGTCCGGTGACTTGCTGAATTTGTAATCGCCGATCGATACCGGGTAGTCCAGCTCCACTTGTTTGAAAAACTCGTTGGTGTAATAGGCGAAGTCCATGCCGAGGTCGGCGAACGGACGCCAGTTCGGCACCATCACCTTGGTGTAGGTCAGTGGCACTTTCACGTTGTACGCAAGACCTGCCTTCTGCGCTTGCGGCAAATCCGGGCACAGGTACGGAATGGCACTGTTGTAACAGGCAAGTATGCAGCGCGATGCGCGCACCGTGTACGGATTGCCTGAATGCACGAACGTGATATCGACCGCGCTTTCGTCAACGGTGTGTGCCACGTTGACCACGGTACTGTTCAAGCGGATGCGCGTATTGGCACCATCGCGGTCGAGCTGCGTGTAATCGACGCGCGCCGTGACCACGTCCTCCATGGTGCTACCGGGCACGGCCTGCGGAATGAGCTTGCGCACCAGCAATCGTGCAACCGATGCATTGCCGTCCGGGAAATGGAATATGTACGGCTCGTCGCCGCGGTAACCGGTACGAACCAGCGTCTGTTCCACCCCCGGCATGCCGCCGTCGTAGGACTGGATCGAGGTCGTCGGCACTTCTTCGATGCCGACGCACCAGAAACTCATGCCCCAGCGCCGGTAGATCTCCAGCACCTGCTGGTCGACCTTGCAGTAATTTTTCAGGAAGTCGTAATAACTGGTACGGCGCAGAATCTCGTATTTCTCTTCGAAGGTCTTGCCCGGCAGGTAATCGCGCTGGTCGGTCTGCACGCGAATGAAGTCGGCACGGGCCTGGTCGCTGAGCGGCGCTTCGGCAGCAAACTGCTCCCAGGATTTCTTGCCGTAACCGGTCACCAGCTTTTGCTGCCCGAAATTCTGTTTATCGAACACGATGCCTTTTGCCAAACCCAGCGACGCATACAGGCTCTGGTCGTAGGCCTCGTAGAATTTCTTGACGTCGATGCCGATGTCGATCAGCAAATCCTTTGCAACCTGGGTGTAGGCTGACGGCGTATCGATGGACTCGGTGCCGCCATATCCAATCCGGGTGCGGCCGCCGATCGAGAATTCATTGCGTTTTGCATGACCGCCGAAATCATCGTGATTGTCCAGCAGCAGGACTCGCGCGCCGGGATTCTGCTTGCGATAGAAATGCGCCGCCGACAGGCCGCTGATGCCGGCACCCACCACCACCAGGTCGAAGGTCTCGCCCGGATCTTCACGTGGCCAGCGAGTGCCGCTGACAAGGGCATGCATGGTTTCCCAGGCACCGTCGTGACTGCCTCGCAAGCCGGTCTTGGCCGGCGGGTAATATCCTGCAGGAAGCGTGAAATCGCCGGCAGCGGCGCCGAAGACCTCCGCCCACGGCGACAGCAGCGAGGCGCCTATGGCGACCTGGGTTCCGTTCAGGAAATCGCGTCGCGTTATTTTTTGTTTCATCGTTCCCCCCGGAGAAAAGGTGTCAGGTTTATTTTCCTGCAAAAGAAAAATGGTGTCAGGTTTATTTTCCTGCAAAAGAAAAATGGTGTCAGGTTTATTTTCCTGCAACGGCGGCCAAAGCGCTAATCTGTTTGCCGTGGAAAATAAACCTGACACCTTTTTTCGA
>JAHKKM010000264.1 GCA_020027645.1 Pseudomonadota bacterium
CCTGAAGCAGGACAATACCGAATGAATGAAAACCCGAACAGTGACCGTTCGCCGAACGACGCCGCATCCGGCAAGTCGGCGCCATCGCGCGACCGGGACGACGACAGGCCTGCCAAACCACAGGCGGCATCGCGGAACCTTGTCGCATGGCTAGCCCTGTTGATCGCTGCTTTGGCGGCAGCATGGGCTGCATATCAAAGCCTTGCCGGGTCTGTCGATGACAGTGCCTCGAGCATGCAATCGGTGCAAATCGAGCAGCTGAAGGAATCGCTGCACGTGATTCGACAGGCGACCGATGCCAACGACGCAAAAATTGCCGAGTTGACTGGCAAGGCCGACGGACGGGATGTACGCATTCAGACCATAGAGGACGAGCTGGCAGAACGACTGCAACGACTAGAGTCAATGCATGGTCGTCTCGGATCGCTGGAAGGGTCGATGGCGGAATTGCGGGGAATTTCCAGTGGACTGCGTGATTCGTGGCTGCTGGCGGAAGCTGAATACTATATGCAGATTGCCAACGCGCAGCTGCAGCTCGCCAATAATCCGAAGCTTGCGACGCTGGCTTTGCAACTTGCTGACGAGAAGGTTGCACAGCTTGCTAATCCGGCGCTGACCGGCATACGCCGGGCGCTTGCTGACGAGATTCGAGCGCTCGACGCGATCGAGAGTCCCGACATCGAAGGAATTGCCCTTACACTTTCGAGCCTCGCAGGCGCCATCGACAGCTTGTCAATTAACCAAGACGTCGAAACACCTGATGCGGCACCTGCTGAAGTCGATCCGGAACTGACCGGCATGGATCGTATGTTTGCATCGCTGCGGAGAACGGCTTCCGAGATGGTCTCGATTCGTCGCACCGATGAAAGCGTGAGACCGCTGATCGCTCCGGAGGCCCAGTATTTTTTGCGCGCCAACCTGGCCTTGCAATTTCAGGCCGCACGCATTGCGCTGTTGCGTGGAGAACAGGCCTTGTTTGATCAAAGCCTTGATGACGCAGCCAGCTGGCTGAACAGTTATTACGACGCCGAGACCGCGCCCGTTCGCAGCGCACTGCAGACGATCAGTGAGATGCGACAAAACGTGACTCCGATTGCGTTCCCTGATCTTTCGGAATCGCTGCGTTTATTACGCGAATACCGCGTCCTGTCCACAGGCAGCTCGCAGAAAAATTCGGCGAGCGAAGCTGGACCAGACGACGGAGTCTCGCAGTGAAATTCGGATTGGTCGTTGTGATTGCACTTCTTGCAAGCGCGATTGCGGCGCATTTCCTGCTTCAGGACCCCGGCTACGTAATCATCAATTTCCGAAGCTATATCATTGAGATGTCAGTTCCCGTGTTAATTGGCATCGTACTATCGCTGATGTTCTGCCTGTGGCTGCTGCTCAAGATCTGGAATGCGCCGCGAAAACTGGGCGAAGCAGCCAGCCGCTATCGGAGCGGGAAGGCCGGCGAGCGACTGACGCGCGGCATGATTGAAATTGCCGAGGGCAATTTTTCCAAGGGCGAGAAAATGCTCGCGCGATCCGCCAGCGTCAGTGATGCACCTCTGCTGAATTACCTGCAGGCTGCAAGGGCAGCACATCTGCTCGGAGAAGACGACCGGCGTGACAAGTGGCTGAAGCAGGCTTATGAGCACACACCGGCTGCCGCCAGCGCGGTACTCCTGACGCAAGCTGAGTTGCAACTCGATCAGGGACAGTACGAACAGGCGCTGGCGACGCTCCGCAGGCTTGACGAGAATGCGCCGAATCACAGTCACGCTCTTTCCCTGCTCGGTCGTTTGTACTACCGGCTGGAAGATTGGCAACAGCTGGCAGAGTTGTTGCCACGGCTGACGAAGCACGGCCGACTTGATGCTCAAACGCTGGAAAAGTGGTCTGTTCGGGTGCACCGGGAACTCATGGGAAGAGCGGAGGACTTCGGCAAACTCGAAGAAGCCTGGCAGAGAGTCCCGCGTAAACTGAAAGAGAATCTCGTGCTGCTCGAGGCCCGGTATTCCGGACTGATCCGCACGCGGCAGCATGACCTGGCGGAAAAGGAGCTGGCCGGCGAACTCAAGCGCGAATGGCGAACACCGCTGGTAAGACTTTACGGCCTCGTCAACGCCACGGATCCGGTTCGTCAGCTGAAAAAGGCGGAAGGCTGGCTGAAACAACATCCGGATGATGCAGAGCTGCTCTTGGCGGCCGCCCGCCTGTGCTTGCGCAACGAGCTTTGGGGCAAGGCACGCAGTTACCTCGACACAGTAGTCTCCATTCGGCCAACCCCGGAGGTTTACCAGGAATTCGGCCGGCTGTTGAACCAGCTGGGTGACGACGAGGGTGCTGCCAATGCCTATCGGGCCGGCCTCAACCTGGTCGCGGGTTCCGATCTGCCAGCCATACCGCATCTGAGTGCGATGGGTGGCGGGCCGAAGCCCGCCGGATCCTGAGCACGCCGGGCAATTCCTATTTCCTCACTGCGGATCGCGGTTATCGGGACGGGCTACGTCGGTTCACGTGTGCTCGATCACCTCGCTGCAGATGAAGTTGTTGCTTATAGCCGGTCCCGGAAAGCCGTGTCCGGGGGAATATTCCGGCACCTCGACCTGGACCAGGACCGTTTGCTGTTGCGGGAACCGATGCCACCGAGGATCCTGTATACAGTGCCGCCGCCGGCCGCCAGCGAAGGTGAGCCGCGACTGGCGCGATTGCTGGTGGCGCTGAATCCGGTCCCCGAGCGAATTGTTTACATCAGTACCAGCGGCGTGTACGGCGATTGCGGCGGCGAACTGGTCAGCGAGTCCCGTCAGCCGGCACCGCGCACACCACGCGCCAAACGCCGTTTTGCTGCAGAACAACTGCTGCAGGACTGGTGCAGCAAATCCGGCAGCACCTGCATCATTTTACGCGTACCGGCGATATATGGTCCGCGCCGGCTCGGCGTGGACAGGGTCATCGCCGGAGATCCGCAGATTCTCGAATCCGAGTCGAATCCCGGAAACCGGATTCACGTTGATGACCTGAGCGCTGCAGCAATTGCTGCACTTGGTCGCAGCATTCCGGGAGGAATTTACAATGTCTGCGACGGAGATTTCCGTAGCCCCACCTGGTTCGCACA
>JAHKKM010000265.1 GCA_020027645.1 Pseudomonadota bacterium
CGATCGACACGCCGCTGGTCAAGGACCTGCTGGACCGCAAGGCGATGTTCTATCCGGCCGACGCCGAGGTCATCACGGACGACCCGGACAAGTTGCTGAACGAGGTATCGATGGACCAGAAGATCCTGGTTACACGCATGGCGGAAGTCATCGCCAGCGCAGAGTCGGACGTCATAGTCATCAATCCCTACTTCATTCCGCGCGACACCGGCCTCGATTTCTGGGAGAGCGTGGTCAACAAGGGTGTGCAGGTGACGGTCTTGACCAATTCGCTGGCTTCAACCAACCATGTCGCCGTGCATTCGAGTTACGCCGGCTATCGCAAGCGCTTGCTCGAGGCTGGTGTGGAGCTGCACGAAGCGCGCGCCAATGCCACGCCGGTCGATCTGGATACAGGCGAAAAACTGGAGTCGCTGACATTGCATACGAAGCTCCTCGCGATTGACCGGCGCTATCTTTTTGTTGGCTCGCTGAACCTGGATCCGCGTGCCATCGACATCAATACCGAGATGGGCGTACTGATCGATGCGCCGGAGATGGTTGCACCAATGGTCGAGCGTTTCAGAGCTCGGCTCCCGGAATTGAGCTACAAGCTCGAACAGGATGACAAAGGCCGGCTGGAGTGGCACGGACTGGTCGACGGCACGCCGGTAGTCGAAACCAGCGAGCCGCTTGCGAGCGGCTGGCTGCGCTTCAAAGCCTGGTTCCAGAAAATTCTGCCCGAAGGCCAGCTGTAAAATCGGGGTCAGACCACCATTAACGATTGAATTTGCTGTGCTAGCGAAGAGTTTCTCTGTTAATGGTGGTCTGACCCCGATTTCCCGATTTCCTCATTTGGGAAACGGCTGGCCGGTAGTTTAGAATTCGGGCCCCCGACGCTGCCTTGCCGCAATTCGGCCTCACAGGGCCCTGAATGCGCCAAGTCAGGCCCGGGGTTCTAAGCCGCACCAACCTAGCCCTGACGGGAGCGCATCATGGCCGCAAGTGCCGCCGCGAGATTCTGGCAAGCCCTTGAAAAAGAACGGCCTTTACAGGTCGTCGGCACGATCAACGCGTACTCGGCGTTGCTCGCCCAGAGGGCAGGATTCAAATCGATCTACCTGTCCGGCGCCGGCGTTGCCAACGCCTCCTTTGGTCTGCCCGATCTCGCCATGACCACGCTGTCCGATGTCTGCGAGGACATTCGACGCATTACCTATGCCTGCGACCTGCCCTTGCTCGTGGATGCTGATACCGGCTGGGGAAGCGCATTCATGATCGGCAGGACAGTTCGGGAAATGATTCGTGCCGGCGCCGCCGCATGTCATATCGAGGACCAGGTGTCGGTGAAACGCTGCGGTCACCGCCCGGGCAAGGCACTCGTAGAAGCCGCCGAAATGGCGGACCGCATCAAGGCAGCGGTCGACGGGCGTACCGATGACAAATTCACGATCATGGCGCGAACCGACGCGCACGCAGTCGAGGGTCAGCAGGCAGCGCTCGATCGCGCGGCAGCCTACGTCGAAGCCGGTGCCGACATGATTTTTGCGGAAGCACTGACCACGCTGGACGAGTACCGGCAGTTCACACGCGTTATCAAGGTACCGGTCCTCGCCAATCTGACCGAGTTCGGCAAGACCCCTTTGTTCACCACCGATGAGCTCGCCAAAGCCGGCGTACGGCTCGCGCTTTACCCACTGTCCGCCTACCGTGCGATGGCCGCGGCCGCCGAGCATGTGTACCGCACATTGCGCGAGAAGGGTACACAACGATCTGTCGTCGACACCATGCAGACTCGCGAACAATTGTACGAGGTACTCGGTTACCACGAATACGAAGCCAAGCTGGACGAGCTGTTTGCCGAAAAGGGCATGACAAAAAAGTCATCCAGGGACTGAGCCGGGAAACTGGAGCAAGAGAATGAGCGACAAGAAGAAGACCGGCGGACTCGCCGGAGTGTCGGCCGGTGAAACGCAGCTCTGCACCGTCGGCAAAGAAGGCGCGGGCCTGACCTATCGCGGCTACGATATTTACGATCTCGCTGACCGTGCGTCCTTTGAAGAGGTTGCCTACCTCTTGCTGTACGGCAAACTGCCGAACAGCAGGGAACTCGCCGCATATATAAAGACATTGAAGTCTTTGCGCGGATTGCCGCCGCAATTGAAGCAGGTGCTCGAGTTGGTTCCCGGTGATACGCACCCGATGGACGTGCTGCGCAGTGCCGTGTCTCTGCTCGGAAACTTCGAGCCGGAAGGCGACTTCTCCAACCAGAGCCGTGTCGCGGACCGGCTGCTCGCCTGCCTGCCATCGATGCTTCTGTATTGGCATCGCTTTCACACCGATGGCAAGCGCATCAATGTCGAAACCGGGGACGACAGCGTATCTGGTCACTTCCTGCACCTGCTGCACGACAGCAAGCCGAGCGAATTGCATCGCAAGTCGCTGGACACGACGCTGATTCTTTACGCGGAGCACGAATTCAATGCATCAACTTTCGCCGCGCGTGTCATAACCGGAACACTTTCGGATATGCACTCGGCCGTAACAGGCGCGATCGGTGCATTGCGCGGGCCATTGCACGGCGGTGCCAACGAAGCAGCCATGGAGCTGATTCAGAAATTCAAATCTCCGGACGAGGCAGCAAGAGGCGTACGTGGCATGCTGGCGCGGAAAGAAAGGATCATGGGCTTCGGCCACCGCGTGTACACGGTTTCCGATCCGCGCAATGCGGTGAACAAAAAGATGTCGAAAATGCTTTCCGAGGAAGCGGGCGACACACATCTGTATGCCATATCGGAAGCAATCGAAAAAGTCATGTGGGACGAGAAGAAACTTTTCGCCAACGCCGACTTCTTTGCCGCCAGCGTATATCACTTCATCGGAATACCGACCTACCTTTTCACTCCGATATTCGTGTGCTCGAGAATCAGCGGCTGGGCAGCCCACATCATGGAGCAGCGCGCGAACAACAAACTGATCCGGCCGGCGGCCGACTACATTGGACCGCCCTTGCAGAAATGGCAGCCAATCGAAAAGCGCGCCTGAACTGTTTTTCATCACTGGAGTAACAATGTCTGGCCACGACATCCGTTCGGCAAACCGGCCTGATCC
>JAHKKM010000266.1 GCA_020027645.1 Pseudomonadota bacterium
GACCGAAGGACATCCGGTGTTTGCCTCGCAAATGAAACGCCGCCTGCGCCAGGGCGCGAAACTCATCGTCGTCGATCCGCGCAAGATCGACCTGGTGCGCTCGCCGCACATCGAGGCCGACTTCCATCTGCCACTGATGCCGGGTACCAACGTGCCGGTGATCAACTCGTTCGCCCATGTCATCGTCAGCGAAGGACTTGCCGACGAGGCCTATGTAGCAGAGCGATGCGACCGGGAATCGTACGAAGCCTGGAAGCAATGCGTGCTGAAGCCGGAATATGCGCCGGAAAACGTGGCGAAGGTTGCCGGCGTCAGCGCTGATGACATTCGGGGTGCCGCCCGCCTGTATGCCACTGCCGGCCGCGGCGCGATCTATTACGGTCTCGGCGTTACCGAGCACAGCCAGGGATCGACCATGGTCATGGGAATGGCTAACCTCGCCATGGCCACCGGCAACGTCGGCTTTACCGGCTGCGGCGTGAATCCGCTCCGGGGCCAGAACAACGTGCAGGGCTCCTGCGACATGGGTTCGTTTCCGCACGAACTCCCCGGCTACCGGCCAGTACGGGATAACGAGGTGCGCGGCAAGTTCGAAGCCATGTGGGGCGTGGAGCTCGACGCCGAGCCCGGTTACCGTATTCCTAACATGTTCGATGCGGCGATTGCCGGCGTCTATAAGGGCATGTACATCCAGGGCGAAGATCTCGCGCAATCCGACCCGAACACGCAACACGTCGAGGCGGCTCTCGGCAGCCTGGAATGCGTCGTCGTGCAGGACCTGTTCCTGAACGAGACCGCGAAGTTCGCGCACGTATTCCTGCCCGGCACCTCGTTCCTCGAGAAGGACGGCACCTTCATCAATGCCGAACGGCGCATCAATCGCGTTCGCCCGGTGATGAAACCCCGCCAGGGCAAGGCCGAGTGGCTGATCACGCAGGAACTCGCGCAGGCGCTAGGTTACCCGATGAACTACAACTCGGAAGCCGAGATCATGGACGAGATCGCGAAGCTCACACCGACCTTCGGCGGTGTCTCGTTCAAGTTCCTGGACGAAGTCGGCAGCGTGCAATGGCCGTGCAATGAAGAAGCGCCGATGGGCACACCGATCATGCACATCGACAATTTTGTGCGCGGCAAGGGCCTGTTCGTCGAAACCGATTACGTTCCGACCGAAGAGAGAACCAGCCGCAAATTCCCGTTGATCCTGACGACCGGGCGGACACTGTCGCAGTACAATGTCGGCGCACAGACGCGGCGTACGGAAAACGTCATCTGGTATCACGAGGATCTGCTGGAAATTCATCCGCACGACGCCGAAACACGCGGTATCAAGCACGGCGACCGCGTATCCCTGTCGAGCCGCAAGGGCGAAATATCACTGGAAGCGAAGATCACCGAACGTGTGCAACCGGGTGTCGTGTATACGACCTTCCACGATCCGGCGACCGGTGCCAACGTGGTGACAACCGAGTTCAGCGACTGGGCGACGAACTGCCCGGAGTACAAGGTAACGGCGGTGCAGGTAGCACCGGCCGTGCACCGCTCCAAATGGCAGCACGAATTCGAGGAACGCGCGAAGTCGCAAGGGAAGATTCTCGAAACAACCTGAATATCGGGGTCAGACCACAATTTCTGCTGAAATTGTGGTCTGACCCCGATTTTCGACAATCCATTAATGGAGAGGCGCTATGGACAAAAAATTATCGTTTGTGATTCTGCTGTCCGCAATTTCGCTACCTGCAACCGCCATTGCCGCCGACAACTACCGTTGCACCCTTAACGACCTCGTACGTCGTGTCGAAATCTATTATGAGCCGGGGCGTGAGGTACCTTGCGAGGTCCACTACTACAAGGACACTGAAATGCCGGGTGAGCGCCTGGTCCCGTGGCGCGCACAGAACGAAGCCGGCTATTGCGAAACCAGGGCCGCAGCATTCATCGAACAGCTGAAAAGCCAGGGCTGGGATTGCCAGGTATCTGCCGCAGCTGCCACAGCACCGGCCGCTGCAACGCCAGCAGACGAAGCGGTTCCCGCTGAAGAGCCTGAGGCTGAAGAACCGGTCGAGACTGACGACACCGACACACTGGCACCGGCCGAGGACAACAACTAATTTCGGTGCCGGTGTTCACGTGTTTGCGTAATTAGGGTGACAGTAACCTTAATTGGCGAACCAGGATTCTTGCCTCCCTGATTCGTCACATCGCCAATTAAGGTTACTGTCACCCTAATTCAGGCACCGTCAGACCAGCACGCCCCGGCGATCCTGCTCCAGTGCCGCCTTGATCTCCGGGATGCGTTGCGCCGTGTAACGATAGCCAGCTTCGAGCGCGCGATCGAAGGATTTCCAGTCGAGCACGTCGATATCGTCGAGCGGCGGCGCCAGCAGAATGCTGCTCTGTTCGCGATTCGCTGTATTTGACAGCGCAGAACTCAGGCTACCCGCGCGCAACAGCAACTGAATGATGCTCGGCGCGCGGCGCGTACGCAGCAGCCGCATCCTGCCAAATACGGAGATCTCCTCGACGTCGTCGCAGGCCACCAGCGAGTGTTCCGTGCCGACATCGACGCCTATCACCCGGCCCCTGCCGAAAGATCGCATGACATCGACCGGCAGATTGTTCAGCACGCCGCCGTCCACGAGGATCTGGTTTTCGTGAAATACCGGCGGTAACACGCCGGGAATTGCTACGGATGCCCGCAGCGCACGCCAGAGCTGCCCGCTGCGGTGCACGAACATCTCGCCGCGGGTCAGGTTGGTCGAGATACAGAAAAACGGTAACGGCAGGTCCTCGATATCGATGCTGCCGACCTCGCGCTTCAGCAAGCGCGTAACGCGCCGGCCCGAGGCCAGCGAGATCAGCGGCAACGTATAGTCACCGAGCGGATTCTGATCGACGAAATTGCGGCGGTGGTGACTGATCAGTTGCTCGCTCGTCCAGCCGGCCGCGACACCCGCGGCCATGATCGAACCAACGCTGGTGCCGCCACAATGATCGATCGGGATGGCTGCTTCGCGCAGCGCCTTGATCACACCGATATGCGCGAAGCCGCGCGCTCCACCACCGCTCAGCACGAGTCCTGTGGCG
>JAHKKM010000267.1 GCA_020027645.1 Pseudomonadota bacterium
GTTCAAGGTAGGCGGAACGGAATCGAGACGGATCTTCGCCCGGATGATCGGTACGCCAGGCGAGATACCGATTGCTGTAGTACCAATCGCTCGTATCGATGCTTACCGCTCCAGTCTTGTATTCATGGGCTTTTAACCAGTCCCTGAATCCATCACGCTTTGCCTTCGTTTCACCTTCCTTCAGGTAAGGGAAGCGGAAGCGTTTGGTCCAGCCAGGCATCTGCTGAAGCAGTGAATCGTTCCGCTTTACATCGTCGACAAACGCTTCGAGAGTGGTCTGACCCGAGCCAAGATTGATATGAGCGTAGGTGTGATTGGCCACAGCGTGACCTGCGTCGCCCCAGTCCTTAACCAGGCTTAGGCCCTGCGGGCTGTCCACTCGACTGCCTGACGCAAACAGGATCGAAGTGACTTGTGCTTTGGACAAAGCCTTCAGCAGAGAGGCATTCCATTCGGAAGCCTGGGCCTGTCTGCGTGGATCAAGACCGTCGTCGAACGACAGGGCGACGCTCTGTGCATGGCTGATGCCTGGCAGGCACGCCAACAAAACGAGGAAAAGTGTTCTCAGCGCGAGGCAGAACGCTCGAATTTCGCCGATGAAGCGGGCCATGACCGGTGAATAGATCATGCGTTTCATGATCCCTCCGCATTGAGTAAGGTTCTTTTGCCAGTTGCCAAATTTATGACCGATCTGGGAGAAGTGCGCGATCTTTGAAAAGCCCAAGGCCTCATGCAGGCCGACGCTGTCGTTATTTGGAAGCGCGATTACTGCAATCAAGGCGTGATAGCGATTGACCTGCAGACGCTGGATCAGCGGTTCGTAGAGCGCACGCCCGATGCCGCGTCGTTGAAACCCATGGCGGACATAAACAGTCACCTCGACAGTATTTCGATACGCAGCCCTTGAGTGAAACTTGCTGGCATAGCTGTAGCCGACAACCTTGCCATCAACAACACATACGAACCAGGGGTGCTCAGCAGGTAGCCGTCAATCCGCTCGCGTATCTGGGAAGGCAGCAGCGAGTCCTCCTCCAAGGTGGCCGTCGTATCGGTGACGTAGTGGTTGTAGATATCGCAGATCGCTACTTCGTCACCGGGCAGGAACGGGCGAATTTCCATTGAAGATTCAGGCGGCGATCTTGCGCAGCACCTGCGGATGCAGCTCGGCCACCTTGATCAGGGTTTTTGCGGCCCCACTGGGCTCGCGGCGACCCTGCTCCCAATCCTGCAGGGTGCGCGTCGATACGCCCAGTAGTGCTGCGAATTGCGCCTGGGTGAGGCCGGCCTTCTCACGTGCACGTACGATGGAATAGGTCTTTACCGTGTAGCGGCGGCCGATCCTCCCGGCCTTGATGTCGCGAATCCCCTGAAGTAGCTCCTCGCCGATATTGCGGGATTTGTTCCGCCGGAGAATTTCTCTTTCAGACACCTTTTTCATCTTCGATCTCCTCTCGCAGCTGTTTCAACACATGCCCTGGAATGTTTTCGCATACGTTCTTCCCGTATAGCGTCAGCATCCAGATCTGTCCGCGAGTTGTGCGAAGGTAATAGATCACCCGCAAACCGCCACGCTTGCCACGGCCATCGGCGCCCCAACGAAGCTTTCGAACTCCGCCTGAACCCGGGACAACTGTGCCTGCTTCCGGCCGGGTATTCAGCATTGCTTGAAGCGAGGCGTATTCCTCATCGCCGAGATACCGCTCCAGCATCCTGCTGAAAAGCGGCGTTTCGATGAATTCGTACATGGGAAATGGTACGGCATTGCCGTATTCGCGTCGAGTGTCTCGACAATCGCCAGTCTGTGCCTGATCGTCCTATTTGGCCGAGGCGGAAATTGCCGCATTGACCTCACAAATGAAGCTCTTTTCTTACGGCTTCGCCGGTGCCACGCGGACGGAATGCAGCTTGCGTAGTCGTTCCCCATGGCCGTGATGCCGCGGGATGGTTCTTCATATTCGGTGGCGCAGGTGACGGGGATTGCGCGCGAAATGCATGGCAGCGACGACTATGACTGTGTCGCCGCGGTTGATGAAAAAGATGCCGTACGGAAAGCGCAAGAGTTCGGATTGGACTGCGGCGATGGCTTTGGATATCTCGTCCAGAAATTCCCTGCCGAGTCCTGCCTAGCAGCAGCCATGTCGGCTTCCGCATCCGCCCGGACGATGAGGTGCAGACTCATGTCCTCTTCAGAATGCGTTCCCTCACCTCGGGCCATGGCGAACCGGCGTCTGGATTTCTCTCATACTCGTCCAGACGCCGATCCAGCTCGATCCGCTGCGCTTCTGTGAGATCCAGAGCCTGCGGTGCCTGTGCGATGCTGTCCCAGATCGCCTCCACGAGCTTGAGCCGGTCGGCGACCGGGAGTTCGAGCACGTCGGATAGACGAATGGACTTCATGAGGTTGGCTGTAGCACCGCCATCCAGAACAAAGAAATTCGAATTTCTACAGATATCGATGCCTATTTCTCCATCACCACATTCCACGGACCTTCCGCCTGGATGAAGAACACGGCTGCCTCGTTGCCTTCGACCTTGGCAACGTGCGAGGCCTTGTTGGTCAGCGCGAAATACGAGCCGGGTCCAAGCCGGTGGTCCTTGCCGTCCACGGTGAGCGTGATCGTGCCCGACACGAGGGTGACGTAGTGATTGGCGTCGTGATGATGCTTTGGCGTGACCAGGCCGACCGGATACTTCAGGAAGAACCGGCTCGTGCTCTTGTCCATGTCGCCTGAAACCGGGGCGGCGGTAATGCCATTCCCCATGTCCTTCCACTTGAGATCGGCCTTCGCTACCACCACCGCCGACCGCTCGGCGGCGGCCAGCATCGATACCCCCGCCATCAACGCCACTGAAATCGAAATGACTGCGGCGTGCTTGATTGTCATTTGTTTTCTCCTTGCGCCAATGTGAGAAACATTTCCGGATCGGACCGGATGGAACGCATGGCTCGTACAACTACCTGAAAGGTCTGCGGCCCTCCGGCGGCTTGGTTATACACCACTCAAGCAGGGGCGGCCTCATGCGTTTCATGGTCCCTC
>JAHKKM010000268.1 GCA_020027645.1 Pseudomonadota bacterium
TGACTGCACTGTAGGAGCCCGCATTGCGGGCGACGAATCGAGCCAACGGCGGCACGGCGCCATGCCTTTCTCGCTCAGAAGTCTTAATTCGCTCGAAAGGCATAGCGCCGTGTCGCCGGAATTGCTGGGGAATCGTGCCGTTAGTTGTTCGAGCTCATCTCCTCTAAGTGAGAACAACTAACGGCACGATTCCACCGGCGCAGCGGCGGCGGGACCGTGACCGGCATTGCAGGCGACATCCGAAATCAAAGCCTGTCTTTGAGTCCGTAGTACAGCAGGCCCAGCGATACCATCTGGTTGCCGAATATCGAAGCACCCGGAATCCGCACCGGCCGGATCTTTGCAAAGACGTCGAATCGTTCCAGCGTGCCGCTGATCGCATCCGCAAGGATCTCGCCGACGAGGTGTGTGACGTTGACTCCGTGACCGGAATATCCCTGCGCATACAACACGTTAGGCGCAAGTCGCCCGAGCTGGGGTACGCGGTTGAGCGGTACGGCAATGGTTCCGCCCCAGGCGAAATCGATGCCAATACCGGTGAGCTGCGGGTAGACGCGCTGCATCCGCGGCCGCAGTTGTTTGCGGATCTCGTCCGGGTCCTCACCAAAATAATTGCAGCGCCCGCCGAACAACAGGCGCTTGTCGGCGCTCAATCGAAAGTACTCGAGGATGAAATTCGGATTGCAGACGGCGAGATCGCGCGGGTTTACTGCAGCGACCTCTGCTGCTGTCAGCGGCTCGGTTGCAATGATGTAACTGCGCACCGGGAAGAATTGCGAACGCAATTTCCTGTTGAATTGCTGATAGGCATTGCCGGCGAGCACGACAAATTTTGCATTAACACGTCCCTCGGCCGTGACTACCGATGCGGTACTGCCGTTACCGATCGATTCCACTGCCGACCGCTCGTACAGCTTCACTCCGAGCGAGACTGCAGCTCTTGCTTCCCCCAGGCAAAGGTTCAGGGGATGCAGGTGACCATTGCCCATGATCAAGAGTGCGCCGCAGTACGATTCGCTGCCGATCATCGCGCGGGTTTCATCGCGGGACAGAAGCCGGAACTCATCTTTGCAGCCGTACTCTGCCAGTCTGCGGAAATCCGCTTCCAGGTCCCGCACATGCCGTGCCTTGATGGCGACGTCGAGATATCCGGACTTGAGGTCGCATTCGATCGAATACTTTGCGACGCGTTCACGAATGATTCGATGACCCGTCCAGCGCATTTCCCACAGCAATTTTTCGATTCCTGACCCGTGGTATTTCGCGATGCGCTGCTCGCCGCTTATGCCAGCTATCATCTGTCCGCCGTTCCTGCCCGAGGCGCCCCAGCCGACGCGATTGGCTTCTACGACGCAGACCTCGTAGCCACGCTCGGCGAGGCAGATAGCTGTGGAGATTCCTGTGTAGCCGGCGCCGATGACGCAGACGTCGGCGCTCACCGTGCCGCGGAGAGGCGCGTGCTCGCGGCGATCATTCGCCGTTGCGGCGTAATACGATGCCGGGTACTGCTGCGCGCTGGTCACCGGTCGTCATTCCTGCCCGGCGGTTGCCGTGACGTCCGCATCGCCCGTGCCCCACACGGCGGCAATCGGCGGCCCGGCCTGCGGGTTGAAATCCGCCGGATCGAGTTGCAACAGGCGTGCGATGGTCGCAGCCACGTCTGACTGGTAGACGGTGGCAGACGGGCCGACCTCGCCGGTCGCCGGCGTATCAGGGCCGATTACGGCAATCCATATGTCCTCGCTGCCGGGAATCGTCTCGTCATGTTCCGCCCAGTCCTCGGGTCCGCGGCCCCGGCCATGATCGGTAGTGAGAATCAAAGTGGTCCGGTCCCGGTAAAATTCATCCGACTGCAGGCTTGCCCAGAGTTCGGACAGGAGCCGGTCCGCGAGGTGCAGGTAGTCCAGCAGGCGGTCGTAGCGCGCCGCATGCGCCCAGTCATCCGACTGGCTTAAACCAAGCCAGAGGAATCGCGGCTTGTGCTGCACCAGGTAAATTTGTGCCAGGCGAAAAGTCAGCACGTCATTGCTGCTTTCTTCCCAAAGCCCCTGTATGTCCATTCGCAGTGCAACCAGCCTGTCCATGTCCGGCGTCGACAGCGCAGCCGGCAGCGCATCGTAGGCGCCGTTCATGACAAACGCATCGTCCGTGCTGGAGGCAGCATACTTGAAGCCCTCCCAGGAACCGAACTGTGCGACCCGGGATTTCTCGAGATGCAACTCGGCTACGATGTATTCGGCAATGGTCCGGTGCGGGTATCGCAGCAGTGTATTGTCGACGACCTCGGCTTGCGGCGCTCCGGTCATGATTTCAATGTAACCGGGTGAGGACCACTTGATTGCGTTGCGGACCTTGACCCGGCTGCCAAGCTCCGGGTTGCCGAGGACCACTCCTTTCGGCGCCAGCGTGCCCCAGAAAAACGGCATGAGAGCCAGGCGCCGTTCTGCCACGGACCGGCGCCAGTAGCGGTCGCGTGAGACGTCAATATCAGAGTACCCGTCTTCTGCGGTGCTGGCGGCAATAGCTGGATCCATGCCGCCGAACAGCTCCTCGATACGCACCCCGTCCAGGGTTACCAGGATGACGTTTTCGGTCCGCGGTGCAGCAAACGCGAGCAGCGGACAGAGCAAAACCAACAATGTCACAATACGAAACATGGCTTACTCCCCGGAGGCCGTATGGCATTCTCCGATGAGCTGCCTGAGGGTACAAGTCGGGAATCGAGCGTATAACCGGGCGTCATTTTGCTGGCACTGCTTGCAGCCTGCGGCAAGGAAGAACCAGCCGCACCGGGCGCAGACGCGGTGTATCGCAATGGCAAGATCTACACGGTAGATGCCAAGCGATCATGGGCCGAGGCCGTCGCGGTGAGTGGCGGACGCATTGTCTATGTCGGGACAAACGACGGTGCTCAGGCCCACATCGGTTCGAAGACTCAGGTCGTCGACCTGAAGGGCCGCATGATGCTGCCCGGAATGCAGGACGCGCACGTTCATCCGATTGGCGGGGGCGTCGAAGCGTCCGCCTGTGACCTCAACGGATCCACCGGGGTTGCCGCGTATCGCACGGCAATAGCCGAGTACGCTGCAGCAAATCCCGATATGCCCTGGATCCTCGGCGGTGGCTGGTCGATGGCCGACTTCGGCCCGGGCGGCGCGCCGAACAAAAGCATACTCGACGAGCTGGTGCCGGATCGGCCGGTATTCTTAAGCTCGCGCGACGGACACACTGGCTGGGCGAACAGCGTTGCATTGAGCATTGCGGGCATCACGAAAGACACACCGGACCCAGTCGACGGTCGCATCGATCGCGATCCGCAGACAGGGGAGCCAATCGGCAGCCTGCAGGAAGGCGCACAAAAGTTGCTCAGAAGTCATGTCCCGGAGACCAGCGACGAGCAACGCATTGCCGGGTTGCTCTACTCCGTCAAAATGCTGAACGAATACGGCATTACCTCGATCCAGGATGCGAGCGTCGACGAGGACTCACTGAGAACCTACAAGACGCTGGAAGACCGTGGGCAGCTCAGCCTGCGGGTGGTCGGATCGATATGGTGGGACCGTGACCGGGACATGGGACAGGTACCCGAGATTGTTGCATTGCGCGACCAATATACCGGCGGACTGATCGACGCCAAGACTGTCAAGATCATGCAGGATGGCGTGATGGAGAACTACACGGCCGTGCTGCTCGAACCTTACCTGGTGCCGAGCCACACCCGCGGCATACCCATGGTCGAACCGGAATTGCTGAAACAGATCGTTGCACGACTCGATGCCGAGGGTTTCCAGGTGCACTTCCACGCCATCGGTGACGGGGCGATACGGCAATCACTGGATGCGGTCGAGGAAGCCGTGGTGCAAAACGGAAGGCTTGGGCACAGACATCACATTTCCCACATAGAGCTGTTCGACCCGGCCGATATTCCTCGATTCAAGGAACTCGACGTGGTCGCCAATTTCCAACCGCTGTGGGCGTATGCCGATGCGTACATCACCGACCTCACCATTCCATTCATCGGCGAGGAGCGAGCGCGCTGGCTTTATCCGATCAAGACCATGCAGGACTCAGGCGCCGTGATCGCTTTCGGCAGCGATTGGTCGGTGTCGACGGCCAATCCGTATCACCAGATGGAAACAGCCATAACGCGGAAAGACGCTGTAAACGATGACATGGAAAGTTTCATCCCGGAGGAACGCATTGATCTCGCGAGTGCGATAGCTGCCTTTACGATCAATGCCGCGTTCGTCAACCGGAAGGAAAATGACACGGGCTCCATCGAAGTTGGCAAATACGCGGATCTTGTCGTGCTGGATCGAAACCTGTTCGATATCGAGGCAAAGGATATTTCCGAGACCCGGTCGCTGCTGACGTTGTTCGAAGGCCGCCCGGTATACGGCGATACCGCGTCCTTGTAGGGACGGGCAACCGCTGCTCAGGCTTTTTGCCGGAATACCCTTTTGGCACCGCGTCGTTCGCGACGCGGTGTATCGACGCGCGTCGACAGCCAGGCCAGCAGGTCCTCGGATGACACGGGCCTGCTCAATACGTAACCCTGGGCCTGTTCGCAACCTGCATTGAACAGGTAGTCCAGCGTCTCAGCGTCTTCCACGCCCTCGGCTACGACTTCGAGATTCATGTTGTGAGCCAGTTGCAGCGTGGTTCTTACGATCGCTGCGTTCTGCTTGTCTTTCAGCAGTGTCATGATGAACGACTTGTCGATCTTCAGTTCGTGCAAGGGAATTTTCCTGATCTGTGCCAGCGATGAGTAGCCTGTGCCGAAATCGTCCATGGAGATTCGAACGCCGATATCTCGCAAGCACTCGAGGACATTGATAGCTTTCTGAATGTTTTGCATGATCGAATTTTCTGTCACTTCGAGGGTCAGCCTGTTGGTCGGCAGCCCGTGCTCCTTCATCAATTGCAAAACGTAATAGGGCAGATACTCGTCCTGCAGGTCACGGGCCGAAATATTGACCGACACCTGCAATGAGCGGCCGGAATCCTGCCACCTCCTGCATTCACTTATCGCCTGGCTGAGCACGTACCGCGTCAGGTGCACAATCGTTCCGGCTTCCTCCGCCGCCGGCACGAACTCATCGGGCGTGAGCCAGCCGTATTCTGCATGCTGCCAGCGGACCAGCGCTTCGGCCCCGCATATGGTGCCGGTTCGAAGCGACATCTTGGGCTGGAAATGCACGCGCAACTCGTCCTTTTGAATTGCGCTCCGCAGGTCGTTGACGATTCTGAGCTGCCGCACGTAATGCTCCTCGCGGCCGGCCTCATAGCTTGCAATGGTCTGGTCGCGGATCTGCGCTTCACTGCGTGCAATCATGGCGTTACGCAGCAGGTCGGGAGCATTGTCCGCATGTGCGGGATACATCGCGATGCCTGTCTCGGTAAGCAGGGCAATGTTGACACGACCCAGCGTCACGCCCGTGCCGAGAATGCTCTCGATTTTCTCAGCTCCGGCCTGCGCGTCTTCCAGGCTGCTGTTCGGCAGTACCACCACAAACTCATTGGT
>JAHKKM010000004.1 GCA_020027645.1 Pseudomonadota bacterium
ATTTTCGCGTGCAGGAGGAGCACGGGTCGAAAATCACGGCAGTCGAACCGGAATCCGCACTGCTGCAGACGGCCGATCATGTCATCAGCCTGGTCGATCCCTTGCCGGTCTATTGTCGCAGCGATTTCGTCCGTGGAGATGACGGCCGCTTCCTCCTCATGGAGCTCGAATTGATCGAGCCGTCGATGTATCTGCGCTTTAACAAGGATGCGCCCGGGCGCTTCGCGCGCGCCTTCGATGCGTACGTCCAAAAGCTGATCTGACGGTAGGCCCGATTTCATCCGAATTAAGGTGACAGTAACCCTAATTCCCAGGGCGGCGTCGCGGCGGGTGCGCTCTCGGTGATTGAATTAGGGTTACTGTCACCTTAATTCCTCACAAAATCAGGCGCGGCGTTTGCCACGTGCATTGCCGAGCAGCGGGCGCAGGTACTGACCGGTGAACGACGCCTTGCAGGCAGCGATGTCTTCCGGTGTGCCGGTCGCGATGATGCGTCCGCCGCCGTCTCCGCCTTCGGGGCCGAGGTCGATGACCCAATCCGCCGTCTTGATGACATCGAGGTTGTGTTCGATGACGACGACTGTGTTGCCCTTGTCGCGCAGGCGGTGCAGGACCACGAGCAGCTGCTCGATATCGTGAAAGTGCAGGCCGGTGGTTGGCTCATCCAGGATATAGAGCGTGTTGCCGGTATCCCGTTTCGAAAGCTCTTTGGCAAGCTTGACGCGCTGGGCTTCACCACCGGAAAGCGTGGTGGCGTTTTGGCCGAGGCGTATATATGACAGTCCGACATCCAGCAGCGTCTGCAATTTTTTTGAAATCACCGGGACGTTCTGGAAAAACACGGCCGCATCCTCGACGGTCATCTCCAGTACTTCGTGGACGTTCCGGCCCTTGTAACGAATTTCGAGGGTCTCGCGGTTGTAACGCTGTCCGCGACACACGTCGCAGGGTACGTACACGTCGGGCAGGAAGTGCATCTCGACCTTCAGCACGCCATCACCCTGGCACGCTTCGCAGCGGCCCCCCTTGACGTTGAAACTGAAGCGCCCCGGCATATAGCCGCGCGAGCGGGCTTCCTGTGTACCGGCGAACAGTTCGCGTATCGGTGTGAACAGGCCGCTGTAGGTTGCCGGATTGGAACGCGGCGTCCGGCCGATCGGGCTCTGGCTGATTTCGATGACGCTGTCGATTTTCTCCAGGCCTTCGATGGCATGGTGCGGTGCAGGGTTGCTGTTGCTGCGATAGAGGCGGTCGGCGACGGCCTTGTACAAGGTGTCGTTCACCAGCGTCGATTTTCCTGAACCGGACACGCCGGTAACGCAGGTCATCAGGCCGAGTGGAATGGCGACATCGACGGACTTGAGATTATTGCCGCGCGCGCCGCTGATCTTCAGCATGTGCTTCTTGTTCACCGGGTTTCGCAGCCCCGGCAGCGCGATGGCCCGTTTGCCCGAGAGGTATTGACCGGTCAGCGATTCTGCGCAGTCGCGGACCTGTTGCGGGGTGCCGGCCACGACCACTGTGCCGCCGTGCACGCCCGCACCAGGCCCCAGGTCGACCACGTGATCGGCGGCGAGAATCGCTTCCTCGTCGTGTTCGACGACAATCACGGTATTGCCGATGTCGCGCAGGTGAAACAGCGTACCCAGAAGTCTCCGATTGTCCCGCTGATGCAGGCCGATGGATGGCTCGTCAAGTATGTACATGACACCGACCAGTCCGGAGCCGATCTGGCTCGCCAGCCTTATACGTTGCGCTTCACCGCCCGAAAGGGTGTCTGCGCTACGGTCGAGTGACAAATAGTCGAGACCGACATCGCTGAGAAAGCCGAGCCGGGCACCGATTTCCTTGACGATTTTGTCGGCCACGGTCGAACGCCAGCCCTCAAGCTTCAACTCCGCGAAGAATGCCCGTGCGTGGCCGACCGCCATGCCGCTGATCTGCGGCAACGACTGGCCGGCAACAAACACATTGCGCGCCGAACGATTGAGCCTCGTGCCATTGCAGTCCGGGCAGGGCTGGCTGTTGAGAAAACGTGACAGCTCTTCACGAACCGCGCTCGATTCCGTTTCTCGGTATCGACGATCGAGATTCGGCAATACACCTTCGAAGCGGTGTTGCTGACGAATCTGCAGTCCACGGGAATTTGCGTAGTGAAATTCGACCTTTTCCTTGCCGCTGCCATACAGTACAACGTTTTGCAGATTTTCCGGCAGCTCGCGAAACGGTGTTTCGATATCGAATTTGTAATGCGCGGCGAGACTCTGGATCATCTGAAAATAGTAGGTGGTCTTGCGGTCCCAGCCGCGAATTGCGCCACCTGCGAGCGACAGTTCCGGATTGACGATGACCCGCTCCGGATCGAAAAACTGTTTTACGCCCAGTCCGTCGCAGGTCTGGCAGGCGCCGCTCGGGTTGTTGAACGAAAACAGCCGCGGCTCGAGTTCTGTGAGGCTATAGCCGCAAATGTTGCAGGCGAAGCGGTCCGAGAAAACGAGTTCCTCTGCGCCGGAGTCGTCCATGTACGCGATGCGTGCAACGCCGTCGGCAATACGCAGCGCCGTTTCGAAGGACTCGGCCAGCCGCAATTTCAGATCGCCGCGCACCTTGAACCGATCGACGATGACCTCGATCCGGTGCTTTTTTCGCAGGTCGAGCTTCGGCGGATCATCGAGTTCGCAAACTTCGCCATTGATGCGTGCGCGGATGAAGCCTTGTGCCATCAGGTCCTGCATGAGCTGCAGGTGTTCACCCTTGCGATCGGCAACCACCGGCGCCAGCAACATGAGCTTGGTGTCTTCAGGTAATGCCAGAACCTGGTCGACCATCTGGCTGATGGTCTGTGCTTCCAGCGTAACGCCGTGATCCGGACAACGTGGAATACCTGCACGGGCGAACAGCAACCGCAGATAGTCGTGAATTTCGGTAACCGTGCCGACCGTTGAGCGCGGATTGTGCGAAGTCGATTTCTGTTCGATCGAGATGGCCGGCGACAGACCATCGATATGGTCGACATCCGGTTTCTCCATCATCGACAGAAACTGGCGTGCATAGGACGACAGCGATTCGACGTAGCGACGCTGTCCTTCGGCATAAATCGTGTCGAAGGCAAGCGATGACTTGCCGGACCCGGACAGCCCGGTAAAAACGATCAGCTTGTCGCGCGGCAGGCTCAAGTTCAGGTTCTTGAGGTTATGCGTTCTTGCGCCGCGAATGTCGATTGACTTCATTGGGAATCCGGGGGTGCAGCAAACAACCTGCTAATATACGCCGCCGCTTTACCCCGGCGCAAAGCGCCGGCGCGCAATAGAACCGTGCATCGAAACTGGTCATTGAATTTCACCATGAATAACGACGCGAACAGATTGCTTGCTGCCATGTTGCCGGATGAACGGCGCGCCGTTGGCGTAGTGGCGCTGATTGCGATGATCAGGATGTTCGGTCTGTTCGCATTGCTGCCGGTCCTGTCGGTATATGCCGGGGATCTCGAGGGCGCCACACCACTTCTGATCGGGCTGGCGGTGGGCGCCTACGGGCTCACCCAGGCGGTGTTGCAGATTCCACTGGGCGCCCTGTCCGATCGTTTCGGACGCATCCCCGTCATTCTCGGCGGGCTGGCGATTTTCGCCGCCGGCAGCGTATTCGCGGCGCAGAGCGAGACGATTTACGGCGTGATCGCCGGGCGCCTGTTGCAGGGAGCAGGCGCTGTATCAGCGACCCTTGGCGCGTTGCTGGCGGACGCGACCCGGGAACAGGTGCGTACCCGCACCATGGCGATTTTCGGCATCGGCGTCGGTTTTTCCTTTTTGATTGCGCTGGTGGTCGGACCGCTGATTGCCGCGGCCACCAGCGTCCGCACGCTGTTCTTGCTTGCAGCGGCACTGGCGGGCGTGGCGGCACTGCTGCTTGCGGCGTTGCCACGCGGCATACAGCCGCCACCGCGGGGACAGGCGGTCAGCATCCGGGCAGCCTTCCGCGGCGATCTGTTGCGCCTCAATGCCTATGTATTCGTGCTGCACACGCTGTTGACCGCAAGCTTTGTTGCCTTGCCTTTCTTGCTGCGCAACGAGCTGCAGCTGGTCATGATCGGCCACTGGAAGATTTACGTCCTGGCCCTGCTGGTCTCTCTCGTAGGTACCGTGCCGCTGATCATCGCCGACGAGCGCGGCGGCAAAAGCTGGACGCTTACGGCGGCAATTGTGTTGCTGGTTGTGGGCGAACTCGCGCTGGCGCTCGCAGGCTTCTCCGCCACGATGGTGGTGGTCGCGCTCGCGATATTCTTTGCCGGTTTCAATTTCCTCGAGGCCGGCCTGCCGGCCCGGCTTTCGGTTGCCGCCGCCGGCGAGATTCGCGGTGCATCCTTCGGCGTGTTTTCCAGCTCACAGTTTCTTGGCGCATTTGCCGGCGGACTCCTTGGCGGACGATTCCTTGCGGGTGGCCATCCGGGCACTGTTTTTATGGCCTGCGCCCTGGTCGCCGGACTTTGGCTGTTGTTGCACCAGGGCTTCGGACCTCCGGGTAATCGCGGTAAAAGCACTGGAAATCGGGCTGGCAATTGAGGCTCCAGGCCCTACAATAGGCTCCCCTTGCAGCGCAGGGATCTGCCAGCCGTCGACCAACGTCGATTCAGCCGGCCCAATCATCAGAACTAGCGAGAGTGCCCATGTCCCGTGGAATAAACAAAGTCATCATCGTAGGCAATCTGGGGAACGATCCGGAAACCCGCTACATGCCGAGTGGCTCGGCCGTGACCAACCTGAGTGTAGCGACCAACGAGTCGTGGAAGGACAAGCAGACTGGCGAACAGAAGGACCGGACCGAATGGCACAAGGTCGCGATGTTCGGCCGACTGGCGGAAATAGCCGCAGAGTATCTGCGCAAGGGCTCGCAGGTGTACATCGAGGGCAAGCTGCGTACCCGGAAATGGCAGGACAAGGAAGGCCAGGACCGTTACACGACCGAGATCGTTGCCGACGAAATGCAGATGCTGGGCGGGCGATCGGGCGGCAGCGCTGGCGCACCGGCGATGAACGATACAGGTGAACGCAGTCCGCCGCCGCGTGCCTCGGGCGACGATTTCGACGACGATATTCCATTCTGACCATCGAAACCGAGCATTGAACCGTAAGCCGGTACTGATAACCGGATTCCGCATGCCGAAGAAGCTCTACATCAAGACCATGGGCTGCCAGATGAACGAGTACGACTCGGACAAGATGGCGGATGTGCTGCGCGCGTCGCACGGTTACGAACTGACGGCGGTGCCGGGCGACGCCGATTTGCTGCTGATGAACACCTGTTCGATTCGCGAGAAGGCCCAGGAGAAAGTGTTTTCCGAACTCGGGCGCTGGCGCGAACTGAAGGAGAACCGGCCCGGTATGATGATCGGCGTTGGCGGCTGTGTCGCAAGCCAGGAAGGTGAGGGCATCAGCCGGCGCGCGCCGTTTGTCGACATGGTATTCGGACCGCAGACCCTGCATCGTTTGCCCGGGATGCTGGATGAAGCGACGAAGACGCATCAGCCCGTTGTCGATATCTCGTTTCCCGAAATCGAAAAATTCGATTGCCTGCCGAAGCCGCGCGCCGAGGGCCCGACCGCGTTCGTGTCGGTGATGGAGGGCTGCAGCAAGTATTGTTCGTTTTGCGTTGTGCCGTATACGCGTGGCGAGGAAGTCAGCCGCCCGCTGGACAGCGTCATAACCGAAGTTGCAGCACTGGCGGAGCAGGGCGTGCGCGAGGTGAATTTGCTCGGACAGAATGTGAACGCCTATCGCGGACTGATGCACGATGGCGAGATCGCCGACCTGGCAACGCTGATTTACTACGTTGCCGCCGTTGAAGGTATCGGCCGGATCCGTTTCACCACCTCGCACCCGGTTGAATTCACGGACAGCCTGGTCCAGGCCTATGCCGAGGTACCCAAACTCGCAAATTACCTGCACCTGCCGGTACAGCACGGTTCCGACCGGGTCCTCGCGCGCATGAAGCGCGGCCACACGGTGATCGAATACAAACAGAAGATCCGCAAGCTGCGCGAGGTGCGCCCGGGCATATCGCTGTCGTCGGATTTCATCGTGGGCTTTCCGGGCGAGACGGACGCAGACTTCGAGGCGCTGATGAAACTGATCGCCGAGATCGGATTCGACCTGTCTTTCAGCTTCATTTACAGCCCAAGGCCCGGCACGCCAGCGGCGAATTTTGCCGACGACACGCCGATGGACATCAAGAAAGACCGCCTACAGATCCTGCAGGCGCGCATCATTCAGCAGGCCATGGCGATCAGTCGCAGCATGATTGGTTCGACCCAAAGCGTGCTGGTGGAAAAGCCGTCCAGAAAGGGCTCGGGCCAGGTTTGCGGGCGCACGGAAAACATGCGCTGGGTGAATTTTGACGGTGACGCTTCCCTGATCGGCCAGTTCGTCGACGTCGTCATCACCGAGGCACTGCCGAATTCCTTGCGTGCACGCCGGGTCGAATCCAGGGTTGCAGCCTGACACCCCACCGCCGGCACGCCAGCGTCACGCCGCTATGCCTTTCTCGCTCGGAAGTCTTAACTCGCTCGCAAGGCGTACCGACGCGCCGCCGGCTTGCATCGCGGCGCCGGCAGGGACATGTCTGTACTGGCCTGCGCCTCGCGTTGCCGGCTTGCCTCCGGCCCCGCTTTTTGATCGTAATTCCGACTTTGTAGCCGTTCCGGATCTGTTTTTGGTGGTCCATGTCACATTTGTTGGTTATAGTCCGGCTGTACCATTGGCCTGTCCTGAAAAAGGTTCATACGACTGACATTGAATGCCGTTAAGACATCCGAGGACATCGTCCTCGAACCCGCCGATAACATTCGTCTCGCCAATCTCTGCGGACAGTTTGATGAGCACCTGCGACAGATCGAGCGCCGCCTCGACATAGAAATAGCCAGCCGTGGGAATCGATTCCGCGTGACCGGTAATCCGGGCGCGACGCATATCGGCAGTGAAATCATTCGTCATCTGTTTTATCTCACGGGTTCCGAGAGACTGGATCCGGAGCGCGTACACATGTGTTTGCAGGAGTCGGCCATGAACGACGGTCATTTTGCTGATGCGGCAGTGCTGACTGACGGGGAGTGCACTGACGGCAGTCCTTACGAAATCCAGACACGGCGCAAACGCATTCGTGCTCGCAGCGCCAACCAGCGCGCCTACCTGAAGAGCATCAGCGAGCACGATCTGGCGTTCGGTATCGGTCCCGCGGGTACTGGCAAGACCTATCTCGCTGTCGCCAAGGCCATCGACGCACTGGAAACCGAACAGGTACGACGAATTGTTCTCGTGCGCCCGGCCGTTGAAGCCGGTGAGCGGCTCGGATTCCTGCCCGGCGACATGTCGCAGAAGGTCGATCCTTATTTGAGACCGATGTACGACGCCCTGTTTGACATGCTGGGCCCGGAACAGGTGGCTCGACTCATCGAACGCAATGTGATCGAGGTGGCGCCCCTTGCGTTCATGCGCGGCCGCTCGCTGAACGAGTCGTTTATCATTCTCGACGAAGCACAGAACACCAGCGTGGCGCAAATGAAAATGTTCCTGACCCGAATCGGTTTCGGATCACGCTCCGTAATCACCGGCGACATCACGCAAATCGACCTGCCGGCGGAACAGCAGTCGGGATTGAAGAACGCCATCAGCATACTGTCGGACGTCAAGGGCATTGCGTTCACGTTCTTTACGCCGCAGGACGTCGTGCGCCACGAGCTGGTACAACGTATCGTTGAGGCCTATGAAGCGAATGGTAATGGCCACGGCGCTACAAACGGCAAGAGCAATGGCAACGGGAAGGCCCACAGGAACGGCAACAACTGATGCCTGCGATTGATGAACGCCGTTGTCAACGTTGACGTACAGAATGTCTCGAGCATTGCACAGGTTCCGGAAAGCGAGCTGATCAGCGACTGGATTCGTGAAGTACTGTCTGTTGCGCGGCCCGCGGAAGATGCGGTCGTCGAGATGGCCGTGCGAATCGTTGATGAGGACGAAAGCCGCGCCCTGAACAAACGGTTCCGGCACGTCGACAGGCCAACCAACGTACTTGCCTTTCCCGCTGATGACTTGGAATTGGCAGCGTTGCGCGATGACACCGAGGGTCATGCGCTCGGCGATCTCGTCATCTGTGGTCCTGTAGTAGTGCGCGAGGCTGCCGAGCAGGAAAAGGACCCACGCAATCACTGGCTGCACCTGTTACTGCACGGCACCCTGCACTTGCTGGGCTATGACCACGAAAATGCGCAGGACGCGGCAGAAATGGAGTCACTGGAGGCGCGCATCCTTGGCTTGCGGGGAATCGCCGATCCATACCGTGATCGGTGACGTTTAGCTGTTACAATCTGGCGCGAGGGAAAATGCCGACCGGACAGGAAATCAGAACGGCCGGTCAATTCAGACAGAGAAATGAACGACAAACCGCCGACTAGCAGCGGCACAGGATCATCCGGGATATTCAAGCGCGTGGTGCGCGCGATACGGGGTGAGCCCTGGAGCCGCGAAGAAATACAGAATCTGTTTGAACACTCGGAAAATGTGTTCAACCCGGAGGAGCAGGAGATGCTTGCCGGGGTCCTCGAGGTTGCCGAGACCCAGGTTCGCGACGTCATGGTGCCGCGCTCACAAATGGTGGTCATCGGGCGCGACCAGAACCTCGACGAAATGCTGCAGGTGATCGTCGAATCCGGTCATTCCCGTTTCCCGGTGATCGGTGAGGACCGCGACGAAATCGTCGGTATCCTGCTGGCCAAGGACCTGCTGCGCTTTTTCAGCAGTCCGGCGGAAACGCAATTGCGCCTCGATCGATTCATCCGGCCGGCGGTTGTAATCCCCGAATCCAAGCGATTGAATGCCCTGCTCAAGGAGTTTCGCGACAGTCACAATCACATGGCGATCGTCGTGGACGAGTACGGTGGGGTATCCGGGCTGCTGACGATCGAAGACGTGCTGGAGGAGATTGTCGGTGAGATCGGCGATGAACACGATCCGGCAGAGGACCTGTTCATTCAGCCTGAAGCCGAACGTGATGGCAGGCCCAGTTACTCGGTGCGTGCGCTGACCCGCATCGAGGATTTCAACGAGTATTTCGATGCGCAGTTGCCCGACGAGGACTATGACACCGTCGGTGGGCTGGTGATGGCGCAGCTTGGCCGGTTGCCACGCCGCGGTGACGTAGTACCTTTCAGCGACTTCGAATTTCGTGTCACCAAGGCAGATCGGCGCCGGGTCGACACGCTTCAGGTGCAACGTGCACCTGCACAGGAACTGTAGACCACTCCGCAGTCATAGCCATGAACCTGGATGACGCTTCATGGCTGCCCGTTGTGCGCAGGCGAATACTTGCATTCGGGCAGAGTCATTCGAAGAAACTTAATCTGGCGTACTTCGGCAGCGGCGCACTGCTCATGCTGAGCTTTGCTCCTTCCGCACAATTCTGGCTGGCGCCACTCCTGGTCGCACCGGTACTGATCAGTGCCTTGTGCAGCACGTCACGAAGCGCGGCGTGGCATGGATTCTGCTTTGGCTGCGGCCTTTTTCTTGCCGGAACATACTGGTTCTATGTGTCGATTCATGTGTTCGGTGAGGCACCGTTGTGGATCGCAATGCTCTTGTTGGGGGGGCTGGTACTTATCATGGGCCTGTACTACGCAGCAGCGGCATGGATGATCTGCCGGCTGGCAGGCGGCGGGCTGGCAAAGTTTGTTGTCATCGCGCCAGCCGTATGGGTGCTGGTCGAATGGCTACGGGGCTGGTTTCTCAGCGGATTCCCCTGGATGACCCTGGGCTACAGCCAGATTGACTCACCTCTGGCCGGAATTGCACCGGTTGCGGGCGTGTACGCGGTTTCGTTGGCATTGTTGCTCAGTGCGGCGGCATTAATAGCGGCGGCCCTGTCGCCGTCCGGACGCCGCAGCACGTTCGCGGCGTTCGCCATTGCTCCGTGGTTCCTCGGCTATGCATTACAGCAGATTGAATGGACGCGGCCTGCCGGACCTTCGATCAGGACCACGATCGTACAGGGCGGGATCTCGCAGGATCAAAAGTGGTTGCCGGAACAATTCCCGAAGACCTTGAGCCTGTATCGCACCGCGACACTCGGCGGACAAAATCACAAATTGGTGGTCTGGCCCGAGGTTGCTTTGCCGGCTGCCATCGATCAGATCGAAAACTATCTCGCATCCATTGAAGACGAACTCGCAGTGAATAACCAGACGCTGGTGCTCGGCATACTCGAACGCGATTTCGCCACACAGGCGATCTACAACAGTGTGCTCATGTTGAACGGCCGTGACCGCCAGACCTACCGCAAACGACACCTCGTGCCATTCGGCGAGTATTTTCCGGTGCCGGATTTCGTTCGGAACTGGATGCGGCTCATGAGCCTGCCGAATTCGGACATGACGCCAGGTGAGCCCATACAACCACTGCTCGAAACAGCGTCCGGGCAGAAGCTGGCGGTGGCCATCTGTTATGAAGATGCCTATGGCGCCGAGCAACTCTACGCGTTGCCGGACGCCAGCATGCTGATCAACGTCAGCAACGATGCATGGTTCGGCGACACGATTGCGCCGCACCAGCACCTGGAGATCGCGCGCATGCGCGCGCTGGAAGTGGGGCGCTACATGGTTCGGGCGACGAACAATGGCGTCAGTGCATTTGTTGATGACAAGGGCAGAATTCTCGGATCCGGTCCGCAATTCGAGTTTGTGTCGATGACTCTCGACATACCACCAATGACCGGACTGACACCGTACGCGCGTGTCGGCAATCTGCCGCTAGTGCTCGTTTTGTTTGCGATTGTGTCGGCGTTTGTGGCCCGCATCTGGCGGCGCCGAAATGTTTGAAATGGCACGCGCCGCCCGTCGATTCGCAATATTTCAATAACATAATAGATATCCTTAGAATGTAAGTATCCGTTTTTAAACGGTTATATATTTATTGTTGCCATAAATTCTATCAATCTATAGAATCCTGCCCGGATCAGGGGGACAACAAAACCAAGTGAAACAGCACTCTGCGAGCAACCGATACCAGGGCCAGCGCAAGCAGGCCATCATGTCTGCAGCCGCGGTCTTTGCCGAAAAAGGTTTTCACGGGTCGAGTACAAGGGACATCGCCGAGCGCCTGGGGATCAAGCAGGGGAGCCTGTACTACTACTTCAAATCGAAGGAGGAGGCGCTTGGTGAGGTATGTCTCTTCGGGATCGAGGAATACGTACATCGGATGCAGGACATCGCGGCGAGCGATCAGCCGTTCGAAGCGAAGTTGATGGCAACTGTCAGTTCGCACCTGTCGAGTTACCGTGAGCGGAACGAGGCATTGAAGGTCTACAACGACGAGCGCTTGTATCTGCCCGAGGAGCGGCGGACAAAGTTGAAGCAGCTGGGGAGTCAATACCGGAAGCAACTGGAAGGAATATTCGAACAGGGCAAGGAGAGCGGCGTACTGCGGCCTTCGCTGGACTGCCACTTCGCGGCGCAGGCGGTGATAGGACTCTGCAACGCCTGGGGCGACATTATCGTGCGCGATCCGGACATGAACATTTTCGACATCACACAGAAGTGCATCGACCTGCTGCTGAACGGTTTTGCCGAAAGACGAAAAGTCAAACGAACACAATAGGGAAATCAGGCGACAGATGCCTGGCACATGGATAACAGACAAAAGGAAGCATTGAAATGGCCGAACAGAAAGCAACCAACGTAACCTGGCATCACGGCGAGGTATCGCGCGAGGATCGTTACCGATTATTGCGCCAGAAAGGTGCGACCATCTGGTTCACCGGGCTGTCGGGCAGCGGAAAGAGCACAATTGCAGTAGCTCTGGAAACAGCCTTGTTCAACCAGTCGAAGTTGTCGTACCGGCTTGACGGGGACAACGTACGTCTCGGCATCAACAAGAACCTGGGATTCTCTGAGCAGGATCGCAAGGAAAACATACGCCGCATTGGCGAGATCGCCAAATTGTTCGGCGATGCCGGTGTAATTTCGCTGTCGAGTTTCATCAGCCCGTACAGAGCGGATCGCGACGAAGTTCGCCGCCTGCACGAAGCGGCTAAATTGCCATTCGTTGAAGTCCATGTCGATTGCTCGCTGGCCGTTGCCGAAAAACGGGATCCGAAGGGCCTGTACAAGAAAGCGCGCGCCGGGGAAATCAAGAATTTCACCGGAATCGACGATCCGTACGAGGCGCCCGCGAATCCGGAACTGCACCTGCACACGGATCGCATGACCCTGGAACAGGAAGTCGACATCATCATCGACTATTTGAAAAAACACGGAATCATCGGCGCCCGGCATTTCACACGCGCCGAAGACGCATCCGAAGCCATCGCGGCCGCGCGCTAGGAGCATGAAATGATCAAGCCACATGGTTCCAACACTCTGAAGCCCCTGCTGGTCAAGGATGCAGAGGAAAATCGCGCACTCGCAGCAGAGGCGGAGAAACTGCCATCGCTGTTGCTGAATTCGGCTGCTGCTGCAAATCTTGTGATGCTCGGCGGCGGCTACTTCACGCCGTTGAAGGGCTTCATGGACCTGAGCGACGCACTCGCGGTTGCAAAGACCATGCATACCGCCGACGGCCTGTTCTGGCCGGTGCCGGTACTGAACCTGACCAGCGACGTGCGTGGCATCGAAGGCGCCAGCCGAGTTGCACTCAGAGACCCGAATGTCGCGGGCCATCCCGTGATGGCAGTCATGAATGTCGACAAGATCGAGCCGGTGACGGACAAGCAGATCGAGACCATCACCCGCCAGGTCTATGGCACCGTCGATCCCGCCCATCCGGGTGTTGCCGTGTTTTCGAAGCTCGGCAATTACTGCGTGTCGGGCAAGGTCAAAGTGCTGAACCTGAGCTACTTCGAGAAAGACTTTCCGGACACTTTCAGAACCGCGGTCGAAATTCGCCGCGAGATCGAAAAGCGTGGCTGGGAAAAAGTCGTCGCATTTCAGACCCGAAACCCGATGCATCTTGCACACGAAGAACTGTGCCGCATGGCCATGGAAAGGCTTGGCGCAGACGGCCTGGTCATCCATATGCTGCTCGGCAAGCTTAAGGAAGGCGATATCCCGGCGTCCGTTCGTGACGCCTGCATTCGCAAGATGGTCGACGTGTATTTCACCGAAGGAACGGTGATGGTCAACGGCTACGGATTCGACATGTTGTATGCAGGTCCGCGTGAAGCGGTACTGCACGCGATCTTCCGCCAGAACATGGGTGCGACGCATCTCATCGTCGGACGCGATCACGCAGGTGTCGGCAACTACTATGGCCCGTTCGATGCGCAGACCATTTTCGAAGCTGCAGTGCCGGAAGGATCGCTCGAAATCGAGATCTTCGCTGCTGATAACACCGCCTACTCGAAGAAGCTGAAGAAAGTCGTGATGATGCGTGAGGCGCCGGACCACAAGCCGGAAGATTTCGTTGCTTTGTCCGGCACCAAGGTTCGCGAGATGCTGGGGCAGGGGATTGCGCCGCCGGCGGAATTCTCTCGCCCGGAAGTGGCACGCATCCTGATCGATTACTACCAGCTGGAAGACGCACCGGCAGCAAAACGCGCCTGATTCGACCAAACCCCGCCGCACGGATGAGTCTGGACGGCGGGGAGATTTGTGCGCGTTGCGCAGGCACGGCGGGGATCTCTCTTGGAGACACGCCGTGAATACGTCCCTGTAGGCTCGCGGCGCGCGTCCATGCGCGCCGACGGTCTCCAAAAGAGATCCCCGCCGTGCCTGCTGCAATCCTTGCCAGAACGGGCACCGAAATGCGTCTGAGATTTTTGCTTAGGCAATATGTTGTATGCTTTCGACTTTTGCGCCGGGTAGCTCTTGCGCAGTTGAACATTGCGATTGCACATCATGGAAAGCCGATACGATCCGGAAAAAGTTGAAGCCAGGGCGCGCGCCTTCTGGGAGCGCGAGCGCTGCTTCGAAGTCAAGGAAGACCCGGACAGGGAAAAGTTCTACTGCCTGACGATGTTCCCCTACCCCAGCGGTCAGCTGCACATGGGGCATGTTCGCGTTTTCACCATCAGCGACGTGATTGCGCGTTACCAACGCATGCAGGGAAAACACGTGCTGCAGCCGATGGGTTGGGATGCTTTCGGCATGCCCGCCGAGAACGCGGCCATTCAACGTGGCATTCCGCCGGCAAAGTGGACCTACAAGAACATCGATTACATGCGCGGCCAGCTGAAGCGCCTGGGGTATGGCTACGACTGGAGCCGCGAAGTAACGACCTGTCGCCCGGAATATTATCGTTGGGAGCAATGGCTGTTCACGCGACTGTTCAAAAAGGGCATGGTTTATCGCAAGAATTCAATCGTCAACTGGGACCCTGTCGATCAGACGGTGCTGGCCAACGAACAGGTCATCGATGGCCGAGGCTGGCGGTCGGACGCGCTAGTGGAGCGTCGCGAGATACCACAGTGGTTCATGAAGATTACCGCCTATGCGGAGGAATTGCTGAATAACCTCGATCGGCTGGACGGCTGGCCCGAGCCTGTCAAGACCATGCAGCGAAACTGGATCGGTCGTTCCGAAGGGATCGAGCTGGAATTCGCGGTCGAAAACGAGGATGTGCCGCTGAGTGTATTTACCACGCGGCCGGACACACTGATGGGCGTCACCTACATGGCGGTGGCAGCCGAGCATCCGCTCGCCGTCAAGGCCGCAGCGAAAAATCCGAAGATCGCGGCGCTCATCGAAGAGTGCAAGAAGACGCAGGCTGCCGAAGCGGCACTCGAGACGATGGAAAAGAAGGGTATGCCGCTTGGCATCTCTGCGATACATCCAATCAGTGGCGATGCGGTGCCCTTGTGGGTTGCCAATTTTGTTTTGATGGGTTACGGCACGGGCGCCCTCATGGCAGTACCCGGACACGATCATCGCGACTGGGAGTTTGCAACGAAATACGGACTGCCGATCACGCAGGTCGTCGAACCGCTGGACGGCAGCACGATCGATGTGCAAATCGCGCCGTTCATCGAATACGGACGGGTGGTGAACTCGGGCGACATGGACGGCATGACCTACGCCGAGGCATTCGACTGGATTGCCGGGAAATTCGAGGCCGACGGCCGCGGTCAGCGCCGCATCAATTACCGTCTGCGTGACTGGGGTGTTTCGCGCCAGCGTTATTGGGGCGCACCAATTCCCATTATCTATTGCGATGTATGCGGAGCCGTTCCGGTCCCGGACGATCAGTTACCGGTGGTGTTGCCGGAGGACGTGGAGTTCACCGGGGTTGGGTCGCCATTGAAGCAGATGCCGGAGTTTTACCAGGCCACCTGTCCAGAGTGCGGTAAAGCGGCCAAACGGGAAACCGATACCTTCGATACCTTCGTCGAGTCATCCTGGTACTTCGCACGATACGCATGCCCTGACAATCATGCAGCAATGCTCGATAAGCGCGAGTCTTACTGGATGCCGGTCAACCAGTACACCGGCGGAATCGAGCACGCCATCCTGCACTTGCTGTATGCCCGGTTTTTTCAGAAATTGCTGCGTGACGAGGGATTGTCGGCAGCCGACGAACCGTTTACCAATCTCCTGACCCAGGGAATGGTGCTGAAAGATGGCGCCAAAATGTCAAAGAACAAGGGCAATACCGTCGATCCGCAGTTGCTGATCGACCGCTACGGCGCGGATACCGTGCGCCTGTTCATGATGTTTGCGGCGCCGCCGGAGCTGGCGCTCGAATGGTCTGACGAAGGCGTGCAGGGTGCGTTTCGATTTCTCAAGCGGTTCTGGACGGCTGTGCAGGGCCAAATGGCAAATCCGCTTGGCGAAAAGGTCGATCCCGCCTTGCTTGACGGGCCGCAGAAGGATTTGCGACGCAAGACGCATCAGACTATCGCCAAAGTCAGTGACGACATTGGCCGTCGATACACTTTCAATACTGCCATTGCCGCAGTCATGGAGCTGTTGAACGCCGTCAATCGTTTCGATGATCCAAGCCCGGCAGGCCGGTCTGTCGTCGCGGAGGCCCTCGATGCGATCGTACTGCTGCTGTCGCCGATCGTGCCGCACATTGCGCACGAGCTCTGGGAATCGCTTGGGCACCGTACGCCACTGGTTTATGAGCGCTGGCCACTCGCCGACAAGGCGGCCATGGCGGAAGACGTACTGGAGATCGTTGTTCAGGTCAACGGCAAGCTCCGTGGCCGCGTGCTTGTTGCGGCGGATGCCGACAGGGAGGCAATTGAGCAACTGGCGCTTGCCGATGAAAACGTGCGCCGCTTCGTTGCCGACAATACGATACGCAAAGTGATCGTCCTGCCCGCCCGTCGATTGGTGAATATCGTTGTGTAGGATCGCAGTTACTGCTGTCTTGATGTTGCTGGCCGGTGGCTGCGGCTTCCACGTGCGTGGAGAGGCCACCGTTCCGCCGGAAATGGCGCGCACCTACATAGCCGCTGACAGCAAGTACTCGGTCTTCTACCGCAAATTGAGCAACGCACTTCGGGCTTCCGGCGTCGATGTGGTTGATGCACCGGGGGAAGCCACCGCCATTTTCACCATCCTCGCGGATTCGACCGGGCAACGTGTGGTTTCGGTGTCAGCGCGAAACGTACCCAGGGAATACGAAGTCTGGTATGCCGTCCAATACGAGTTGATCAGCGGCGAAAAAACGCTCATGCCGCCCACCTCACAAACCCTCACCCGCGACTACACTTACGATGAGACACAGGTGCTTGGCAAGGCGAGGGAAGAGGAAGTCCTGCGGGATTCGTTGGTCGACAATCTGGTCCGGATTACCATGATTCAATTGTCAGCGCTGTAGCATTCTGCAATGTTGACGAGCGCGCAAACCGTGCACACCAATTCCGACGTGCTCCGCGTATCAGACCTCGCAATCGATTCGATTCGCGGCCTGCTCGCCCGGTTTCAGCTCGAGATTGTGTTGCTCGCGCACGATGCCGTCATCGACGGCAGTTATTGGGGCGAACCCGAGGCCGGTCTCGTCGGCAATCGCATTCATGTTCGACCCGACACGCCATTGCATTCACTGCTGCATGAAGCCTGTCATGCAATTTGCATGACTGCAGACAGGCGGGCGTCGCTGCACACCGATGCAGGCGGTAACGATCTCGAGGAGTCCGCTGTCTGCTACCTGCAGATTGAACTCGCCGCGTGCGTGCCTGGCGTCACCCGCCAACGGCTGATGCAGGATATGGACAGCTGGGGCTACAGCTTTCGCTTGGGGAATACTGCAAGCTGGTTCCAAAACGACGCATCCGATGCGCGTGACTGGTTGATAGCTAACGGTTTGCTCACAGTGGACGGCAGCCCACGCTGGAATCAGCGCCAGGCCTGACACTGCTGCATGCCACAGGCGGGAATTGCGGTATATTTGATAACCCCGCGCCAGGCGATGTGACATGTTGTTCATCAGGTACATCACCTATTTCATCGCAGTTGCACTGGTCACGGCACTGTTGACCCGACTCGAGATTTCATTTCCGGGCGCGCTTCAATTGCAGACATTTGCAGGTCCTGGTGACGCACTAGGTACGAGCGAATACTCCCCTGTCGAGATCATCCAGTTAATGATTTTGGTCATCTGCGGAGCGCTGCTCGCCTGGACGGCGAGACACTGCCCGGCGCAGCGTCCGGTCGCAATTCTTTTCGCGGGCGTTGCCCTGGTGTTTCTGCTGCGTGAACTCGACTACTTTCTGGATACGTATATTGTCGATAACCTGTGGCAGGTGATGGTCGCCGTCGTCAGCGCCCTGGTCATCGTTTACTGTTACCGACACTGGAAGCGTCTGCGCATCGCCTGGTTTCGTGTCTGGCCGTCACCCGGCCTTACGCTGTATTTCGCCGGTGCGGTCGTCGTCTTTGCCGGTGCGACCTTCATCGGTCACGAGTCGTTCTGGCAGGCAGTGCAGGGCGAACATTATCAGCGAATCGTCAAGCTCGCCGTCGAGGAACTCATAGAGTTCATAGGTTATGCGCTGTGGCTGGTTGGCACGGTCGAGTATAGCTATCAGGCGCGCGCTATCATGCAACAGGAACCACAGACCGTGGTCGCGAAGCGCCGTGCGGCACGCCATCCAAAATCGGATGGCCGATACTGATTGTGGGCCGTCGAGTTTGAGGTCCGGCGTCCTGTATGTGACGGTGCCGAGCGGGTTGTGGCGCCCGCAGTCAATCCGCCAGCCGCCGGAGTTGCTATCATTGGCCCGTCTCCGGCATCTGCAAGCTCATGACGATCTATCTGCACGACACATTGAAGGGCGAGAAGATTCCATTCGAGCCCCTGACGCCCGGTCGCGTAACCATGTACCTCTGTGGTCCGACGGTCTACAACTATGCGCACATAGGAAATGCCCGTCCAGCCGTAGTATTTGACTTGCTCGCCCGTGTGTTGCGCCGCCGTTACCACGTGACGTTCGCGCGGAACATTACGGATGTGGATGACAAGATCAATGCCGCTGCCGCTGCAGCGGGCAAACCCATCGAAGCCATAACCGAAAGGTTCATCAGGGCCTATAACGAAGATATGGGTGCACTCGGTGTCCGTGCCCCCGATGTCGAACCGCGCGCCACGCGTCACGTCGATGACATGATTGCAATGATTGAGATCCTCCTCGACAGCGGTCATGCCTATGTTGCCGAGGCTCATGTGTTGTTCGACGTGTCCGCGTATAAAGATTATGGACAACTGTCGCGGCGTGACCTGCGTGAAATGATGGCCGGCGCGCGCGTTGAAGTTGCGCCGTACAAGCGGGCCGCACATGACTTCGTGCTATGGAAACCGTCCACCCCGGACCTGCCCGGCTGGGAATCGCCCTGGGGCAGGGGCAGGCCGGGCTGGCACATCGAGTGCTCGGCCATGGCGGAAAAACATCTGGGCCGAACGATAGATATACATGCCGGCGGGCAGGACCTGGTTTTCCCGCACCATGAGAACGAACTCGCGCAAAGCACCTGTGCACACAAGGGTGCGGTGTTTGCACGCTACTGGCTGCATAACGGTTTTCTCAGCATCGACGATACCAAGATGTCCAAATCCCTGGGCAACGTCGTGCTGGTGCGCGATCTGGTCAAAACTGTTCCCGGCGAGGTCATTCGCCTGGCCTTGCTCGGAGCGCATTACCGTCAGCCGCTGGACTGGTCGGACGAAACCCTGGAATCTGCCAGGCGAATGCTCGATCGCCTCTACGGTGCAATCCGCGCAATCGAAGTGCCACCGGACTTGCGCCGTCGCGCGGAGGTTCCCGACGCTGTGATTGCGGCACTCGAGGACGATCTGAATACGCCGAAGGCGATGGCCGAGATATTCAGTCTGACACGGGAACTGAATCGCTCGTCGGACCCGATACAGAAACAAAAACTGGCCGCCTCGATTCTCGCTGCCGGAGACCTGGTCGGCATTCTGCAAATTGACGCTGAGGAGTGGTTCGCTGGCGAAGGTGCCATGTTGCCGGACGAGGTCGAATCACTGATCGAGCAACGCAATGCGGCGCGTGCTGCTCGCGATTTCGCGAAAGCGGACCAACTGCGCGCTCAGCTGGCAGCATCCGGAATCTCGATTGAAGACGGTCCTGACGGAACGCGCTGGCGGCGTGGCTGATGCTTGATGCCCTGGGCAAATTATTGTCCTGGCCGTTGCTGGGCCTGGTCTGGCTGTATCGCAAGCTGATTTCGCCGCTGCTCGGCGTCAATTGCCGCTTCGAGCCAAGCTGCTCGGCTTATGCGGAAGAGGCGTTGCGCCGTTTTGGCGGTTTGCACGGTGGCTGGCTCATGCTGCGACGGATTTGCCGTTGTCATCCCTGGGGCGGTTCCGGCTACGATCCGGTACCTGAGCGCACGCATTCGGACAGGGACAGTGAAACTCGCTGACTTTGTTCGCGAAATTGCCTATCCGCTGACACAACCGGTGATGTTGCTGGCGCTGCTGTTCTTCTGGGCATTGCTGGTGATCGTGGACAAGGCCGGTCGCCTGGGACTGTTTCTGTTGGTAGTGTCCTTGCCGGCGTATGTGCGCTACCTGCTCGCCATCCTGGATGCCCGAGCTCACGGCCGGCAACCCGAGCCACCGACCCTTGAAATGTTCAGCCTGGTCGACAGCCTGTGGACGCTGTTTCCGTTGGTACCGGTCGCGGCAATCGTGTGGTTCGAATATTTCCTGTTTGGCGGCGTGGCGCCAGCGGAATACGGAATATTGATTGCCGCATTGCCAGTGGTCGCCTTCGTGCTGCTTGTTCCTGCGTCACTGACCATTCTGACCATGACCCGTTCGCCGCTCGCGAGCATCAATCCACTGCTTGTCGGCAGGGTCATTGGCCGCAGCATGCCGGGATACCTTCTGATACCGCTGGCAGTGCTCGCTTTATCCTCCGTTCTCTATGGCCTGTCGGTGGCCGGATCTCCGACACCGTTGCTCGACCTGGGCGGAAGTTATCTGCTGTTCCTGTTGTGCAGCCTGACCGGTGGTGTAATGCACCGCAACGGGATGCAGCTCGAGGTCGACATTCCGGATGCCGCCGGGACCGATGAATCGTCGCTGGGCAGAAAACTGCACAGCGATCGTCAGACCGTCGCCAGTCACGCATACGGTTTCATCAGCCGCGGTAATCGCGATGGCGGCTTGAAACACATCCGCGACCGGATCGATGCAGAGGTCGACGTTGACGATGCCTGGCAATGGTTCTTCGATGAAATGATGCGCTGGGAGTCGGCCGATGCGGTGCTGTTCTTCGCGCAACCTTATCTCAGCCGTCTGCTCCGTCTAGATCAGGACGCGGCAACCATTCGCGTACTTACACGCTGTCTGCACCGCAACCCGCGTTTTCGTCCCCTGGAACAGGACCGGGAACTGTTAATTCAGTTGCTGAGAAAACGGCATCGCCAGGACCTGCTGGTGCAACTCGAAAGTTAGCCGGCGGTTATTCCTAGCGAGCAGCTTGTTGCCGCAGCAGATGCAATGACAGGCGGCTATTGAAGAAATGCACGACGGACAGTGTCAGCGCAGCGGCAACGGTGACCGTCCGGTCGGCCAACAGGCCGAGCTGATCATGGACCAAGGTTGCTCCGGCAAACAACAGCAGCAGGCCGACCGCGCCTCCCCACAGCACAGCGACCCTGCCATGGCGCCGGAATCCGATCACAAGGGCAATCACACTGACCGGTACAACGATCAGGAGCATCTGCAGGTGAAAGTGATTGTTGCCGACTTGTCCGGCAAACGGCAGTAAGCCGACGACGAAAGGCAGTGCCAGGCAATGCAACAGGCATAGCCCGGACAGTGCGACAGCGGTCCGGTCCAGCACCGAATTTCCCTGGGTCTGGCTGTTATCCATAAGTGCTTGCCGTAAGATGGTCTTGCTGCGAGGAGGCAAGTGCCTCCGAAACCGTGAATTAATGGTATAACATAACAAAATAGCGCACAAGTGATTGATGAACAAACAAAGCCCGGGCAGGACGCATGACAGCCATGGATAAGCGCTTGCTGGCAATTCTCTGCTGCCCGGTAAGCCACAAGGGCCTGATACGCGCCGGCAGCGACCAGCTTCGCCGGATCAACACCGCCATTGCCGAGGGCCGCCTTGTCAACGATAGCGGGGTCGTGCTGGCGGAGGCTCTGCGTGAGGCGCTGGTTACCGATGACGGCAAGCGCATGTACCCGGTTGCCGATGGTATTCCGGTGTTGCTGGCCGGCGAGTCTGTCGTTCTGGATCAACTCGACGATGCCTGACCGCGGCGGCGCGACCGGCTGGTTGGCCTGCAGTGCTCGCTGTATGATCGGTGCCAGATGAATTATCCCGATACCGCCCGATTATTCCGGCTGGCCGGCCAGCTTTTCGTCAAGAGCGCGTGAAAATACCGGCCAATCAGCTTGCGACGCATCTCCGAAGTTCGCTTCTGCCTTGTTATCTGGTCAGCGGGGACGAACCCCTGTTGGTGCAGGAGGCAACCGACGCCATACGGCAGAAGGCGCGCGAATCGGGCATGGATTCACGCGAACTGCACGTCGCCGAAGCGCGCTTCGACTGGGACGAACTCAGCGGCAGTGCCGCTAATCTTTCGCTGTTTGCCGAACGCCGCATCCTGGAACTACGCCTGCCGACCGGCAAACCCGGAAAGGAAGGCGGCGACGCCATTGCTGCGCTTGTAGAACGGTCCGGCAGCGATTTGTTATTGATCGTAAGTGCGCCGAAACTCGACAAATCGGCGAGCGCCTCCGGCTGGGTCAAATCGATCGAAAAGCGCGGCGCAAGTGTTCAAGTCTGGCCAGTGAGCATTACGGAATTGCCACGGTGGATCGGCGAACGCATGCGCCGTGCCGGACTGATGCCGGAACGTGAATCAGTTCAGCTGCTGGCGGACAGGGTTGAAGGGAATTTGCTGGCGGCGCAACAGGAAATCGATAAATTGCGGCTGTTGGCCGGGGAAGGAAGAATCACGCTTGCAGACGTCGAGCAAGCTGTCGCTGACAGCAGCCGTTTCGATGTTTACAAGCTTGTCGATGCGGCTGTCGGTGGTGACGCCGCCAGGGCTGTGCGAATTCTTGGCGCAGTTCGCGTTGAAGGAATGGAGCCGGTCATCGTCGTGTGGGCCCTGAGCAGAGAATTGCGCACGCTCGCACAACTGGCCGACAACGTGGCGCGGGGCGCAAGCCTGAGTAATGCGCTGCAAAAAGCCGGAGTGTGGCGAAACCGCGAGGGACTGGTAAGGGCATGCATCGGCCGGCATCAGCCTGCCGAATTCTTTCACCTGCTGAAACTTGCTCGACAGGCAGACGCTGCGGCAAAGGGTCAATCCGGCGGCGACCCGTGGGCACTGGCAACCGAAATTGTAGTAGGCCTGTCCCGCGGGATCCAAAGGGCGGCATGACGATCCTGCTCGCAGGCGGCGAACGTGGAGAGCGGCCTTGAGTTCGATGGGAGTTTTCGGAGGCACGTTCGATCCGATCCACTATGGACACCTGCGCACGGCCTTCGAGATGTTGCAGGCGTTGCGCTTTGACGAAGTGCGCTTCATGCCCTGCGGTAATCCGCCGCACCGCCCGACGCCGCATGCTGCTGCGGAGCTGAGGCTGAAGATGGTGCAGGTGGCCACGCAGGGACAGCGCGGCTTCGTCGTCGATGATCGCGAACTGCAACGGGAAGGTCCCTCGTATTCCGTCGACACGCTTTCGGCACTGCGGGTTGAATTTCCATTGCGGCCAATTGCGTTGATCATCGGTATGGACGCGTTCCTGGGTTTGCACAAGTGGTATCAGTGGCGCGAGATTTTGCAGCTGGCACACATCGTTGTCGCACACAGGCCCGGCTGGCGTGCGCCGGACATGGGGCCACTCGGCGAGTTGCTGACCGATCGAGGCACGCATCGCATCGGCGACCTGCATCAGGCCAGGGCGGGATTCATCTATATCCACGATGTCACGCAACTCGAGATCTCATCGACGGAGATCAGGGAACTGGTCGCCGCTGGCCGGGATCCGCGTTTCCTCATGCCGGACAGTGTCCGTGAGGTTATCGCTCAAAGTGGCTGTTACGCCGCTGCCGCGACTACGCCGCGGGCCAACTGAATTGACAGAATTTGTTTATGTATCGGAAAGCTGAATGAACAGTGAAAAGTTAAGCAAGCTGGTGGTCAAATCCCTCGAGGACGTGAAGGCAAAAGACATTGTCATACTCGATGTTCGCAAGATGACCTCGGTGACGGACTACATGATAGTTGCGAGCGGCACATCGATTCGGCACGTCAAGGCACTTGCCGACGCCGCGGAGGAAAAGTCCAGGGAGGCCGGGCACCGGCCCACGGGCGTCGAAGGCGGAGAGGGCAGCGAATGGGTGTTGCTCGATCTTCAGGACGTGCTGGTCCACGTCATGCTGCCGCGAGCGCGCGAATTCTACAATCTGGAGAAGCTCTGGTCGCCCAGCCTTGCCACTGACCTCGCTGTGAAAGACAGGTGAAGTGTGCACATTCGCCTCATTGCGGTCGGTGATCGCCAGCCGTCCTGGGTCGATGCGGCGTTCGATGACTATGTCGGGCGCCTGCCGAAACAGTGGCGCTTCATCCTGCACACTGTGCCGGTCGCAAAACGTGGCCGGACTGATGCGGCTGGAGCGGCCATCGCTGAAGAACAGCAGAAAATCCTGGCCGGTCTCAAACCGGACGAAAACGTGGTGCTGCTCGATGAGAAAGGCGAGCACACCACCAGCCGGGAATTCGCCACCCGGCTCGAAGCCTGGTTGGCCGCCGGTCGCGATCTCTGTTTCGTAATTGGCGGTCCGGACGGAGTCGGGATGCAAGTCCGGGGGCGGGCTGATTTCTGCTGGTCGCTGTCGCGATTGACGCTGCCGCACGGCATGGCCCGGGTGCTGTTTGCCGAGCAGCTGTATCGCGCCTGGGCCATCGCCAAGGGCCATCCCTACCATCGTGAATAAGCTCAAACTGCATCTGGCGTCGTCGTCTCTGCGCCGACACGAGATCCTCAACGCGCTTGGCCTGCCATTCAGCTGGTCTGCCAGTGATATCGACGAGACTCCGCTCGACGGGGAAGCTGCCGAGCCCATGGTGATGCGTCTCGCCATAGCGAAAGCACGAGCTGCGGCCGAGCGGCCTTCGACGGTCATACTGGGCGCGGACACGGCGGTCGTACTCGACTCGCGGATTTTCGGCAAGGCTGCGTCGATGGATGAGGCCATGGAGATGCTGGCCTGTCTGTCCGGACGCGCTCACCGGGTCCTTACCGCCGTGGCATTGCTGAAGGCCGGGGTGGAAGATACGGCCTTGTCCTGCACCGAAGTGCGTTTCCGGGAGATTTCCGTTGATGAGGCCGCCGCGTATTGCCGCTCCGGCGAGTATCGCGGCAAGGCTGGGGCCTACGGAATCCAGGGCCTTGCCGGAGTATTCGTCGAGTCACTCTCCGGCAGTTATTCCGGAGTCGTCGGTCTGCCGGTATACGAAACAGCCGGATTGCTGCGCGCGGCCGGAATGGACATTCTGCGCATGACAACTTTCCAGGGACTCAGATCGTGACCGACGAATCACCGCGGGAAGAGATTCTGATCAACGTCACACCGCGGGAAATTCGCGCAGCTCTGCTGGAAAACGGCGTGCTCCAGGAAGTGCACATCGAACGCGAAGCGCGCCGAGGACTGATCAGCAACATCTACAAGGGCAGTGTCACCCGCGTACTCCCCGGAATGCAGGCAGCTTTCATCGACATCGGGCTTGACCGTACTGCCTTTTTGCACGTGTCGGATATTGTGCGCCGCGGCGAAGCCGATGGCGCCGAAAGCGATGAGCCACTTCCGGATATTCGAGGGCTGGTGCACGAAGGTGATGAGATCCTGGTGCAGGTTGTGAAAGATCCACTGGGTACCAAGGGTGCACGCCTTACCACTTTCATAACCCTGCCATCGCGCTTCCTGGTGTACCTGCCAGCCGGCAGTGGCATCGGCATATCATCGCGTATCGAGGATGAAACGGAACGCAACCGCCTGCGTGGCTTGCTGGAGGGGCTGCAGGAGAAACTGGCGGGTGGGTTGATCGTTCGAACGGCCGCCGATGGCATCGGCGAGACGACCCTGGCATCGGATCTCGAATTTCTGCAGAAGCTCTGGGCGGCCATTCAGCTTGAGTGCAGCAAGGCGCCGGCAAAATCTCTGGTGCACGAAGACCTGTCCCTGCCAATCCGCATGTTGCGCGACATGGTGAGCGGCGACGTCGAGCGAATCCTGGTGGATTCAAAGGAATATTTGGACAAGATGCAGTCCTTTGCCAAACGTTTTCTGCCAGAGATCGAGACCATGCTCGAGCTGTACGCGCGACGCCGGCCGATTTTCGACCTGCACGGTACAGAAGACGAAATTCACAAAGCGCTTGAGCGTAATATCCCTTTAAAATCAGGCGGATATTTGATTTTTGATCAAACCGAGGCGATGACCACGATCGATGTCAATACCGGTGGATACGTCGGCTACCGAAACCTCGAGGATACAATTTATCGCACCAATCTCGAGGCGGCCGTCGCCATCGCCCGCCAACTCCGGCTGCGGAACCTGGGCGGCATCATCATCATTGACTTCATCGACATGGAAGAACCCGAACATCGCGATCGCGTGATGGAATTGTTTCAGCAATCCATGGCCCGAGACCATGCAAAACACCAGATCATGCCCGTGTCGCCTCTGGGCCTGGTCGAAATGACCCGCAAACGGACCCGCGAGAGCCTGCAGCATGTGTTGTGCGAAGACTGCAGCTATTGCGGCGGCAAAGGCTTTGTCATGAAACCGGAAACCGTCTGTTTCGAGATTTTTCGCGAAATTATCCGGCAGCAGCGCCAGTTCAGTTTCGCAGAAGTCCTGGTGCTGGCGCATCAGAACGTGATCGAATTCTTGCTGGACGAGGACGCCAGGGCACTTGGGGAGATCGAGAGTCACACCGGCAAGCGCATCCGCCTGCAACCCGAATCTTTGTATCTGCAGGATCAATTTGACGTCGTGCTGGTCTGACAAGTGACTCGAACATGAACCGATTCCTGCAAAAACTGGCCAAGGTGGCTGCATACCTCGCGGCGACAATCGTTATTGTGCTGGCGATCGCGGTAGGCCTGTTTCGCCTGATGCTGCCGCGCCTGCCGGAATACCAGGAACAGATCAAGCACTGGGCAAGTGCCGCGATCGGCATGCAGGTGGAATTTCTGGACATGAATGCACGCTGGCGCCTGCGCGGACCGGAGCTGAGCTTTCGACGCGCTGTGTTGAGCCGGGTGCCGTCTGACACCCCCCTTTTGCGGGTCGAGGAAGTCAGCGTTGGCGTGAGCCTGTTGCGCCTGCTGCGGGATCGGGAGCTGGTTGCTGACCGGGTGTTGTTTCAAGGCACTGAGGTATCTGTGGTACTGGCGGACGACGGGACGTGGAGCGTGCAGGGCATGGCACTCGAGGAACTGACCGGGGGCAGGATTGCGTCAGCGGAAATGGCAGGCGATATCTCGCTGCTTGGCAGCGACATCCTGGTGCACTACCAGCATCCCGGACTCGACCAGGTCCTCACCTTCACAATCGAGGATCTCGAGGTCCGGCGTGACCGGGAGCTGATCGCGGTCGATGCCGCCATCGATCCGCCGGAGGCGTTCGGCGAGCGGCTCAAGGTCTCGGTGAGTCAGCGGCAGCAGCCGGAATCCAGCCTGTCCTGGCAGTTCTTTATCGAAGGAGCGTCGCTGAACCTTGCTGCCTGGTCGGCTCTGCAGCCCGACGGACTGCCGGACATCACTTCGGGTGTGGCCAGTGTCAGTCTGTGGATTCAACGCTCGAATGCGGGTCTGCAAAGCGCCACTGCCAATGTCGTTCTGAGCAACCTTGCGGCAGACAATTCGGGTCCCGGATTTGACGCCAGCGGCCGGCTGGAATTCACACGGGCAAACGATGGCTGGCTGCTGGCCGGAAGCGAGTTCAGCCTCGACAAAGATGAGGGTGATGCCTGGCCAAAGTCAGAGTGGCAGTTGCAGGCTGGCCTTTCTGCAACGGGCGCCACCCAATCGTTAAGTGTTGGCGCATCGTACGTGAGGCTGCAGGATCTCAGTGTATTTGCACCCTGGCTGCCCGAGAATCTCCGGGAACAGATGGCGCGATTTGCTGCAGACGGAGTCCTGCGCGATTTTTCGTTCACACAGTCGGGACTGGATGTCGGGTCCCCGGCATTTGAGTTGTCGACGCGTTTTGAGTCCGCCGGCATATTGGCCGTCGATAAGTGGCCGGGTTTGCGCGGTTTCAGTGGCAGTCTGAGAGCCGACTCCGCCGGCGGTCGCATCGAGGTTGACTCGGAGGGCCTGGTTTTCACACTGCCGGCAGAGTTGCCCGAACCAGTAATTCTGGATGACGCCACTGGCACGATCATATGGCGCCGAAATGCGGATGGCATCATCGTGCTGTCCGACAGTATCCACGTGCGGAACACCGATTTCAGCAGCCAGACCAGTTTGCAGATCAATGCGCCGGCCGACGGCAGTTCGGCGACGATCGATCTCCAAAGTGACTGGAGTCTGAATGACATCGGCAGCGTCAGGCGGTATCTGCCCATGCAGGCCATCAAGCCGCCGCTATACCGCTGGCTGACCGGCGCACTTGTCTCCGGCAGCATTCCGCGCGCCACCACGCGCATCGTCGGTCCGCTGGAGCTATTTCCATTCAGCGGCGCCGAGGGCATCTTTCGTATCGATGCCGTAGTCACGGACGCCGTTCTCCGCTATTCGGATTTGTGGCCTGCAGCAACCAACATGAACCTGGACATCGTGGTCGACAAGACACGGCTTTACTCGCACAAGAATTTCGCAGTCAACGCGGGCAACAGGGTGCAGGATGCGATAATTGAAATCGCCGACCTTCGCAAACCGGTTCTTGAAATCAATGCCTTTGCCACCGGCACCCTGGAATCCATAAGGGACTTTTCGCGGCAAAGTCCGATAGCCACTGTTTTTGGCGGACAGCTCGATCGTCTCGATGTTGATGGCGATGCGTCTTTCGATTTGCGGCTGGTGTATCCCATCGCTGAAAAAGAGCAATACGATTTCGAAACGCGTATCCGCGCTAGCAATGGCTCGATTCGCGTCGAGGGGTTTCCGGCGCCCGTCACCGAATTGAACGGCCTGGTCGTCGTATCGCGAAACGACATCCGTTCGGAGATGCTGTTTGGCCGGTTCCTCGGCGAACCTGTCGATATCGAGTTGCGGAAAGCAGGCGAAGAGCTGCCGGACTATACCGTCATCGCCACAGCTACCGGGCAGGCAAGCGCCGACGCGATCGTCAACCAGCTTGGCGTACCGCTGGGTGAATTCCTCGAGGGATCGACACCTTTCGTCGCGAAGCTGATGTTTCCGGCACGGCAGGAAGAGGAGGGCGCGCCGTTCCGCATAGCGGTCGAGTCGGAGTTGCAGGGCCTTGCACTGGACTTGCCACCACCGTTCCACAAGGCAGTTGCGGATGTGGCGCCCCTTTCATTTGCGGTCGACATGGCAGGCGGCAATCGCATCGATTCCAGTGGCAGCTACCGGGAACAGCTGCTCTGGTCACTGTCATTCGAAAACACGGACGACGCGTGGGACTTTGATCGTGGCGTGCTGTCAGTTGGCGGCAGTCTCCCCGGCATTGCTGACACGCGCGGATTGCACATACAGGGGCAGATGGATGAATTGCGCCTCGATGACTGGCTTGCATTGATGAGACGCGGAACCGGAAATGTCGGACTTGGCGACCGGATTCGGTCAATCGATCTGACGATCGACAAGCTGGATGCGATAGGACAGCACCTGATTGCCCAGCGCGTCGTGGTCAATCGTTCAGCACAGGACTGGGTTGTAGAGCTGAACGGAATCCATGCGGTGGGCACACTCAGCATACCTTACGATTTCTCGGGCGACAGGCCGATCAGTCTTGATATGCAATTGCTGACTTTGCCCGGCAAAGAGACAGCAACGGAAGACAAGACCGACACAACGGATCCGCGACGCCTGCCTGCAATTGCGCTGACCGCAAAGGAGTTTGCATTCGGCGACCGGCACCTCGGCAATTTCAGTGCCCTGTTCGAAAAGACTGCGCGTGGCATCGAGGCAGCAAATGTGTTGGCCAAGGACGAAAGTTTCACCATCGAAGGTAGTGCCGGATGGGTTATCGACGATCAGGATGCCTCCGGTCAGCGAAGTTTTGTCAATGCCCGGCTGACCAGCAACGATGTCAACAAGACCATGCAGCGGCTCAACTACGAGCCGGGCATCGTCGGTCAGGACTTGGAGATCCTGCTGGACCTGAACTGGTCGGGTGGACCGAGAGCCGATTACCTCGAGAAATTGAATGGCGATGTGAGCGTGCGTTTTGGACCGGGACAGCTGAACGATGTGGAGCCCGGGCCTGGCCGCGTATTCGGCTTGATGAGTATCGTAGCCCTGCCAAGACGACTGTCGCTCGACTTCAGTGATGTTCTTGAAAAGGGCTTCGGTTTTGACGAGATAACCGGCCGGTTTCGTATTGCACAAGGCAACGCGTATACCTGCGATCTGTCACTGAAAGGTCCTGCAGCCGACGTCGGTGTGGTTGGACGCGCCGGACTGTCCAGCCGCGATTACAGTCAGACCGCCGTGGTGAGCGCCAACGTCGGCAACACTTTGCCGGTCGTTGGTGCTGTGGTTGCAGGACCGCAGGTCGCTGCAGCATTGTTGATCTTCTCGCAGATATTCAAGAAACCGCTGCAGGAAATGGGGCAGATCTATTATGCCATCGACGGTTCCTGGGATGACCCGGCCGTCGATACTACCAACGCCTTGCATTTTGCCGAGAGCAGCGCACTTGCCGGGTGCCTGAAGACAGCGGAATAGTTGTGAGCGGAATGGAACCAGCTGAGCAGATTGTCCGCGTTGCCGCGATCCAGATGTGCAGCGGCAATGACAAATGGCGAAATTTGGCCACGGTGGACGCTTTGCTGAAGGTTGCCGCTGCAGACAATTGCCGGCTCGCTGTGCTTCCCGAGAATTTTGCGTTTGTCGGTGCCGGGGACAAAGACAAACTGGCGCATGCGGAAAAGGAAGGCGCAGGACCGATCCAGGAATATTTGCGCGATGCCGCCACACGGTATGGACTGTGGATCGTTGCCGGAAGCCTGCCGCTGCAGTCCGGGCAAGCCGACCGCTGCTTTGGCGCTTCGATGGTCTTTGACGAGCACGGAGTGCTGCGTGGTTGTTATCGAAAGATGCATTTGTTCGATGTAGATCTTCCCGATCGCAAGGAACGCTATCGTGAATCCGCGAGCATGGCCCATGGAGCGCTGCCCGTGACAATTGACACGGCAATCGGGCGACTGGGATTGTCGATCTGTTACGATGTGCGCTTTCCGGAGCTGTATCGACGACTGACGGATGACGGTGCAGTGGCTTTCTCGATTCCGGCCGCATTTACCAGCGTCACAGGCGCTGCCCACTGGCATGTGCTGCTGCGGGCAAGGGCGATCGAGAATCTCGCCTACGTAATAGCTCCCGGGCAATTCGGCCAGCACCCGAACGGCCGCAAGACCTACGGTCATTCGCTGATCGTCGACCCATGGGGAACGGTGCTGGCGGAGCAGGTTGCAGGTGAGGGCGTCGTGGTGGCTGCACTGGATACAGCCTTGCCTGCAAGACTTCGAACGGAATTTCCGGCCCTGCAACATCGCAGGCTGAAGTGAGAATGAAATGATTGCAACCGACAAACCGGTTGAGTACGCCATCGATACTGTGATCTCGAGAATGCTCGAGCCCGCCGGCCTGCAGCAAGGGCATTTGAACGAGGCTCTTGGATCGATCAATCGGCGTGACGTCGATGCGGCAGACCTTTATTTCCAGATCAGCCGCCAGGAAAGCTGGTCCATGGAAGACGGGCGTATCAAGGAAGGCAGTTTCAATCTCGACCAGGGTGTGGGTGTGCGCGCCGTCTGCGGCGAGAAAACCGGGTTTGCCTATTCAGACGAGATCCAGTTACCTGCGCTGCTTGAAGCAGCGGGCGCGGCGCGCGCTATATCGCGTCAAGGACAGTCGCGTTCCGTGCAGGTCGGCCCGGGAACGCGACCGCATGCTTTGTACGCGGCGACGGATCCGATCACCAGCATAAGTGACGAGCAAAAGACGGCGCTGTTACGCCGAATCGAAAACGCCACTCGCGCTCTCGACAAGCGGGTCGAGCAGGTCATCGTGAGTCTCAGCAGCAATCAGGATCTGATCTTGATTGCCGCGGCGGACGGAACGCTCGCAGCGGACATTCGGCCGCTGGTGCGGATGAATGTCAGCGTTATTGTCGAGGAAAACGGTCGTCGCGAGCAGGGCTATGCCGGGGGCGGCGCGCGCCGCGATCTCGACTACTTTCTGGAAAGCGACCGGCCGATGGAATACGCGCGGGAAGCGGTGCGCCAGGCCCTGCTGCAACTGGATGCCGACCCTGCCCCAGCCGGGCCGATGCCGGTTGTGCTCGGTCCCGGCTGGCCCGGCATTCTGTTGCACGAAGCTGTCGGGCATGGACTGGAGGGGGATTTCAACCGCAAGGGCACGTCGGCCTTCAGCGGGCGGGTCGGTCAGCTGGTTGCTTCGCCGCTTTGCACGATTGTCGATGACGGCACCTTGCCGAATCGCCGCGGCTCGCTTTCGGTTGACGACGAGGGCACGCCAGGGCAATACAATGTGCTGGTGGAGAACGGCATCCTGCGCGGCTATATGCAGGATCGCCTGAATGCGCGGCTTATGGGTGTTGCACCGACCGGTAACGGCAGGCGGGAATCTTACGCACATATCCCGATGCCGCGAATGACCAATACCTACATGCTGGCCGGACCGCACGACCCGGCGGAAATAATTCAGTCGGTGAGCAAAGGCCTGTATGCACCGGTATTCGGCGGCGGACAGGTAGACATTACTTCCGGAAAATTCGTGTTCTCCGCCACCGAAGCGTACCTGATCGAAAACGGCAAACTGACACGTCCGGTCAAGGGCGCCATGCTGATTGGCGACGGCCCGGCCGTTCTGCAGAAGATCTCGATGGTCGGCAATGACCTTCAATTCGATACGGGCGTGGGAACCTGCGGCAAGGACGGACAGTCAGTGCCGGTGGGTGTCGGACAACCGACTCTGAAGATCGACGAACTGACGGTGGGTGGCACTGCCTGACCTCGCTCACCATCTGACATAAGCAGCTGCGCGCTCAATGCTTTGTGATTCGCTTCACTGCGGAAACATTATGTCGATAGTAGATTGGCACGTCACACGGAGGAGACGTGATCATGGCTTGGGAAAACACTGTCACGGAGAAGGAAATGGACGACACTTCTCTGCAGTTTGTGCAGGGACTGCACAAGGACTTGAAAGAAGTCGAGCAGGATCTGGCGGTCGACGGCCTCTCGGAATCGATACTGTCATGGATACTCGGAATTCTGCGTAGCGGCAGATCCTGACAGCCGTCTGGCGTTTTTAGCCTGTAAATTCATCGACATACAAGCCATCTGGGCAGCTTTGGCCCGGGCAAAGACTGGACTATTGCACCGCGGAACGGGACAATGTCCTACGCCGAATTTGCCGGGGATGGACTATGTGGGTGTCGAGACCGATCTATGAAAGTCTCCCGTATTTCTACATCATTGCCGGTGCGCTGACACTTGCCGCTTCGATGTATCTAGGTCACTGGTACTGGCCGACCATTTGTTTTTTCGTTGGCCTGGCGAGCCTGGTCGGGGGCCTGGTCGTGCTGCTGAAACGGCGCGATTTTCGCCATACCGACCGGCGCTCGACGAGAACGCCCAATCCCTGAACCCGCAGGCTCTTCAAGCCTGGTGCTCGCTGACCGCCTGACCGATCTCCGGTTTGCTCTTCTGTTCTTCACGCAGATCAAAATACACCAGGTCGTGGATACCCAGTGATACGGAATCACCGTGACTGAGCCGATACTTCTTGACCCGCCTCTCGGCGACGTACACGCCGTTGGTACTGTTCAGATCCTCGATGGTGCAACCGGTTTCATCGAAAGTCAGCTGGGCGTGGTGCCTGCTGACGAACTTGCTCTTGATAAAGATTTCGTTATCCGGTGATCGGCCCACAATGATGCGACCAGGTCCGAACAAATGCTCGGACAACAGCTTGCCTTTGCTGCGCACTTCGATTCGTGTGATGTGCGATGTGTCGGCGACCGGAACCGGTTGCATCAGTTCCCTGAACTTGCCGGTACTCTGCTCGTGCTCCTGCCAGCTGAGTTCTTCGACCGCCGCTTTCAAGTCAGCTTCATCGACCACGGATTTGCTGTCTGCGAATGCACAAAGCAGGGCGGTATCGCACAAGGTATTGACGAGACGCGGCACGCCACCGGTGTACCGGTGGATCAGGTCGTAGGCGCCCTCGGTGAACAAACCGGGTTCCAGTCGGCCGGCAACCGACAGCCGGTGCGCTATATATTCACGCGTTTCACGCTTGTCCAATGGTCCGAGGTGGAAGCGGAGACGCACGCGCTGTACCAGCTGTTTGAGATTTGGTGAGTCCAGCGTTTCCTTGAGTTCCGGCTGACCGGCAAGGATGATCCGCAGCACTTTCTCCTTGTGTGTCTCGATTCCGGACAACAGCCGGATCTCCTCCAGCACCTTCGTGCTCAGGTTCTGTGCTTCGTCGACAATCAACAGGACCTTCTTGTCATTCGAGTACTGTTCGATAAGGAACATGTTCAACATGTCGAGCAATTCGACTTTTCGCTTGTTGAAAGGCTTGAAGCCGAATTCTGTGAGAACAGCCTGCAGGAACTGCGAGGGTGACAGCTGGGTCTGGGAGATGACTGCATAGACCACGTCGTCGCCGAGCTCCGAAAGAAAAGACTGCAGCAGTGTTGTTTTACCGGACCCTATTTCGCCTGTAATGACGACAAACCCGTCGGCAAGCCAGATGGTCGACTCCATGTAGGCCTTGGCCCTTGCGTGTTGCTTGCTCCAGTAAAGGAACTCCGGGTCCGGAGTCAACCGAAACGGCTGTTCTTTGAATTTGAAGTGTTCAAGATATGACATTGCGCGGAAACTTAAACTCTGTCGGCCCTGTATTTTTCTTGGTGTTAGTCTGGCGACTTCGTGGCGTATTATACATTTTACAATGCCCCGCCACCTCGATTCGCGCACGATTCCTGCCGGAGTTTGCCGATTTCTCAAACGGCAATATGATGCTCGAGCGAGGCCAATCTCTGGTCCAGCGTCAGCTGGTCGTCTGCAAGCAAGGTGAGATGGCCCAGTTTGCGGCCCGGACGAGGCGATTTCCCGTAGTCGTGCAGGAACCAGGGGAAATGCCGGGGCAGAGTTTTTCTGTCCGGCATGCTGCCGATCAGGTTCAGCATGCCGGCATAGCCAATCGACGCCGTATCGCCGAGCGGCATGTCGAAAATCGCACGAACGTGGTTCTCGAATTGGCTGGTCACGGCTCCTTCGATGGTCCAGTGTCCCGAGTTGTGTACGCGTGGCGCAAATTCATTGGCAAGCAGCGCATTACCAGCGGCAAACATCTCGAGTGCCAGCACACCGACGTAATCGAGGCGCTCCAGCAAGGACTTGGTGTATGAACGCGCGGCCTCCAGTAACGCGGTGCTCCTCGACGGGGCACACGAGACTCGAAGAATGCCGTCGCGGTGGCGATTCTCCGTCAGTGCGTAAGTGACGACATCGCCGTTGGCCCGGCGCACGCCGATGAGGGAGACCTCGTAATCGAAATCAATCCATTGTTCGGCGATCAGTGCAGCGGGCCCTAGGGTCCGCCACGCAGCATCCAGATCGGCCGCTGAACGAATCACGAACTGTCCCTTGCCGTCATAGCCCAGTGTGCGTGTCTTCAGGACCAGCGGCAGACCGAGTGACTCTGCCGTTTCGGTGAGATCCGCCGCCGAATCGATCCTTGCATAGCGCGGCACCGGGATTTGCAGGGAATCGAACAATTGCTTTTCGCGCCACCGGTCCTGTGCGTACCGAAGTGCGGCAGGCGGCGGAAACACCGGAACACGTGCTGCAATTGCGAGCACGGTCGCTACCGGCACGTTCTCGAATTCATAGGTGATCACGTCGGACGCAGCCGCCAGGCGCGCCAGGCCCTCCTCACTGTCGAACGGACTTGAGATGACCGGTCCGACGGTGGCCGCCGGAGGATCGGTAGCGGGATCGAGAAACGTGACACTGATGCCGAGGTGCCTGGCTGCAATGCCCAGCATCTGGCCGAGCTGGCCGGCGCCGATTACGCCCAGTCTTTTCAAGGGTCAGGAGTCGTTGCGCGGCTTGTCGTCAGCGAGCACTGCATCGGTTTGCTGCTGGCGCCACGCTCCGAGTGCCGTGGCAACTTTCGTGTCGCTGATGGCCAGAATGGCCGCCGCGTGCAGCGCCGCATTGATTGCTCCGGACTTGCCGATTGCCATGCAGGCCACGGGCACCCCCGCGGGCATTTGCACGATCGACAGCAGGGAGTCCATGCCCCTCAGTGCTTTTGATTGCACGGGGACGCCCAACACCGGCAGTAGCGTTTTTGCGGCCGTCATGCCGGGAAGATGTGCCGCACCACCTGCGCCGGCGATGATGACCTGCAGTCCGCGCGACTGGGCGCTGCTTGCGTATTCAAACAGCAGATCCGGCGTACGGTGCGCTGACACGACACGCACCTCGTGCGGTATGCCAAGCGTGTCGAGCATCTCGCTCGCATGACGCATCGTGTCCCAGTCCGAACGGGAACCCATCACAAGACCAATTTTGGGTTTCATAGTGCCTTAGGTTGCAGCAGCGCGAGGGCAGAAAGCGTGCATTCTAGCGTCAGCTGACCTGGCTCTGCATCTTTGCGCTCAATTCCTTGTGCACCTCACGGAAAATCTGCCGGGCTAACGCTTTCCTCGCGGCCTCCAGGGTTGTCCCGGCATGGTCGGCGACCAGCTGCTGCAATACCGGGCTGCTGCTGCCGGTATGCGTGCGGAATTCCGCCAGTGAGTCTTTGGCATCGCTGCAGAGGCGGTCACGCCAGGCTTCGGCTTCACGGAACACCCGCTTGTCCGCCTGCGGGCGTCGATTCAGCGCGTCGATCGCAATACGTATTGGTTCGGCGTCGATTCCGCGCATGAGCTTGCCAATGAGCTGTTTCTGGCGTCGCAGCGCACCGTGCGAATTCGTCGACCGCGCCAGGCGCACGGCGTCGATCAGCTTGGGATCTGCGACAATTGCAGTCAGTTGCGTGTCGGTCAGTTCAATGAGCGATTCACCCAGGACCTGCAATTCAGTGAATTGTCGTTTGAGCGCGCTCTTGCTGGGCTTTGATTCAGTCACCGGCTAAGCTACTGTGCGCCAGCGACGCGGAATGCGGATATCGACGTCATGCAAACATTGAAATTCTTTTTATCGGGAATAGCAACCAGATGACAGGATTGGCACGTGTGACAATGAGCGGGCGGGATATCGAGGATATCGTGCGCGTGGTTCTTGCGGAAGCGAAAAAACACGGGGCCGACCAGGCCGAAGCCGCCGCCAGTCATGATCTCGGAATCGCCGCCACGGCCAGACTCGGGACAGTGGAAAATCTCGAGTACACAAATGATCGTGGGGTCGGCGTGACCGTCTTCTGTGGTACGCGCAAGGGCAGTGCAGGTACTTCCGATTTCAGTGCGGAGGCCTTGTGCGAAACGGTCAGGAAAGCCTGCGCATTCGCCCGCTACACGGAAGCTGACCCCTGCGCCGGCCTGGCGGATGCGGACCTGATGGCGACGACAATTCCCGATCTTGATCTTGCGCACGCCTGGCCGATCGAATCCGAGGAGGCAATTGCCATCGCCGTCGAAAGCGAGGATGCGGCGCGATCCTTCGACAAGCGCGTCACCAATTCCGAGGGAGCGACCGTGTCGACGAACAACGGTGTCCGCGCCTATGGCAATACGCACGGATTTCTGGCCAGCTTCCGCAAGTCGAGTCATAGCATCAGTTGCGTCGTCGTCGGCGAACAGAACGGCGACATGCAACGTGACTATCACTACACCACGGCCAGGGATCCCCGGGACCTGGAACCAGCGAAGGCTGTCGGCCAGCGCGCGGCCAGGCGCACGATCGACAGACTTGGCGCAAGAAAGGTCAAGACCTGCAAGGCCAAGGTATTGCTGGCGCCGGAAATCGCACGTGGTTTCATTGGGCACGCGGTGGCGGCTATCAGCGGCGGTGCGCAATACCGGCGCTCATCGTTCCTGCTGGCGGCGGCCGGCGAGCAGATATTTCCGCAATTCCTGCAGCTTCAGGAGCGCCCGCACATTCCCAAAGGCATGGCAAGTGCACCTTATGATGCCGAAGGCGTCGCGACCCATGATCGTGACCTGGTGGTGGATGGAGTTTTGCAAGGCTATGTCCTGGGATCGTATTCAGCCAGGCGACTCGGACTGAGCACTACGGGTAATGCCGGAGGAGCGCACAATCTCATCGTTCCCGGAAATGCCAGGGACCTCGCAGCGCTCGTTCGCGACATGGGTACCGGCTTGCTGGTGCACGAACTGATCGGGCACGGCGTGAATCCTGTGACCGGCGATTATTCGCGCGGTGCTGCGGGTTTCTGGGTCGAGAATGGCGACATCGCCTACCCGGTGCACGAGGTGACGATTGCCGGAAATCTGCGCAGTCTTTATCGACGCATTGTGGCGGTCGGCCAGGACCAGGATCTTCGCGGCGGAATTCGTTGCGGATCCATGCTGATCGATGAAATGGCTATTGCCGGCGCATGAACGAACGGGATCGTCTGCAGGTTCACTGTTACGACTTCACCTTCTGTTTCTTTTCCTGATCGTCGAGCAGTTCCGCCAGTGTCCTGTCGCCGACCACGCCAGAGATAGCACGATCCAGTTCCGTTCCGAGGGTGGCGATGTAAGGGGACCAGGTTGGATCGCGGTTTGAGCCTGTCTCTCCTTCTGCCCGCACGACGTTGAGAATATCGTTCAGGCGCAGACGTGACAGTTCCTGACCCGGGAACAGTTTCTCGTCTTCTGTTGTGAGCAGCAGACCTGCCAGCTCGAGCGATTCGACGATCGGTGCCAAGGCGATCGCAGGAATGTTGAGCTTTGCGCTCAGATCGACGACGGCTATGCCTTTGCCCGGATCCCTGAACGACCGGCCGATCAGCATCATGACATTCAGTGCCAGGCGTTCGCGCATGGAGTTGGAGAGTCGCGGTTCCTGCCGGCCGATTCGCAAAAACACCGGATTCTGGTGATAGAAAGCGAGCTGTGCTCCGATCAGCAATATCAGCCAGTTCAGGTACAACCAGATCAGGCTCACGATGCCGATGGCAAACGTTGCATACACGGCCAGCGTGCGCACCGATGACAAAATGAATGTCGTGAAGATGACACCCATGGTGGCCCACATGATGCCCCCGGCAAGTCCCCCGACCAGCGCCGACTTGAACCGCACCCGCGTATTCGGCATGAACATGTACAGGAAGGTGAACACTGCAGAGACCATAAGGTACGGCAGGAACTTGCCAACGAGGAGAAACAGCTCTGCAATACCCGGCAACTGTTCGAGTCGGCTTACGACTGTATTGCTGCTCAGGGCGCCAAGCATGGTGAAGGCTGTACCGATGGCAACCGGCCCAATGAGCAAAACAACCAGATACTCGGTAAAACGTCGGGCAAAGTTGCGTGGTTTGGAGACATACCAGACGTAGTTGAAGCTCGACTCGACCTTTTGTACTGTCGAAATAGCGGTCCAGAGGAAGAACGCCACGCCAATACCGCCGATAACCGAAGTGTTGACCTTGTCGACCATGTCGAAAAGCTGGCTGGAGATTCGTTCAGCGTCCGGACCGAGATGCACAAGGAATGTATCGAGATTTTCCTTGAGTTTGCTAAAGACGCCGAGACCCTTGGCCATGGCGAAGCTGATACCGAGCAACGGGACGATCGACAGCAGCGTGGTGTACACGAGGCTCATCGCGTGCAGCGTCAGCTGGCCGGACAGCATGTCGCGAAGCATGCCGTAGACGTACCGCAAGATCGTGGCAGCAAAGGCACCGGCCCGCCCGAAACGTTTCAGGTAATCGCTCCAGATCAGCTTTTCGATTTGTTTCGTAAGACTGTCGATCATGCCTGGCTAGTCCGTTCCGATTCTGATTGGCAGCGACCCGCGCCCGCATTGTACCTTAGGCGATCAGCAACAAGGCCGAAAATCCATGAGTGCATACCCACAGAGAATCGTCTGCCTGACCGAGGAGACCACCGAGACCCTGTACGATATCGGCGAGGACTGGCGCATCGTCGGCATCTCGGGATTCACCGTGCGGCCTCCCCGCGCAAGGAGGGAGAAGCCCCGGGTGTCGGCATTCACGAGTGCAAAGATCGAGCGAATTGTTGCGTTGAAACCGGACCTGGTGCTGGGGTTCTCGGACCTTCAGGCGGAAATCGCGTCGGACCTCATACGGCAGGGCATTGCGGTGCACGTCTTCAATCAACGCTCGGTCAGTGAAATCCTGCAAATGATCCGTACGCTTGGCGGCATGGTTGGCGCGCAAGTCAAGACTGAACGGTACGTCGCTCGACTCGAGCATGGCTTGAAAGCAGTGGGTGAGGTGGCTGCGATGTTGCCGCAGCGTCCGCGGGTGTATTTCGAAGAATGGGACGAGCCGCAAATCAGTGCCATTCGCTGGGTGTCCGAACTGATTTCGATTGCCGGCGGCGATGACTGTTTTCCGGAACTCGCGGTCAATCCATTGGGTAAAGACAGGATCCTCGTCGATGGTGACAAAGTCATCGAGCGACAGCCGGATATCATTCTGGGATCCTGGTGCGGCAAGAAATTTCGTCCCGAGCGGGTGGCAGAACGCAAGGGCTGGCAGGAAATTCCCGCAATCGTCAATGGAGATCTGCACGAGATAAAGTCATCGATCATCCTGCAGCCGGGTCCGGCCGCGCTGACTGACGGCCTTGCGGAGCTCAGCCGCATCATCGGGTCCTGGTCGCAGCGCCAATAAACTAAAGCATTTTTGCCGACGCCACGCCGCTGTGTGTTGTTCACTCGAAAATCGAAACTCGCTCGCAACACACAGCGGCGTGGCACCGGCCATGAATACTCGTGATCCCGTACCAGGCTGTACTACGCAGTGGTCAGTATGTTCAGCGCTTCGCGATACTTTTCGCTGGTTTTTTTCAGTATTTCCTGCGGTATCTTTGGCCCGGGCGCAGTCCTGTTCCAATCCAGGGTATCGAGATAGTCGCGAACGAACTGCTTGTCAAAACTCGGAGGGCTGATACCGGTACGGTATCCTTCGACGGGCCAGAAGCGCGATGAGTCCGGTGTCAGCACTTCGTCGATCAGATACAGCCGGCCGGCACTGTCCTGGCCAAACTCGAATTTTGTATCTGCGATGATGATGCCGCGCTGCAGTGCGTATTCGGCAGCCCGCTTGTAAATGCGAATCGAGTAATCGCGTACGCGTGATGCAAGCTCGCTGCCAACCAGTTGCACGGTGCGTTCGAAACTGATGTTCTCATCGTGAATGCCGGCGTCGGCCTTGGTTGCTGGCGTAAACAGGACCTCGGGCAAGCGCTCTGCCTGTCGCAGACCCGGCGGCAATGCGATCCCGCAGACTTTTCCGCACGCCTGGTAGTCTCGCCAGCCTGAACCAATCAGATAGCCGCGTATCACGGCCTCGATCGGCAAAGGGCGCAGTCTCCGACAAACGGTTGAACGCAGTCGCAGGGATTTGCGAAGATCTGCGTCGGAGATGATGCCGTCAAGTTCTCGACCGGTCAGGTGATTTGGCACGATATCCGCCATCATCGCGAACCAGAAGTTTGAAATCCTTGTCAGAATCTCGCCCTTGCCCGGTACCGGATCGGGCATGATCACGTCGTACGCCGACAAACGGTCTGTTGTTACGATCAGCAGGTAGTCGTTATCGATTGCATAAATGTCGCGCACCTTGCCCCGGCCCAACAGGGGCAGATCTGCAATTACTGATTCGAACAGGGGCTGCTGCGACTTCATTGGCTCAGGAGTCTGTTTTGCGACGGGCGGGTGTGCCGCATGATGGCGGTTCATTCAACGCCTGGCAAGAATTGCCGGACAATCTCGCATGGGAATCGGCAATGCGTACGGTTAGCATTGACCAATAGCACTGACATTCCGGATTGTGACAACCGGCTCGGACGCAAGCAAATGCCTTATTACGGAAAAATCATCGGGACGCTTATCGGCCTTGCAACCGGGCGTCCGTTGCTTGCACTACTGGGACTGATATTGGGACATCAGTTCGATCGCGGCTTTGCTGGCCGAATCCCGGGGGTCGGCAATCATCCGGGCGAGCGTCTGTCCGGTGATTTTGTCGCCGCGTTGTTCCGGGTAATGGGTCACCTGGCAAAAGCCGACGGGCGCGTCTCCGAGGACGAGATTCGTGCTGCAAGGTCCATCATGCACAGGCTGAATCTCGGCGCTGCCGAATCGCGCCAGGCAATTGCCTGGTTCGACGAAGGAAAGAACGCCTCGTTTTCGTTACAAACTACATTGCAGAACCTGCGCGAGCACGGCGCACGCCGCACTGAGCACCGCGGTTTGTTTGTCAGGTTGGTGCTGGAAGTGTCGCTTGCCAAGCCAAGTCTGCACCAGCGTGAACGGGCCATGATCTGGACGATTTGTCAGCAACTGGAGATCGGGAGGGTGGAGCTTGCGCAACTTGAGGCCATGTTGCGGGCACAAAAGGGGTTCAGGCGATCTCCTGAGGGCAATGCCGATGCATCGCAGGTCGATCGTGCCTACTCAACTCTCGGCGTCGACAAGTCCTCGACCAATGAGGACATCAAGAAAGCTTATCGCAGGCTCATGAACAGAAATCACCCTGACAAGATCGCCTCGAAGAATCCGGATCCTGCAGCGATGGCCGAGGCAGAGCGTAAAACCCGCGAAATTCGCGGGGCATACGAAATGCTGAAGGCGAGACGGTCCATCCGGTAGAGTGAAAAGCGTGCGGCGATTGGTTACAGTTCTGCATTGGCCGGCCGCGGCCCTCTGACAACACTGGCCTTCAAGGATTCTCACGTGAAGCCACTCATTGCTCCGTCCATTCTGTCTGCAGACTTCGCGCGTCTTGGCGAGGATGTCACTGCGGTGCTCGACGCCGGAGCGGACATCGTGCACTTCGATGTAATGGACAATCATTTCGTACCCAACCTGACAATAGGGCCCCTGATCTGCGAAGCGCTGCGAAAATACAGTATCGCGGCGCCAATCGATGTTCATCTTATGGTCGAGCCGGTGGATCGGCTGATTCCGGATTTTGCCCGGGCAGGCGCGACTTACATCAGCTTTCATCCCGAAGCGAGCACCCACGTACATCGCACGATCGGCCTCATTCGCGAGCAAGGCTGCAAACCCGGACTGGTGTTCAATCCTGCAACACCCCTGGATTGGCTTGAGCATGTGCTCGATGAGCTCGACATGGTCTTGATCATGTCGGTCAATCCGGGATTCGGCGGACAGGCCTTTATCGAGTCATCGCTGGGCAAGTTGCGTCAAGTCAGGAGCATGATCGATGCGCGGGGACTGGACGTTCGGTTGGAAATCGATGGGGGCGTCAAGGTTGACAATATCGGCAGAATTGCCGCGGCAGGCGCGGACATCTTTGTTGCCGGCTCCGCTATTTTTGGCAGTGCCGACTACGCAAAGACCATCACTGCCATGCGCAAGGCGATCGACGCGGCTATTTGAAGTTCGCCGATAGGCGAAGGGTCGGGAAGATCCCGGCTGCTGGTCCGTGGACTGATTCGTGCGCCGAATCGTGAGTCGATTCGTGAGCCGGTGTGGGCCCTAAAGTTTGCGGACCGGGCGTGCGCCGTATACTACGATTGTCTTGCCGCTCGCGGATACCAGTCCCTGATCTTCCAGCACTTTTAGTACGCGGCCGGCCATTTCGCGCGAGCAGCCGACGAGACGGCTGAGTTCCTGGCGGCTGACCTTGATTTGCATACCGTCAGGGTGTGTCATGGCATCCGGTTCATTGCACAGGTCCATGATGGCGTGAGCAACCCTGCCGGTGACGTCGACGAATGCCAGGTCACCCAGTTTGCGGTTGGTTCGGTCAAGGCGCGTTGCCAGCTGGGTTGCGAGTTCAAAAACAAGGCCGGGACTTTCACTGGCTATCTGGCGGAAACGCGGGTAGGTCATTTCAGCGATTTCACACTCGCTGCGGGTTCGCACCCACGCGCTGCGAGTGGGCTGCTCGTAGAAAAGACCCATTTCCCCGAAGAATTGCCCTTTGTTCAAATAGGCGAGGACCATTTCGTTCCCGTCTTCGTCTTCGATCATGACTTCCACGGACCCGTCAACGATGTAATAGAGCACGTCGGGCAGGTCGCCAGCGTGGATCATGACGGTTTTTGACGGCACGGTTCGAACCCTGCAATAACTAAGGAACCGGTTGATCGCTGGTACATCACTCAAGGTTTTTGCTGTGGTCTGCATTTATTGGATCCTCGACGCTGCCGCGCCCATTCTTTTAATACAGTCAGCCCGGAAGAGCAAGCTAAGTGCGTAATACTTATTGAGAAACTGTTTGAATCAACTCGGTCGTCACCCGTACGTGACACGGGTCAAGATCAAATCCAGTATGCCGTTCGTGTCATTACCCTGGCGCTCAGTTGCATCAGGCGGCGCACCGGATCTGGCAGTGCTGCGGCCCCGGCTCGTTGCGCATTGGCGCCATGCCGTTCTTCCTCGGCACGCATTTGCCTGACGATAGCTCGACTCCGTGCGTCTTGTCGCGGCAGTTTCTCCAGGTGGCTGCCAAGGTGTTCGCTGACCTGATTTTCGGTTTCAGCGATAAAGCCAAGCGACCAACGATCGCCAAGCACCCCGCTTGCCGCGCCAATGGCGAAGGCGCCTGCATACCACAGAGGGCTGAGCCGGCTTGGCCTGCTGCCAAGCTCCGTCAGCCGCTCCCGGCACCAGCCGAGATGATCGAGTTCCTCGTCGGCCGCCGCGCTCATTTGTTGCTCGATTTCCTTGCTGCGCGCGACTGCTGCATGCCCCTGGTAAAGACCCTGGGCGGCGATTTCGCCGGCATGGTTTACCCGCATGAGACCGGCGGAATGTGAGACCTCGCGCCGGCTCAGGTGATTCTCTTTAACGCCCGCTGCCGGATTCGGTCTGGCCGCGGCAGAAGCGCCGGATGCCAGGGTCCGCAATGCGCTGTCAACGCCTGCAATCAGGCGATCGATCGGTGAAAGGTGTCGCTCCTGCATCGGCCATAGTATAGCGCTGTTCGAAGTTGGCAGACGCCCGAATGCTTACTGCGCGGCAGAGACTCGGCAAACCACGAAACTGCAGTTATACTTCGCGCCCTCTTGTGCCGGCGGAGGCACAAGTCGTCGCAGGAAATGCCGGTCGCGGCGAGCGGTGGTCACTTGGGGCGGCTGGTGCCAATTGAATTGAATGGGAGATGACGCATGTTTGCGCGTGCAGTGTGTTTGCTTATCGGGCTTGGTCTTGTCAATGGGTCGGCGGCCCAGACAGCGGCGCCCGAGGAGACCGGGCCCTGGTTCGGTCATGTGAAATTCGGCTACCTGGCGACCAGCGGTAACACCGAAAACTCGAATATGAACTCCAGCTTTCAGCTTGGCTACACGGCGGGCAAGTGGGTCCACACCCTTGACGCATTTGCAGTCAACGCCAGCGAAAACGAGGCCACGACCGCCGAGGCATATGAACTTGGCTGGAAGAGCGAACGCAACCTTAGCGAAGTGGACTTCCTCTTTGGCCGCTTGAACTGGAGGAAAGACCGTTTCAGCGGCTACCCGGAGCAATTCTCGGAGTCGGTAGGTTATGGCAGGCGGCTGATTGACAAGGCTCCGCACACGCTTAACGCTGAAATCGGTATCGGTGCCCGACAGGCCGAGCGGATCGATGGTGTGACAGAGAATAACGGCATTCTTCGGGCCGGACTGGATTACAAGTGGCAGTTCAGCGAAACCGCCGCATTCACCCAGGATTTCGTGGTCGAAGCGGGCGCAGACAATACCTACCTCGAGTCGATCACGGCTATCACGGCGCGGCTGATTGGCGACCTTGCGCTGGTTGCGTCGTACACTATAAAGAACAACAGCGATGTCTTGCCGGGCACGGAAAGCACGGACACCTACTCGGCAGTTTCCCTGGAATACGCATTCTAGATATTGAAACCCCGCCCGGTCAGCTCAGCATGCGGCCCGGCTTGCACCTGTAACCGGTTAAAATATCTGAATATTCTGGCAAGCGGCCCGGCCGCGCCTGTTGCGGCAAATTTGCCCCGGACGTTTGCAATGGGGCTGGCCGTCAAGTAGAATTTCGCGCCTTTCGCCGGGTAAACACAGGGCACAGCCCGATCCGGCGGGGTGGTTCGCCGGGCCGGCGCTGCTGCCCAACGCTAGTCTCCAACTGGAATAATTGATCATGAAGACGTTTTCTGCCAAGCCGGACGAAGTTCGTCGCGACTGGTTTGTTGTCGATGCCGATGGCAAGACACTTGGACGCCTGTCCACCGAAATTGCCCGCAGGTTGCGCGGCAAACACAAGCCGGAATATACGCCGCACGTGGATACGGGCGATTACATCGTTGTCGTCAACGCCGACAAAATACGTGTAACCGGCAACAAGATGGAGGACAAGCTGTATCACCGCTATACCGGCTATGTCGGCAAACTGAAGGCGATACCGTTGAAAAAACTGATGGAAGAGAAGCCGGAACGCGCGCTGCAATTCGCGGTAAAAGGAATGCTGCCGCGCAATCCTCTGGGCCGAAAAATGTTTGCAAAACTGCGTGTATTTGCAGGCCCCGAGCACACACACGCAGCACAACAGCCAGTACCGCTGGAAATTAAGGCCTGAGGCGGGTCGCCGACAGGACTGAGGCAAGAACCATGACAGCAACACAATTTTACGGGACCGGCCGACGCAAGACGTCTACGGCGCGCGTATTTCTGACGCCGGGCACAGGCGAGATCAATATCAATGATCGGCCGCTGGATCGCTTTTTTGGACGGCAGACGGCGCGGATGATAGTGCGACAGCCGCTGGAGCTGATGAAGCTGGTCGACAAGTTCAATGTCAGCGTCACTGTCAGTGGCGGCGGCACGACAGGTCAGGCTGGCGCCATTCGTCATGGACTGACGCGGGCTCTCATGCAGTACGATGAATCCTTGCGAGCAGGCTTGCGAAAGGCCGGTTTCGTAACGCGCGATGCGCGAGAAGTGGAACGGAAGAAAGTCGGATTGCGCAAAGCAAGACGGGCTACGCAGTATTCCAAACGCTAGTTCGATTTGGGCTTGATCGGACCTGTTTTTGCCTCAGGCGGATTTGGGGGATCGTCTAGTGGTAGGACTGCGGACTCTGACTCCGCCAACCAAGGTTCGAATCCTTGTCCCCCAGCCAACAAATGAAAAAGCCTTCCGAGCGGAAGGCTTTTTTGTTTGTTGGCTGGTTTGTCTACTTGCCGATAACGCGTATTCCCGAATCGTCGCCGATTATCAACACGTCGGCTGGACGGTGTGCAAAAATTCCTACGGTTAGCACGCCAGGCAACTGATTGATCCGGGTCTCCATTTCCATCGGATTGCTGATGACCAGGTTATGGACATCGAGAATATGATTACCGTTATCGGTAACAAATTTCTCTCTCCAGACCGGCTGCCCGCGCATTTTTGCAAGCTTTCGCGCCACAAACGACTGGGCCATTGGGATTACCTCGATCGGCAACGGGAACTTGCCGAGCATGCCAACCAGTTTGCTGTCGTCGATGATGCAGACAAACTTGCGGGCGGCTCCAGCCAGAACCTTTTCCCGGGTCAATGCGCCCCCACCGCCTTTGATCAGCTGCAGGTGCTTGTTTGCCTCGTCTGCGCCGTCGATATACAGATCGAGATCGCCGACCTCGTTCAATAGCGATACTTCGAATCCAAGTTCCTCCAGTCTGGTCGTCGTGGCGGTTGAACTCGAGACCACGCTGCGAATGCGATCTTTGACGCCTGGCAGCAGGTCGATAAGGTGATTGACCGTGGAGCCTGTGCCAACCCCGAGAACTGTGTTGTCCCCGATGTAATTGAGTGCTGCTTTGGCAGCGTTCCGTTTCTTGTCGTCGGGTTGCATTGGGTCGATTGATTCCGATTTATGGCGCGACTCGCGTTATCGGACGGGCTGATCAAAGCTTGAATCCGCGGTGAGCTTAGCGGATCAACGCAGGCGGCGCCAGATCACGGGCCGCAAAACGAAATATGCCCGCTTTCGCGGGCATATCTCTTATTTTGGAAGAAGGCTTACGGCAATCACTTCGGCTCCAGAGCCGTCGAGCTGCCGATCTTCCAATCCGTCAGCTAGCCTTTCTTGGAGCCCATTGCTGGAGCCGCCGGCTTGCTGGCTTTTCTCTTGGCTCGGCGCTTCGATTTGCGCTTGGCCTTCTTCTTGGCTTTTTTCTTGGTCCTTCGTTTGGCTTTCTTTTTGGCTTTTCGCTTGCCCTTTTTCTTGCCAGCCTTTCTCTTCGTCTTACGCTTTGTAGCCTTTTTCTTTGCTGTCTTTCGCTTCTTGCCGCCTTTGCGCTTCGAAGCTTTCTTACTGCCCTTCTTTTTGGTAGCCATCATTTTCTCCGTGTCGGGTACCCGGCGTTGAGTATATACAACAAAAGCTAAAAATCCAGCACGTTAAGTGAACGGGTTAACATTTTTGAAGATTCCGAAAACAAGAGTTTTCGGCGTGAAAATGCCTGAAAGAATTCTCCACGCTTGTGTTCGAGCCGGCAGGAATCACTACTGTCCGTTATCAGCAACACGGAATTTTCACTTCGACACGAAAAAATTTTCAAGCAAAAAACACGCTGCAATCCTCCACTGAGAATATCCGGAACAATTCTCCGCGTGATGTTGCACAGGAAGAGTCTGTCACCGACTGTCGTTGCTACGGCCGTCAGGCGGCCTGCGTAATAATGCGAAAAAGCCGTATATCCCAAGGGTTTGGCGCGATTTCGTCGACTTTCTGGCAATCGAAAGCGACCCCGACAAGTTTTGGTTTCAGAAATAATTTCCGGTGTCTGAGAAATGAAAACGTACGATCGTAGTAGCCACCGCCCATACCGATGCGATGATGATCCGAATCAAACGCAACCACCGGCACGATAACCAGATCGAACAAGGATGCCGCCAGCACAGATCCGCCAATTGGTTCCGGAATGCCAAACGGGCCGCTGGCGAATTCGCTCTCGGGCCGGATCTCGCGGAAGGTCAACTTGCCGCTGCCACGCGTGTCCGGGACGAAAATGCGCTTCTTCATGCGCCAGGCGCGCAGGATTATGGCGGACGTGTCGACCTCGCTACCGGTCGACAGATAACAGGCAATCAACCGGCTGCGAACAAAAATTGGCATGTGAGTGACGCGGTCCGCGATCATTCCGGACGCGCTCACGCGATCTGGTTCCGGCATCGTGTTACGACGGTGACGGGCGTCACGTCGCATCGTTGACTGCAGTGTCATGCCGGCGGATACGGCACCTGTCCTGGGTTTTGCCATCAGCTACCTCTTGAGGCGGGGCCGCGCACACGCCGCCTGTGCCCGCTTACAACCGTGTCGACTTGTCCGACTGGTTGAGTCCGCCGAAATGGGATTGGATGACGCCTCCCGCCTGTGCCGTTACCGGCCGTCGCTCTCGAACCGGAGCAACAAGTGGGGCCAGCCGTGACAACAACAGGCTTCCCACCGAAGTGGTAGTGCGCATATGTTGCCTACAGAGCACGACCCCGAGGTAAAACGTTAGGGTCGAAAGGTTTCCAGGCCAGCATCGTACACTGCAGGAGGCGTCAATTCTGTTGGTACCGAAGGGCCTTGTTACCAGGGCTGCCAACGGTTCCTGATTCCGGCTTCAGAGGTCCAGTTGCCGTCCGGCGCCCAGTGCGGCATCAACCCGATCGGCAATCAGCTTCAATCTGGGGCCGAAATGATGCTCGAGGGCCTTATCCTTGGCTCGAGAATGCAGCAACTCATTCGCCATATTCAGCGCCGCCATGACGGCGATACGGTCAAGGCCAACGACCTTGCCGCTATCCCGAATCTCGCGCATTTTTGCGTTCAGCACTTCGGCTGAATCCAGCAGGTCAGTTCTTTCGCTGGCCGGGCACGAAACCTGGTATTCCTTTTCCAGGATCCGGACACTGACGTGCGCATAAACATCATTCATCAAATATTTCCTGTCCGATTTAAGGGCATGCGCGACACCGTCAGCCTCCCTGTTCCATCGCTTTGAGACGTCCTATCATCGCTTCGACCCGCGCCCGAACCTGTTCATTCTTCTGCAGCAAGGTAGCGCGCTCCGCCGTGAGCACGTCCTGGCGCTGCTTCAAGGAACGGTTTTCATCCTGGAGCTGGTCGCAGACGTTCACGAGTGCATCAACGCGCTGCTCCAGCCGCTTGAGCTGTTGTTCGAACATGACATTGACGTTGTCGGCCATAGCGGCAATATAGAGCCGCTACGGCGTAGAATCAATCGGTGCCAGGGCCTAAATCAGACTGAAATGGCCCATCGGGACATTACGTGGGATTATGCTGACCGCTGGCAATACCCGGCAAGTAATCTGGAATTAGCGAACGGTGCAATGAGAGACACTGTCGATCATTACGAACTCGATGCCGCACTCCGGCGTTGCGGATCCAGTTGGAACGCGTCGCAGGCACACGGCCTGGTTTGCAGCCGGCTGGCATTGTGTGGCGCGGAAGCGCTCGACCGCTGGTTGGCCCAGGTACTCGAAGACACTGACCCCAACAACGCCCTCCGGCAGGAGTGTGCTGCGAAGCTTCGTCAGCTGCATGACGACACCGAGCGGCAACTTGCCGAGCTTGGATCGGAGTTCAACCTGTTGCTGCCGGACGAGAGCGAGAGTCCAGCGGTTCGCACCGAGGCCATGGCACAATGGTGCGAAGGGTTTCTTAACGGGCTGGTACTTGGCGTGCAAGGCGATGTTCTGAAGAAGCGCCTCGCGGGCGAGCCGCTTAACGACATAATCAGGGACATGTTGGAAATTACCCGCGCCGAAGTGGACGAGGATGCCGATGACGAATCCACTGAAGTGGCGTTTGTGGAGCTGCAGGAATACTTGCGCGTTGTTACCCAGCTGGTCTATGAAGAACTGGCGGAGTTTCGCCAGCCGCCGGCAGTCACAAACCGCTCGTCAAACCAGATGCATTGAATCCGGCATGTACTTCGGGGAATCATGAACAGCGAGGAATTCACGCGCCGCCGCCAGACGCTTATGCGCATGGTTGGCGACAGCGGAATTGCCATTTTGCCGAGCGCCCCGCAGTCCGTTCGAAGCAGGGATGTCGAATACAAATACCGGCAGGACAGCGATTTCTATTACCTGACGGGATTCGCCGAACCGGAGTCCGTGGCGGTGCTGGCTCCCGGGCGCGCCAACGGTGAGTTCATTCTGTTTTGCCGCGAGCGGGACAGCCACAAGGAGCGTTGGGACGGATCACGGTCCGGAACCGACGGAGCCGTGGCAGACTTTTCCGCTGACGATGCATTTCCGATCTCCGACATAGACGACATCCTGCCGGGTCTCATGGAGTCCAGAAGCAGTGTCTATTACACCATGGGTGCCTATGCCGAGTTCGACACGCAAGTTGCCGAGTGGGTCAAGTCGCTTCGATTAAAGGGCTCTTCGGGCATTCACACACCTCAGGAATTTGTTGCCCTCGATCATGTGTTGCACGACATGCGGCTGTACAAAAGCCGCGCCGAAATTGCGGCATTGCGCCGCTCGGCAAAGATTGCCGTTGGCGCGCATACGCGAGCCATATCAATGATTTCTCCCGGACTTTTCGAATATGAAGTCGAGGCAGAGTACCTTCACGAATTCCGCCGCCACAACGCCACAATGTCCTACAGCCCCATAGTCGGGACCGGCGCCAACGCCTGTACACTGCATTACATCAGCAACAGCGCCAAACTGCAGTCCGGCGACCTCGTGCTGATCGATGCCGGCTGTGAGCTCGACTACTACGCATCCGACATCACCAGGACCCTGCCTGTCAGTGGCAGGTTTTCGCCGGAGCAACTTGCGGTCTATGAAATCGTCCTCGAAGCGCAGCTTGCGGCGATTGGCAAGGCGCGCGTCGGCAATCACTGGAACGACCCGCATGACGCAGCCGTCAACGTCATCACGCGCGGCCTCAAGAAGTTGGGCTTGCTCGAAGGATCCGTGCAGCGCCTGGTGCGCGATAGCGCCTACCGCGAATTTTTCATGCATCGCACCGGACACTGGCTCGGAATGGACGTTCACGACGTCGGGGACTACAAGGTCGGTGATGAGTGGCGCCAACTCGAGGCTGGCATGGTGATGACAGTGGAGCCTGGTATCTATATCAGCGACAGCCGCAAGGTTGCAGCTCGCTGGAGACACATCGGAGTTCGCATCGAAGACGACGTGGCAGTCACGGCCAATGGTCCGGAAGTTCTGACCGGGTCGCTGGTCAAGGAACCGGACGCGATCGAAAAGCTGATGGCGCAGTAGAAAGGCATGCTGCGCTTGGCGACTGATGCAAGGCCCGACTACGATATCATCGTCGCCGGCGGCGGCATGATCGGCACCAGCCTGGCCATCGCGCTGGAGCCGCTCGGCCTCAGTGTTGCCGTTATCGAGCCGGTCGCACGCCACGACCGCGAACAACCCAGTTTCGACGAACGATCGACGGCACTGTCACGCAGCAGTCAACGGATGTTCGAGGCCATGGGCCTCTGGTCCGAAATTGTCGCCGGCGCGACGCCGATTCGCAGCATTCACGTGTCTGAGAAAGGGCGTTTCGGTTTTTCCCATATCGATGCGACCGAGCAACAGGTCGAAGCGCTCGGCTATGTGGTTATCAACCGGGTACTCGGCGAAGTCCTGAACGGCACACTTTCACGCCTGAAGAATGTCGAAATGCTGTGTCCAGCCAGGATCTCCGCCGTCGCGGCAGAACAAGCAGGCGACACTGCTGTTGTGCAGCTTGAGTCTGACCAGGGAACCCGCAGGCTCGAGTGCCGTTTGCTGGTGGCCGCCGATGGCGCGAAATCTGCCGTGCGCGACATGCTCGGCATCAGCGCCAGGACCAGTGACTATGGGCAGCAGGCGGTTATCGGTAATGTGATGCCCGAGATAGCGCCGGATAACCGGGCTTTTGAGCGATTTACTGCCGATGGTCCTGTCGCAATGCTGCCGATCGCCGATAACCGGGCCGCCTTTGTCTGGATCCTGTCAGCCGATCGAGCGAGGTCCGTCATGGAATTGGATGACGCGTTGTTTACCGACGCCTTGCAACAGGCGTTCGGCTTTCGTCTTGGCAGCTTTTCGAGAGTGGGCCAGCGCGCGGTGTATCCGCTGGCGCTGACCCGGGCCAACAGCCTGACTGGACGGCGAGGTGTGCTGGTCGGGAATGCGGCGCATGGCCTGCACCCGGTCGCGGCGCAGGGATTCAATCTCGGATTGCGTGATGTTGCGGCACTGTGCGATTGCCTGCTGGATGCAATGCTGGAGGCCGCACCGGATCGCGCGGATCCCGGATCGCCGGAGTTGCTCCAGTCGTATGCCAGCTGGCGACAGGCGGACCATAGCAAAGTGGTTCGATTCACCGACGGACTGGTGCGACTGTTTGGTGATCAGCGCGGTCCGCTCAGGTTTATGCGCAATGCCGGCATGCTGGGCTTCGACCTGATTCCAGGTGTTCGCTCGTTGTTCGCGCGACATACCATGGGCCTTGCAGGCCGCCTGCCCAGGTTGTCGCGCGGCGTGCCCTTAAGATGAATGATCAACAGATGAAAGAGCCGTTCGACATCGTCATCGTTGGTGCCGGTATGGTGGGCCTGACCCTGGCAACGCTGCTGGTCGAGAGCGAGTTTGCCGAGAGCCTGCGGGTCACTGTCGTGGACTCGGGAAATGAGCCGCGATTCGATATTTCTGCAGACGTCGACCTGCGGGTTTCGGCGATTTCGCCAGGTTCTGCGGAAATCCTGAGCCGTGCCGGAGTGTGGCAAGAGATTCGTTCGATGCGTGCCTGTCCGTTTGTGGCGATGCGTGTCTGGGACGCCGATGGCAGTGTGGACGGGCCGGAGACCCTGTGCTTTGATGCGGCCGACTTCGCACTGGCAGAGCTCGGCAACATCGTCGAGAACACTTTGGTCCAGGATCGACTGCTGCGTCGGCTCGCCGGGCACGGACAACGAGTGCAGTTTGGCGCAAAAATTCACAGTGTGCGGGGCGCCGGGGACCGATTCCTCATGACCGCGGCCGACGCAACACCCATCCGGCCGGAATTGCTGATCGCCGCCGACGGAAGTAATTCTTTCGTACGCACCGCCGCCGGTATCCCCCTGCATGCCTGGCGCTATGCTCAATCGGCGTTTGTTACACACCTGCGCCCGGAACAACAACATAGCGACACCGCATGGCAAAGATTCCTTCGTAGCGGGCCGATTGCCCTTTTGCCCCTGGCCGATGGCCGTGTATCGGTAGTCTGGTCGACAAGCGACGAACTGGCTCGTCAAGCCCTGGCAGCATCTGACGAGGAGCTCGGCCGGATGCTTGCTCAAGCGAGCGACTTTGTGCTCGGCAAACTGAGTCCTTGCGGTCCGCGCGGCTCATTTGCGTTGCGGGCGCAGTATGCTGCGAAGTACGCGTTGCCTGGTCTCGTTCTGGTTGGCGACGCGGCCCACAGTGTGCACCCGCTGGCGGGGCAGGGCGCGAATCTGGGACTTGCCGATGCCGCGGTGCTGACCGATGCGATCGGCGACGCGCTGGCGCGCGGAGAATACCCCGGGGACTTGCCGTGCCTGCGCCGTTATGAGCGAGCGCGCAAGGGCGCCAATCAGCTCATGCTCAGGTTCATCGACAGCATCTCCGGACTGTTTGCCAATGAGTCAGCGACCGTCTCCCGTCTGCGCGGCGGCGGTATGCGGCTGTTCAATCACAGCGGACCGGTACGCAGGCAGGTCGCCCGGGTCGCATTGGGACTGCGCCGATAGGTTGCCAGACAGTGTAGAATCGTACGGGTATTGACCGGGCGCCGCTGCAGTAATCAACCAATTTAAAACAAAAAAGGCAGCTAAATGACCAAGAGCTATGTATGGGTACTGGCAGCGATTCTGACCGCGGTCGGAACGCTGATGTTCCTTTACAAGTGGCTGGTGCTCGGGTTTCCGGTGTATGAAAGACAGGAAATACCGGCATGGACCGTCGAGACCACGATCCGGTTCGATAGCGGCCCCGGCTCGATCAAGGTCAACCTGCAGATTCCCAATCTGACTCCCGGCTTCGGCAAGCTCGATCATTATTCGGTTTCCAAGAATTTTGGTTTTGGCGTCAATTACGCAGGCGGTGGCCGGGAGGCGGAGTGGACGGTACGGCGGGCCGACGGCGAGCAGACCCTGTTCTATCGAATCGTTGTCTATGAAGACAAGGGCAGCCAGCAGTCGGACACAACGCCCCCCTTTCCGATACCACCGCTCATCAATGAGCCGCTACGCACAGCAGTTGAGGTGCTGGTTGCCGAAGTGCGTGACCACTCTGCCGATCCTGCATCTTTTACCGCCGAACTTCTGCGCCTCGTTAACAACCCGTCGCCAAACTCCAATATCGAACTGATCCTGGCGGGTGCGCAATCGAGTTCGGACTTCGTGCAGATGATGACCACCATACTGGAGTTTGCCCGAATTCCGGCGCGCATGATCCGCGGCCTGGTGCTCCAGGAACAGCAGCGCGAAATGATGCCCGTGCCCTGGCTGGAAATTCATGACGGGGCCGCGCAGAAGAACTATCTGGACGCAATGGCAATCGCTGAAAAGCGCGCCGATATCGCACAGTCGACGCTGTTCGATTTTTCGCTGTACAGCCTGCCTATCCAGACTCAGTCTGTGTACAGCGTGATACTGATGATGCCGATTGGCGCATTGGTCATGGTTCTGATGCGAAACGTCGTCGGCATCGATGCGTTTGGCACATTCATGCCGGTACTGATTGCACTCGCGTTTCGCGAGACACAGCTCTTTTGGGGCATTGTGCTGTTCGTGCTGTTGGTGGCAATGGGCCTGAGTATCCGGTTCCTGCTGGAACGTCTGCGGTTGCTGCTGGTGCCGCGACTCGCATCGGTACTCATAGTCGTGGTCTTGCTCATGATGCTGGTGAGTATTCTGTCGCACAAGCTGGGTATGGAAACCGGTCTTTCGGTGGCACTGTTCCCGATGGTCATCATCGCCATGACGATCGAGCGCATGTCCGTTCTTTGGGAAGAACGGGGCCCGGGCGACGCGATGCGGGCCGGTATTGGCAGCCTGGTTGTGGCCATCGTCGCATACCTCGCGATGGGCATGGATTGGCTCGAGCATCTCGTTTTCGCATTCCCGGAATTGCTGCTGCTGGTGCTGGCCATCGTAATTATCCTTGGCCGATATACCGGATACCGGTTCACCGAACTGGGGCGATTCAAAGCCATAGGCAGGGATTGAAATGTTGGGTGCCGCGAAACGCCTGAGGAACGCCGGCGTGCTCGGTTTGAACGAGCGCAACGCCGAGTTGATCATGCGGCTCAACCCGCGCCGCTTCTACCCTCGCGTCGACGACAAGGTACTGACGAAAAAGCTGGCAATCGACGCGGGGATGGCGGTGCCGCAGCTGTTTGGTGTAATCGACCACCAGGGTGATGTGAGCAAATTTGCGCAGATCGTCGATGGTCGGGAGAGCTTCGTTATCAAACCGGCCCAGGGCAGCGGCGGGGACGGGATCATCGTCATCGTCAGCAGAAGCAAGCGGCGCCGGGACAGTTTTCGCACCGCGGGCGGTGTAATCGTTTCTGAGGCGGAGCTGGAGCATCACATCTCGAATATCGTCAGCGGCCAGTACAGCCTGAGTGGAGGCAAGGATGCCGCACTGATCGAATATTGTGTACAGTTCGATCCGTTGTTCGAACAGGTCAGCTACCAGGGCGTGCCGGATATCCGGGTCATCGTCTACCGCGGCTATCCGATCATGGCGATGGTACGGTTGCCGACCCGTTCTTCCGATGGCAAGGCAAACCTGCACCAGGGCGCTGTCGGTGCCGGTGTCGATATGAGCACTGGCATGACGCTGAAAGGCGTGCTCGGCATTGACGTTGTGGAGGAACATCCGGATACGGGCGCACCGATCGCGGGTCTCAGGATACCGCACTGGGATTTTATCCTGCAGTCATCGGCTCGCGCCCTCGAAGTGACCGAGCTCGGTTATGTTGGCGTCGACATGGTTATCGATCGCAACCTCGGCCCGCTCATGCTTGAAATGAATGCAAGGCCGGGCCTGAATATCCAGATAGCGAATGGGGTAGGGCTTGCCGGGCGTGTGGCCCGAATCGACGAGATCTACAACTCCGCCGATGACCCGGTAACACGCGCAAGAATTTCCAGGCACGAATTCGCAGCAGAACGCCAGGAATCCTTGCCGCTGGATGAAGTTGCCGCTTAGTTGGCGTTTATCTGTGCCGCAAGCCAGCGATGCATGCGGGTCTCCAGGACTTCCAGTGGCAAAGCGCCACCGCCGAGCAAGGCATCGTGGAACGCGCGTATATCGAATGCGTCACCCAGTGTCTGTTCGGCATTACGTCTCAATTCCAGTATTTTGAGCTGACCGATCTTGTATGCCAGCGCCTGCCCAGGCCAGCCAATATAGCGATCGATTTCATTGATGATATCGAGCTCGGTCTTCGCCGCATTTGCCTTGAAAAAATCGATAGCCTGCTGACGTGTCCAGCCTTTGTAGTGCATGCCTGTGTCGACGACCAGGCGCACAGCGCGCCACATTTCATAGGTCAGGGCGCCGAATCGTGAGTATGGGTCCTTGTACAGACCAAGGTCATAACCCAGGCTTTCGCTGTACAGGCCCCAGCCTTCGGTGAATGCAGTGAATCCCGAGTATCGGCGAAAGTCGGGCATATCGCCCAGCTCCATCTGCAATGCAATTTGCAGATGATGCCCGGGCACGGCTTCGTGCACCGACAGCACTTCCATTTCGTACTTGGGCCGGACCTCGGGCTTGTAGAGATTGACGTAATAGTAGCCGGCACGGCTGCCATCGGCGGCCGGCTGACTGTAGTAAGCGGTGGTCGTGTCCGGTGCAATGTTGTCCGGAATCGGTCGCAGGCCATACGGCGTGCGCGGCAGTACCCCGAACAGCTTGACCAGCTCAGGATCGATGCGCTTGCAGATTGCAAGGTAGGCGTCGAACAGCTGTTCGGGCGTGTCGTAATAAAACTGTGGGTCGGTCCGGAGGAACTCGAGAAAATCCTCGAAGCTGCCGGCGAACTCCAGTTCGTCGATGATCAACTGCATCTCGCCGCGGATCCGTTGCACTTCCGAGAGCCCGAGACGGTGTATTTCGTCCGGGGTCATGTCAGTCGTCGTATAGACCCTGGTCCGGTATTCGTAAAACTCCTTGCCATCCGGCAACGACGATGCGTCGATGCTGTCGCGACTGGCGGGCAGGTAGGTATCGCTGAAGTAACTGCTGTACTTGCGGTAGGCGGGAACGACGGAATCGTCGATGATCTCCCTCGCGCTCGTCCGCAGGCGCTCCTGCTCGGCGGGTGGAATGCTGTCCGGAAGATTTCGGAATACCTTGTAGAAAGGGCTGTCTTCCGCGTTCTCGACGAGCTGTGCAGCAATCTGATCGGGTATGCGCTGCATGAGAATTTTCGGCGGCATGTAGCCCCTTTTTCGACCTTCTTCCTGCAAGGCCGTGGTCTGGTCGATCAGGCTCCCTACCGACGCCATGCGCCGCAGCCAATCGTCATAATCGGCAATCGTCGTCAACGGGATTCGCTCAGCAACTTCGTCCAGCGTCTGCACGCCCCCGCGCTGGTTTACCGGCATCAGGTAGTCCCGAAAACGGAACCCTTCGATGTCTGTCATCAGGTCGCGACGGAACAGCTCGTAGTTCAGCTGATTCGCATCGTCGAGTTGCGACGGGTCGATGGCGAGCAACCGTTGCATGAATTCACGCTGTTTCTCCTGTCGCAACTCGATGGCGCCGAGACTCGAATCTGCCCAGCTGCCGTTATAGCGACGGTCACCGAGCGACGATGCCATGACCGGATTCTCACGGAGCTGCCATTCCCAGGCGTCCTCGAGCAAGGCCGCGAAATCGTCCGGTGCTGCAGCGATGGCGGAATTTCCGATAAGAATCAGCAGTGTCAGGGCAAAGTTTCGAATCATGCTCATGGTCTCGTTGCGGCATTTCGATGCGTCATTGTTGCTGCCTTCCGCGCTGCTGGCAACCAACAGCTGACTTGGCTATCATGCCCGCACCAATCGAAAGCGTAAGCAGAAGAGTCCCCTTCAGGGGGCGCCGAAGGCGCAACTCGCTCGGAAACGCTCAGGCAAAAGGACTCTTACGCTGATTGGCTCTGGAGAGAGGCCGGAAACGGCCCGCCGAAGGGGTAAGCGTCCGGTACGGCGTGAGATCTCTCAGGTAATCAGGACAGAGGGGCGACTGCGAAAGTCCCTGCTGGCAGCATCGACGTCAATATTTGATCG
>JAHKKM010000269.1 GCA_020027645.1 Pseudomonadota bacterium
CTCGAGAAACATCGCCGTCGGTGCAAGCCACGTCATCTGCAGTCCGTCGGCGACGTACTGGCCGCCGAAAAACGCCTGGTAGGGCAAGGGCCGGTCCACAAAATCGTCTGCATGCGGATGAAAACCGTTCAGATAGCCGACATTGGAAAAATACCGCCCACCCTTTCCGGTCAAGCCGTAGGGCAGGGCGGTCGTCTGGATCCAGGCTTCTTCTGCCGCGATTTCCGTCTCGCCATCCGCGTCCTCGATCGCCAGTGTCAGATTACCGAAAAAGCGCGAGTCGATGTTCGCGTTCAGATTTAACTCGGACTCACCGAGCGAAAAGCCGGAACCTCCGGGACCGAGTTCGCCACCCGGTATGAATCCGGGGATAGCCTCCCAGCCCTCGCCAACGTCGCTGTATCGTGCCGCCAGCACGGCGCCGATCGCCGGATTGAAGGCATTGGCAGACGACGGACCGCTCGCGCTGTCGATGGCCGCTTGCTCGGCGATTTCACGTGCGTCAGCGGCGTCCCGGCCGGCCGCGTTCGACACGCGCTCGGCCTGCTCAAGTCGCCGCTCCAGCTCACCGATGCGTGTTTCGTAGTCGCTTTTCGCCGCGGCAAGCATTTGCCTCAGTTCGGCGACTTCTGTCGCGAGATTCTGCGCCAATGAACTGCAACTGGCGGTTACACCAAGCGCGAGTGCCGCCATCTTCCAAAAGGGTCTCATTGCACTGTCCACCTGAATTATCGGAATACGACGGCCGTGCGGGTCGAATTCCAATGTCAATCGGAAAACACCGGGTCGCCACCAGGCACTGGAGGCGCCGGTCCTGACAATTTCAGGCGAAGGCGGGTGGTGATCTCTGGCGCGTGATCGGCGCCGCTGCGGAGCAAAGCGCAGAATCGGACTCTGCAATGAAGGGTGAGTGACCGATTTCGGTATCGGCTTCCGGGAAGGAATTAGTGCAGGCCGGGGACGGATGCTGGGCCGCGATGCAGATCAGGCAGCTTGCCACCTGTGCCCGGCCCGCGTCCTGCTCGTGAGCGTGTGCGAGCAACAAGGTATGGGACATCAGCAGAGCCATGGCAAAGGTGACTTGCCACGTGCTGCGGAAAAAGTTGCTGTGTCGCTGCATGCCGACGGACTCTAGCATGATCCGGCCATTGGCACGAAGCCGGATTCAACCGAAGCGTTGCGTACGTCAAGCCGGATAGGAGTCGCGAAACCTGCCAGCCAGGAAGTCCTTCAGCATGACCCAGTCGCCCATGAAGCTGTAGAGCGGATGCCGGAAGGTTGCCGGCCGGTTGTGTTCGAAAAAGAAATGGCCGACCCAGGCAAATCCATAACCTGCGACCACGCCCGCGAGCAAGAACATAAATTGGCCACTCCAGAGCGCATAAATCCAGATAAACAGCGCCAGCGACGTGCCAGTGTAATGCAGTGCCCGGCAGACCGGATTGCTATGCTCGCGCAAATAGAAAGGATAGAACTCGGAAAAGCTCTTGTAGCCATATTGCGGCTCACTCATAGCGCGCTCCCTGGTTCGTGGTGGACACGAACGCATCCAGCCTGTGCCAGGCCGTCATGATAACGCCAATCGATGCCTGTCAGCGGCCGAGCTGCAAGCGCATGCCGAGGTACGCGGCGCGACCCGGCGTACGATATCCGTAAACCTCTTCGTAATCTTCGTCGAGAAGGTTGGTACCCCTGACAAATGCGGTCAGGGAGCGGGAAATATCCAGGGACGCGGTCAGGCCGAGCAGCCAATAGCTGTCCAATTCCACGATGGCGGACGGTTCAGGAAATGGCGGAAAGAACAGGTCGCTCTGTTCGCCGCCGTAGTCGGCGGTCAGCAACAGGTTGGCCTTGTCGTCCATCAGCCGCAGATTGGCATACAGGCTTCCGCTGTGGCGCGGCCGACGCAGCTCGTCGACGTGCTGCCCCTGATCATTTTCTTCGGTCGAATCAGTATAGGTATACGTACTGCCGAGTTCGAGCACGCTGCTCGGCCGCAATACGGCCGCCATTTCGATGCCGCGGCGCGAGCTGTTCCCTGGCAGATTCACAGCGGTAAACAGGAAGGTCTCGTGATCAAATACAAAACCGTTGATCTCGTCCTGGAGATCTTGGTTGAAGAGGGTCAGTTGCAAGGCCAGCACATCGCCCATGAAGGACTGATCGACGCCGAGGTCAAATGAGGTCGATAGCTCGGGCTTGAGTTCCGGATTGCCGACAAACTGTCCGGGATAAAAGCCGAAGCGCTCGATAAAAGTCGGCGCTTTTTGCCCAGTGCCAATGCTTGCGCGTAACCGCGTCCTGTCGTTGAGTTGATACGCGAATGCCAACCGGCCGGTCACAGCGTCATCGAAGTCACTGTAGTTGTCGAACCGGCCGCTGAGGAGCCAGCTCATCGGCCCGAACGATTTCGCCTGGAAGTCAGCGATCAGGCTGTTGACGGTGATCTCCTGGTCCTGGTTCGGGTCCCCAAAGGTCGCATCACCGCGTTGTTCAAAGCGGGTGCGTTCGTGTTCCGCCGCCAGCGACAACAGGTTTTCGTTCAGCCGGATATCGGCTTGATACGACAAAGTGTACCGGTCGGATGCCGTCGACGAATCCTCGATGTGGTTCGTCAGGCTGCTGTTCTCGGTATCCAGGTAAGCAAAATGCAGGTGATGAACCAGTTTTTGCTCCAGCGTTTCGAGTTTGCCGCCGAGCTGCGCATAATTCTGTTGTGAGTCGGTTGCGATGTCCCCGTCGGCAGGCAGGCCGGTAAGCAGAAAATCGGCAGCATCGAATTGCGACCAGGCATTCACTGAGCGCAAGCCGAAATTGATGCTCAGGTTCCCGGTTGGCTTGTAGCTACCGGAGAGCGACGCCGAGGTTATGTCGGACTCGTCGTTCTCGTCACCGCTGCGGGAAACATTGCTGCCGCCGGTGTCGAGTCGCTCGAGGCCGTATGCCAGTGACCAGTTGCCACCGGCGTTTCCGCCTTGCAACCCGCCGTTAAGCGTGTCGAACGATCCGCTCTCGACGTACGCACTCACGTCGT
>JAHKKM010000089.1 GCA_020027645.1 Pseudomonadota bacterium
GGCGCATACGAAATTATGCCTGCCGCGCCCGCCTGCCCGACCGCGCGTTCGACAACGTCCTCCGGTTGACTCGACGTGAGTACGAAGCGGCCTCGCAATTCCTTGCCCGCGTAGTCGGAATCTTTTGTGCCCGTACCGATGTCGATGAGCGCCCCGGTTGCATCGCCCGAGAGGCTATCCTGCGCGAGACTCAATGGCATCGCTTCCCAGTTGGCCAGGCGCCGCATGCGCGTCGTCTCGCCTGCTTTGTTGCCCAGTTCCCATAACTCAGCGAATCGCACATCCCACACGGGCCGGGACTTCTGCGTGCCGAACAGGGTCTCGCCATCGGCCGGGTATTCCACGGTACTTGCTTCCTCGAGGCCATAGGATTCGAGCTTTCGCAGTATGTGCCCCGTGGCTTCGTCGAACTGGCGGCTTGCGCGCATGCGATGTTGCAAAGTCAATGTGTCGAGATTTCGCTTCGCTTCCTCACCGGAGGTTTCCTCGGCGATCTGCTTCAGCACCTCCTCGGGCAGCAGTTCGCGTATATCGGCGGCGGCAATTGGCGCCAGAAACACAACGCTCGCCAGGCAAACAATGGTTTCGAACTTTTTCATGATTCGTCTCATTGCACAGCCGGCAATCGCGGTATCAGGTGGAAGGCCTTTTGCCGGCCATCGATATACCAGGTTTTTTTGCCGTCAAAGTAGGCATCCTCCTCGAGCTTGATGCGCACGGCCTTTCCCCACTCGGCAACGTCCGTTTCTGCATACAGCTCGATGGAATGCGCCGTGTCCGGATACAGCGGGTAGTCGCCGCCACCCGGCACGCCGTCCTGCTGGTCCCACATGCCGATGGTGGGCCCTGCCGCATGCCCGTGGTAACCGATGGGGTGCGTATACACAGAGGCAACGATTCCTTCTTTCTTTGCCTGCGCGAGCGTTGCCGCAAGAATCTCGTTGCCGGTACGGCCGCTGACGAAGTGCGAGGTCAAAATATCCTGAAGCCGGTTGCCGCGCGCCAGCGCACGATTCAGCTCCGCCGGTGCGCCGGTTTCGCCTGGCCGCAGCACATAGGCGTGTTGCTGCGTATCGGTATTCAGGCGCAAATAGGTGATACCGAAATCTACGTGCAACAGGTCGCCAGGCAGTATGACCTGATCCTCGTGTCGCGTTGCGATTGCGGTCTTCATGTCGACCTCCGGCTGGCCGGCTCTTTCCACCGACACGGAAGGATGAAACCAGGTGGAGAGCTTCAACTCGCGAACACGTTCGCGATACCACCACTCGACATCGTTGGTGGTCGTGATGCCGGGCTGGATGACGCTGTCCGACAGGCCTTCTGCAAGAATTTCGTGCGCGATGCGGCAGATCTGCGGGTAGAGGAGCATCTCGTCTGCAATGCGCGTTTCCAGCCAGCCAACCGCCAGGTTTTCGGCGGAAACGACCCTGGCCTGCAGTTCTTTCGACAATACGCCCATGAGCAGGCCGTACTCGGTGTGACTGATACCATCGGCCAGGGCGAAAGTGTCCGAGTAGTTGATTGCAATGGCCTTCGGCTGGCGCTCGGCGATGAGCTTGCCGAGATGCTGCCACTGGTCTCCGTCCCGTTCCTGGTCCCACGCCTGCTTGAACGTATCACCGACATCGTAGCGCGCGACCGCCAGCGTCTCGAGCGACTGCCCGTTGCCGGCGTCGTAGATCATGAGAATGGTTGTCCGGCGCGCTGCCTGCCATGTCTCTGGCAGAAAAGTGCGAATGACCGGGTCTTCGTTGTATTCACGCGAGATGATCAGCCACATGTCGACTTCGTTGCGACGCATAAGCATCGGCAGCACGGTCTCGACGCGGGTGGCAAGCCACTTGTCAATGACATCGGCCTGTGCGCGCACCGAAAGAATTTTGACTTCCGCCGGGGCATTGCCCGCGAGCAGCACCAGTGCTGCCATGACAACCGCTTTGAACTTCATCATTTTTCCCCGCTGTGTTTGTCGATTTCTTTTTTGCAGTTACTGCCACGCTACCTGGCAAGATCGGCATAAGCCGCACGCAGCAACTCCTCCGGGCTGCCGATGCGGCTGGTCCGGTTGGCCCAGCGCGCGTCGAATTCCGCGGTGAGGCCGGCAGTCTGCGCAGCCGCAAGCGGCACCCCTGCTGCAATGCTGTCGATCACCCGATCGCGGATGACCAGCAACATGTCACGCACGGTGCGCACTTCCACGACATTGGACAGCACGCCGTGCCCCGGGATGATCTTCGTATTGCCATCCGACACCTCGATAAGCAAGTCCAGTGCCTTGATGGTACCGAGGAAGCTGCCGCCGTTTTCGACATCGATGTAGGGATACGAGGTCGTGCGATACACGTCACCTGTATGGATCACGTTCGAGCCCGTGAAATGGATGTACGAATCGCCGTTCGTGTGTGCATCCGGCGCCTTGAATACGTGCACGGTTTCGCCATTGATGTGAAAAGAAATATCCTCGCTGAAGGTCACGAGCGGCGGTTCTTCCTGGTAAGCACTGAGAGCCATCTGGATGCGCACGTTGTCATGACCGAAAATGAGGGCGCCCAGCTTCCCGAAGTTTTCGTTGCCGCCGGTGTGATCCGGGTGCATGTGCGTGTTGATCAGGAAACGCACCGGCTGATCGGAAACCCGGCGGATCGCAGCGACGATCTTTTCGGTCAGTGGCGCGTACTGGTCGTCGATGAGAAACACGCCGTCAGGGCCGGTAAAAAGCCCGATGTTTCCGCCATTGCCTTCGAGGTACGACACATTACCGGTAACCGGGTGGACGATTATTTCAACGTTACTCAGATCCTGCGCGTGCACGATGGCCGGCAATACCAACAGCAAAGCAAACGACTTCCTCGGGCCCGATACGGACATGTTATTCCCCCTTTTTCATCCTGCAGCAGCGTAACGTAATCCGGATGGCCGCGCATTTCCAATTGCCTGGTTTTGGCGCCCACGACAGGCCCTGACGAGCGCGTTCGATGCTAATATCATGCTGCGTTCAACTCAGGCAAATCTTCCGGGGGTCTCTGTGCGAAATCTGAAATTTCTGGCACTTACAGTACTTTGCGTATTGTCGCTGGCCGCGCAAGGCGCTGCCAAAATCAAGGTCGACGTCGTCAAACAGCCTTACGGCGGGGAAAGAAATGTCGCGGAAATTTCGATGAATCCGGACTACATCCATGCTGGCGGACTCGAGCGGCTGATCGAACAATGGGGCGGCGAACTGATTCGCCCGGTCCAGGATATCCGCCTGACGCCCGAACAGAATAAGCAATACGGCGCATGGAATCGCATGGCGCTGGCAAATTCCAACATGGCTGCCGTGGTCCGGGAGGGTCTGCAGGATGACCTGCTGACGGTAGGCCTCGAAGCCAACTGCAATGTGTTGCTCGGCATGCTCGCCGGCCTCAAATACGATGACGATGGCAATGCAAGGCGCGTCGGCCTGGTATTCATCGATGCGCACGGCGACTTCAATGTCCCTGAGACTACGCTTTCCGGGATGCTGGGCGGCATGCCGGTCGCGGTCGCTGCCGGGCACGCGTTGCACAATATCCGGAAGACGACAGGCCTCACCGAGGCTCTGCCGATGAGCGACATCGTCTGGGGCGGCGTTCGCGACCTCGATCCGCTGGAAGCCGAGCGATTTCGCGAATACGAAGTGCAGCAGTTTTCGGTCGACGATATCCGCGGGCTCACGGATAACCTGAAAAAACAAATGGACACGCTGTCGGCGAATGTCGATGCCATCTATGTACACATCGACATGGACGTGCTCGATCCCGATGAAGTACCCGGTCACGACCTGCGGGTGAAGAACGGACCCACCAGTGAAGAACTGGCCGCGGCGATGACCCTGATGTTCAAGTACCCGAAGAGCGTCGCCATCGGCATCGCCTCGACGCCAGCGGGCCCGCTGGATCCGACCGGCGTAAGCCGTCAGGCGGCTCTGAACCTGATCGAGGGCGCAATGAAGGGCATGCAGGCGCGATGAAATACGCAGCTGTTGCAGCACTCATTTTTCTAGCGGCGCCCTCTTTGGCGGAACCGCTCGCGGCGCACTGGTCCCTCGAAGTCGGGCGCGATGCGCAGACCTGGGAGAATGTGGCGACGCTCGGTTTTGAGTCCGTCAATGACATTGCCGATGAGTACGCAACAAAAAAAGTGCACCCGCAACTGGCATTCCTGTGCAAACCGGGCGGTGACGGCACGATCTCGGTGCGCTTGGACTGGCGCCGGTATATTTCTTCGTTCAACACCGAGGTCGGATTCAAGGCAGATGACAGGGAACTGCTGTTGGTGAACTGGGGGGTGGACAAATCCAAGCAGATCACCCTGCCCCGGTCAGCGAGCGACAGCCAGGAACTCATCAGCTATCTTGCAGGTGCGGCCGGTGTACAGGTCGAAGTGATTCCCTACTCGGCAAGCCTGATCACCGTGCAATTCAATATTTCCGGAATCAATGAGGCACTGAAGGCGCTCGGCGCCAAGTGCATCTGACCGGCCACATCGCACGGTCGCCCGCCATGCCGGACAGCTCCGCGCAAACGGCGACACGCCGCCATGCCTTTCTCACTCGGAAGTCTTAACTCGCTCGAAAGACATACCAGCGTGTCGCCGTCGCGCGATCTCCAGTAGGAGCCCGCACGACCGCCATGGACGGCGGAAGTGCCGAAAACGCAGGAGCAGTTTTCGGCGAGCGGGCGGACGTGCGAAGCGTTTTTACGGTTTCTCAGTCAGGCCTAACCGTTCGTGCATGATCGGGCTGGTGGTTGTGTATTGCACGTGGACCTTCTTGTCCGGCTCGATGCGCTGCTTGATCGCGAACGCGGCCAGGGCCGCTTCGTGAAATCCGCACAAAATCAGTTTTTTCTTTCCGGGGTAATAATTGATATCACCGACCGCGTAGATTCCCGGAATGTTCGTTTGGAAATTCTCCGTATCCACGTTGATGGTCTTGCGATTGATGTCGAGCCCCCACTCGGCAATGGGCCCGAGTTTGGGTGCAAGACCAAAGAACACCAGCACCTCATCTACCGGCAGCTCGAGATCCTTGCCGTCCTTGTCCTGGATCGTCAGTGAACTGACTTTGCCGTTGTCGCCGTGTATCGCGGTGGCCTTGGCATTTTCGATCAGGTCCATTTTCCCGGCCTTGACCAGCGCGCGCATTTTGTGGACCGTTGCCGGTGCGGCGCGATATTCGTCGCGCCGGTGCACCAGCGTCAATTTTTTCACCTTGGCAGCCAACGCCAGCACCCAGTCGAGCGCCGAGTCCCCGCCGCCGAGGATGACCACGCGTTTTCCGGCGAAGCGCTCCGGCTTGACCACTCGGTAGTGCACGGTATTGCCTTCGTAGGCTTCGATCTCCGGCACGCGAAGCTGACGTGGTTGAAAGGAGCCTACGCCACCGGCAATGACCACGGCTTTCGCCGTGATTTGTGTACCCTTGTCGGTTTCAACATGAAAGGTTTGTGCATCGTTGGCCCGGACGACAGCCACCTCCTCACCGAGATGCATGCCGCAATGAAACGGCTCAATCTGTTTCAGCAGATTGCGCGTCAGTTCTTCGCCGGTACAAACAAGGATGCCCGGAATATCGTAGATCGGCTTGTCCGGATAGAGTTCGATGCACTGTCCACCGGGCTGGCGGATGGAATCGACCACCTCCGCGCGTAGCCCGAGCAGCCCAAGCTCGAATACCTGGAACAGGCCGCAGGGACCGGCGCCGACCACGACGACATCGGTATTGATCAAAGCTGACTCCGAAAACGATGGACGGGGCATTTTCCGGGCAATTGCGGCGGGCTGCAATCTGTAATTTCGGCGGGCCGCTATTGCACAGCAGTGTCGCGGACTCTAGCAGATACCTTTTTCGCATTGGAATCGTGGAATAATGCTGCATGAGCGGACCACCCTACCCCAGCTACCAAAGCGAATGCGGCTGGAACGCGTTGTTGCCGAAGCGTGAACACGTCGAGGTACTGGCGAACGACACGCGCTGCGACGTCGCGATCATTGGCGCAGGATACACAGGGCTTTCTGCCGCCAGGCAATGGGCCCGGCATGCACCGGATGATCAGGTACTCGTGCTCGACTCAAGTGAGATCGGCGAGGGAAATCCGGGCAGGAACTCGGGCTTCCTGCTCGAGATAGCACTGGCGAACGATGCCAATGCCAAACAGCTCGAACGGATGAAAAACTGCAATCGCCTGATCGCGGAAACCATGCAGGAGATCCGTGACGTCGTGCAAAGCAGTGGTATCGATTGCGATTTGCAACGCAGCGGAACGTACCGTGCTGCCGCCGGCACCACCGGAGAAATGGCACTGGATCAATATCGAGCTTTTCTCGAGGCGGCCGAATTGCCATTCCAGGCCCTGAATCGCGACCAGCTGGAGCAAAAGCTCGGCACACGATTCTACCGGCGCGGCCTGTACTCCCCGCATTGCTACCTGGCACAACCCGCGGCACTGATTCGCGGTCTGGCCAAAAAGCTGCCGCCGTCGGTAACGGTTTACGAACGAACGCCGGTGACACAGATGGCCCAGATAGATGACTGCTGGATACTGACCACACCGCAAGGCAGTGTCCGCGCAGGCAAAGTGATTCTTGCCAACAATGCATTTTGCAAGGGTCTCGGAACCGGCCGCTCTCGCGTCGTTGCAATGTACACGTACGCGGCTTTGACCGGGCGATTGCCGGACGAATTGCTTGCATCGCTCGGCAGCGATAAGTGCTGGGGTGTGTTGCCTGCGCACAGGCTCGGCAGCACCTTGCGTCGCACCAGCGATGGCCGGCTGCTCGTTCGATCGTTTTACGGCTACGAGCGCGAAGCCGACAACCAGTTGATTGCAAGAATGCTCGGCGACAATCTGCTGCGGCGTTTCCCGCAACTCGGTAAAGTGAAATTCGAGCACGTATGGTCCGGTGCCACCGGATTCACCTTTAACGGCGCGCCGATCTGGGGTGAGGCAGGGCCTCGACTGTTTGTTTCTGCCGGCTGCAATGGCGGCGGTGTGGTCAAGGGGACATTGTTCGGCAGGGTGCTTGTCGACAAGATGTTCGGGCTACCGGTCCCGGATATGAACCAGCTTTTCGGGCAGGCAAGCTGGATGCCTCCGGAACCGCTGCGGCGTATCGGCTTTCATGCCGTTGCGGCGCTCGAACGCCGCCGCGGACTCGCCGAAGTGTAAGCGGACCAGGATTCGTGTAGGTTTGCCAAAGCCCGTTGCGGCTTGCAACAAGCAATAAGAAAAATCGGGGGAGATGCCTGTGACCGAAACAGAAACTCTGGGCGTACTTTCGCTGCTGCCAGCGACCGTCGCAATCGTGCTGGCGTTTGTCACGCGAAATACTGTCTTCGCCCTGTCGGTTGCCTGCATCGTCGGAGTAATAGCGGCCGGCCAGGGACTGATGGGATTTCCCAATCTCCTGAAGAATGCTCTCGGAACCACTTCGTTTTCCTGGATACTGTTGCTTGAACTTTTTATCGGCGTGTCGATTGCGTTCTTCCAGCGCACCGGCGCAATCCGCAATTTCAGCGCCTGGGTCGAAACCCTGAACATGAACCGCGTACGCGTGCAACTGGTTGCATGGGTCATGGGCATGTTTGTGTTCTTCAGCGACTATTTCAGCCCGCTGTTTGTCGGTTCGACAATGCGCGCCCTGTTCGATCGTTACCGCATCTCGCGCGAAAAACTGGCCTACATCGCAGATTCGACATCCGCGCCGGTTAGCGTACTCGTGCCTGCCACCGGGTGGGCGGTCTTCATTACCGGCCTCATGGTCGGCATGGGCCCGATCGTCGATGCCACGGTTGCAACGCAGGTTTTCCTGTACGCCATTCCATTCAACATCTATTCCATTCTGGCGGTCCTGATGGTCGGCCTGATCGCGGTTCGCATAGTGCCCGAATTCGGTCCGATGAAGACGGCCGAGAATCGCACTATCGAAACCGGAAAAGTATTGCGCGACGGCGCTGAGCCGCTGATGTCCGTGGAATTGACCGGCATCGAGCCTTTTGCCGGCGTCCGCACCAGCCTGTTCTGGAATTTCGTTTTCCCTGTGCTGATCGTCATCGGCGTCGCCATGGGTTCTTTTTTTGTAACGTCGTCTGCACTGACGATGGAGGCATTCCTGCTCTCGGCTATTGTCGCCGGCATCATCATGCGCATCCAGGGTATCCCGCTGTCCGACATCATGAGCACGGCGATGGCCGGCATCAAAGGTGTGATGCCCGCCGTCATCATTCTTGCATTCGCTTATGCAATCAATGACCTTTCGAAATCGATGGGAACGGCGAACTACATCGTGGCACAGACCGAGAGCTGGTTGACGCCCGGCCTGTTGCCCGTGCTGACTTTTCTTATAGGCTGCGTCATTTCGTTTTCGACCGGCACTTCCTGGGGCACTTTCGCCATCATGATGCCGATTGCCGTGCCAATGGCGCTTACGTTCAGCGGCAATACCCTGGATACGGTGGTGTACGCGACGGTAGGGGCGGTACTCGGTGGCGGGGTGTTCGGCGATCACTGCTCGCCGCTGTCGGATACGTCGATCCTGGCCTCGACCGGTGCCGCATCCGATCACATCGATCACATCAAGACGCAACTGCCTTATGCAATCGCAATCGCCATCATCAGCCTGGCAGCGTATTTTGCGATCGGCCTGACATTCTGATTTTTTCAATCAAACGGGCAGGTAATAAATGCCGGCAGCGCCTCGGCCCGCTCGCTGAAACGGTAAAGTCCAGGGAATTCCTTTGTCGGTAATGCTTCCGGTCGGATCTGGCGCACGAATCGCAATGCGACCGCAATGCTGACATCCGCCTGCGTCGGATTTGAGCCGGTCAACCAGTGATCGCCCTTGCCCACGGCAGCGGCCAGCAGTTGCACCGCTCCCGCGAGTTGTTGATCGACTCGATCGATCCATGGCTGGTGTTGCCGCTCTTTTGGCCGCTGCTTCGTCTCGTAAAGGTGTTGCACCGCCTTTTCCATTGCCATGAGCGCAATGCCGGTGAGTTGCAGCACACGGCGCCTTGCCGCCGGATCCGCCGGCATGAGGCTGCGCCCTTTTCGCGCGAGGCCTTCGAGGTAATTGATGATCAGGGTCGAATCGACCAGCACCTCGCCGTCATCGCATACCAGGGTCGGCACTTTGACCAGCGGGTTTATCGCGCGGATTTCCTCGTAATTTCGGAATACCGAAAGCGACCGGTGCACGTAGTCAATACCGAGCATTTGCGCGGTGATAGCGACGCGCCGCACGTACGGCGAATCGAGCATGCCAATCAATTCCATGTTTGATACTCCTGTTCAGTCTGCGGGTGTCAGAACGCTGCCGACAAGCGCAATTCCCGCCTTGCCTTCTTCGCGTGCAATTTTTCCATTGATTATTACGACGTCGAACCCGGTTGCGAGGCTGATCGGCTCGAGGTAATTCGCGGTGGCGTGAACTTT
>JAHKKM010000270.1 GCA_020027645.1 Pseudomonadota bacterium
GTGAACTACCGCGGTTACGACGTGTACGAATTGCCGCCGAATGGCCACGGCATCGTGGCGTTGCAGATGTTGAACATCCTCGAGGGCTATGATCTGCGCAAGATGGGTTTTGGCAGCGCCGATTACCTGCACGTGCTGATCGAAGCGAAGAAACTCGCCTACGAGGACCGCGCGCAGTATTACGCGGACCCGGATTTCTACGAGCCGCCGATTGCGCGATTGATTGCGAAGGACTATGCGACCGAGCGCCGCGCGCTCATCGACATGAACAGGGCCGCCTCCAAATACACCGCCGGCGACATGCTCGATGACGGCGATACGATCTACCTCACGGTTGCCGACAGGGACGGCAACATGGTGTCGTTCATCCAGAGCAACTACGGCGACATCGGTTCCGGCATGACCCCGGGCGAACTCGGCTTCAGCCTGCAGAACCGCGGTTCGCTGTTCAGCCTGAAGGACGGCCATCCGAACGTGTACGAGCCCGGCAAACGGCCGTTTCACACCATCATTCCGGCGTTCGTCATGAAGGACGGCAAGCCCTGGTTGAGTTTCGGCGTGATGGGCGGCTCGATGCAGCCGCAGGCGCACGCGCAGATCGTGGTCAACCTGATCGACTTCGGCATGAACCTGCAGGAAGCAGGCGATGCGGCACGCATGCGGCATACCGGTTCGTCGGAGCCGACGGACGAAGTCATGACGGACAGTGGCACCGTGTACCTCGAGAGCGGCATTCCGCAGAGTGTGCGCGAGGAACTGACGAAGCGCGGTCACAAGATCGCCACCGAACCGGGTGACTACGGCGGTTACCAGGCGATCCTGTGGAACGAGCAGCAGGGCGTGTATTACGGCGCCTCGGAATCACGCAAGGACGGCCACGCGGCCGGGTACTGAAACACAGGGAAGACCATGGCCCAGGACATTTACCTCACCGGCATCACCACCACCGGCACGCCGCATATCGGCAATTACGTCGGTGCGATCCGGCCGGGGATTGCCGCGAGCAAGGATCCGAAGAAAAAGAATTTTTATTTCCTCGCCGACTTGCACGCACTCGCCAAGGCCGAAAGCCCGGAACGTATCGCGCGTTCGACGCTGGAAATCGCCTCGGCCTGGCTCGCACTCGGCCTCGATACCGACAACGCGGTGTTTTACCGGCAATCGGACATTCCGGAGATTCCGCAGCTCACCTGGATCCTGACCAGCATGACGGCGAAGGGCCTGATGAACCGCGCGCATTCGTACAAGGCGATGGTGCAGGCGAACGAGGAGGGCGGCAGCAGCGATCCGGATAAGGGCATCTCCATGGCGCTGTATAGTTACCCGATCCTTATGGCGGCGGATATCCTGATGTTCCGTTCGACCAAGGTGCCGGTGGGCCGCGACCAGAAACAGCACGTCGAAATGGCGCGCGATATCGCGCAGCGCTTCAATCATCATTACGGCGATCTGCTGGTGATCCCCGAGCCGCTCATCGACGACAACACGGCGGTGCTGGCGGGGCTGGATGGCCGCAAGATGAGCAAGAGCTATGACAACACCATTCCGCTTTTCGCCGACGAGAAACAACTGCGAAAGCTCATCATGAAGATCAAGACCAATAGTCTCGAGCCCGGAGAAGCCAAAGACACCGAAGGCTCGACGCTGTTCGAGATCTACAAAGCGTTTGCGACGCCCGCGGAAACGAAGGCGATTGCGAAACATTTCGCCGAGGGCATCGGCTGGGGCGACATGAAACAGCTGCTGTTCGAATACATCAGCGATCACATCAAGCCGGCGCGCGAGGAGTACCAGCGCCTGATCGACGATCCGGCCATTGTCGAGGCAGAACTGAAACGCGGTGCGGAAAAAGCCCGCGCGATCTCCGTGCCTTATCTCGACAAGATCCGCCACGCGGTCGGCATTCGCAAGCTGGGCTAGATCGAGTCGAACGGACTTCGAACGGCGTGGCCGCCACGCTTTATCACGTGCGTGTAGACCATGGTGGTGTTCAGATTCGAGTGTCCCAGAAGTTCCTGCACGGTGCGAATATCGTAGCCAGACTCCAGCAAGTGAGTTGCGAAGGAATGTCGAAACGTATGGCAGCTCGCCCGTTTGGTAATACCGGTTTTTCTTACAGCCAACTTTACTGCGCGCTGCATGCTGGATGGGTGCAAATGATGGCGGCGTTTCTCGCCGTGAAACCGAATGTAAGCATAGTTCTCGGATGGAAACAGGTATTGCCACGCCCACTGGGTCGGCGCCTTCACGTATTTTCGATCTATGGCATACGGAACTGATACACCGGGCCGGCCGGCTTTCAAGTCGCGCTCGTGGATGCTGCGAACCTGCTCGAGCTGGCGATTGACGTGAGGAAGCAGTTTTTCGGGCAACATCGTTAATCGATCCTTGCTGCCCTTGCCGTCCCGAATCGTGATCTGAAGATATTCGGGGTCAAGGTCCTGGACCCGCAGCCGCAGGCATTCGATCAATCGAAGCCCGCTGCCATAAAGCAGACTGGCTATGAGCCAATGCTGGTCGTGCATCGCGCCGAGTATTCGAGCTACTTCACCACGGGTCAGCACAATGGGTACGCGTACGGGGCGCTTTGCCCTGACAATGTCCTCCAACCACGGGAGGTTTTGGTCCAGCACTTTCTGATAGAGGAAGAGAAGTGCGCTGAGCGCCTGGTTCTGCGTTGACGCGGCAACGTGTCTGTCTGAAGCAAGGTGGCTCAGGTATTTTTCGATCTCCTTTGCACCCAGTTCCAACGGGTGTCGCTTGCCATGAAACAGGATGAAGCGTTTAATCCAGTTGCAATACGATTTCTCGGTCTCGAAGCTGTAATGATTCAAGCGAATTGTTTGGCGAACCGCTTCCATGAGGTTTGAGGCCATGCAGGGTATCCATAAGTCCATTTACGGAGGGTATCAGTCTTGCGAAATGAGATTTATCAGCATCTTGCGAAGAATCCAATTCGTTATACTGCGTTTTTCATGCATTTAATACGCGCATTACTCCTAGATACTTATAGTTAG
>JAHKKM010000271.1 GCA_020027645.1 Pseudomonadota bacterium
CACCAGTTCGTTCAGGCCAAGATCGCTGCGACAGTGCAGTTGCCAGCAACGCACCGTTTCGCGCATCGCCTTCACCCGTAGGTCGAGTGGCGCGGTGGAGTCGCACCCCCGCGCCACTCGACCTACGCTAGCGGCCGAAGGCAAGACCTGAGAGGAACCTCTGGTCTGCCTCGTCGACTTGTTGCAGGAGCATGAAAGCCTCTATCCTTCTGGTTCTCGAGTCCGCCCGTTTCGAAGACTATGCGCTATTGTTTGCTTTGGCGCATCCGCGAATGCCGAGTCGCGCAGGGGGACGACAACCTTGACCCATGGAGATCGGGTGTGACCAATCGACCGATTGAGCAGTACCTTCGCAGCCAACCGTTCTTTTCCGGATTGCGGCCGGAATCCATCGAGTTGCTGGCGAACTGCGCCACCGAACGGCAGATCGATGCAGGTCAGATCTTGTTTCGCCACGGTGAGCGGGCGAGCAAGTTCTATTTGATCCGCAGCGGTTGCATTGGCATCGAAATCCCGGCGATCGCGGGTCCGGCAATCAAGGTGCAAAGCCTTGGACCGAACCAGGTTCTCGGTTGGTCTTGGCTGATCCCGCCATACCAGTGGAATTTTCAGGCGAGTGCCGAACTGAAGTCCGATCTGTTCGAGTTCGACGGCGAACGGGTGCTGGCCCGCTGCGAAGAGGACGCGCAACTTGGCTACGAAGTCCTGAAGCGCTTTGCGTCGCTGATGTCCGAGCGCCTGGACGCGGCACGCCAACGACTGATGGAGCAGTGGAATCCACCTGGCTTCGCGTAACGGGAAACCCGATGGAATGACACTCCGGCGACGACGGACATAGGTATTTGCCGTTCGGAGCGTTGCGCCGAGCGGTGAGCAAGCAATCCAGCCGAAGTCCATCTTGACCAGCACGAAGAGTAAGGCTCGGACCGATACGCGTTGCCGCCGATCCCGGCGTGGGCGTCGCCCACGCCATTGGCAAGTTCGCGACCGCTTATCACCTCGTTGCTGGCGAACCCTTCTCGCGTATGGCCGCTACCCCGCGAGTCAGACCGACGACACCGGATCGGCATGTGCCCCCGGTGACTGCCATGTCTGTCGCCGAGTCTCACCTGGCGTCCCGGGCCACCGAACCCGCGAGCAGCGCCGGATCGAGACCGTAGCGTGCTGCCAATGCGTGCGGGTTCCTTTTCCGCACAAACTTTCGCTACACTTTCCGGTCTCCGGTGGTTTTCTCCGACAAGACAACGATGAGGTCGACCCGCCTTCCCCCATGCCATACCAATTTCGTCTCCGCACCTTATAGATGCATTTTGTCAGTCGTAGACCTGCACCCAATGGAGAGAGGCAACGCGGAGAGAGAATAGATGGCCGATGGAATCGTTGCACGGTACATTCGGAAAGCTCGCAAGCTGCTAAGTGAGCAATCTGCTGCGGGTGGCCTGAGTGAAAGGCAGTCGGCCCAGATACGCGAACAACTCAAGGATTGCGCTGCCGGACTCGGCGGCGAAGTATCTGCCCGGCAACGCGCAGCGCGCCTCGCCGACACCTATCTCGAGCTTTCCGATAGTGGACGCACGGCATTCTTGCGCATTATCGCCACTGAATTCGGTCCGGATCCGAAAGCGGTAAACAAGGCGCACGCGCGCTATCAGGAAGCGATGGGCACCGATGCTCAATGGGCGGCAGAGTCTGGACTTCGCGCTGCCATGCGTTCTGCTCGTCTGCGCATCCTGACCCAGTTCAACGCGCTGCCCCACGGGATGAAGTTCATCGTCGATATGCGTGCTGATCTGCTGCGCTATCTGAGCAAGGATCCTGCGCTGCACGCCTTCGACCGCGAGCTCGAAACCCGACTCGGTGCGTGGTTCGATGTCGGCTTCCTCGAGCTGCAGCGTATTTCCTGGAACTCGCCGGCGCTGCTGCTGGAAAAGCTGATCGAATACGAGGCGGTGCATCTAATCCGCTCGTGGAACGATCTGAAGAACCGTCTCGATTCCGATCGCCGCTGCTATGCCTTTTTTCATCCGCGCATGCCGATGGAGCCGCTGATCTTCGTCGAGGTCGCGCTGGTGGACAAACTGGCCGACAACGTACAGGCCCTGCTCGATGAACGCGCACCGGTTTTCGATGCGCAGCGGGCCAAGACTGCCATTTTCTATTCGATCTCGAACACGCAGGTCGGTCTGCGCGGTGTTTCATTCGGCAACTTCCTGCTCAAGCGCGTGGTCGATGATCTGAAGCGAGACTTTCCTCGTCTGGTCACCTTTGCCACGCTTTCGCCGATTCCGAAACTTCGGCGCTGGGCGGAGAAGAACCCCGAGGCCTGGCAACGGGCTTTCGATGAGGATACGGTTCAGCGTGTGGCTCACCATGTCGGGCCGAAGGGGCCGGTCATCAAGAGCGTGGAGGACATTCGAAGCTTGCTTGCCGATGATGGGTGGATCGCCAGTGTGCCTCTGGCGCGTGCCTTGCAGCCCGGACTGACCCGGCTGGCCGCCCACTATCTCGTTTTGGCCAAAGCCGGCGACCGCCCCTACGATCCGGTGGCTCGTTTCCACCTGGGCAACGGCGCGCGCATCGAACGCATCAACACCCTGGCCGACAATTCACCAAACGGTTTGCAGCAATCCTTCGGGTTGATGGTCAATTATCTCTACGACCCGGACGCCATTGAATCCAATCTGGAGGCTTTCTCGCGCGAAGGCGTGGTCGCGACCTCGGGCGCCGTAAGGCGGTCGTGGCAACGTCGATGAATTCAGGAGTCGAGATCGAAGGGTGGGAAATCCACTACGACACACGCGTGAGCATCGCTGGGTCTGGCAGCCGCGGTCGATCGGCGTTTCGTGCGCAGAGCCCCTGATGGATGGGCGGAATCGCGACCCGGCTACGGCCTGCAGCCACCAGACTGACAGCATGTGGCCGGGCTTGACGACTCACCCACGAGCCGCCCAATGAGCGGGGATGCCGGCACGTCTTGTGTTGGCACCTACCAGACGACCGGCTGGCCGAATTGAT
>JAHKKM010000020.1 GCA_020027645.1 Pseudomonadota bacterium
CTGATTGAGATCGGCGAGTCTCGCCGGTGTTCCGACGTCTTCCCACACCCCGGCATGCAGGCTGCCGGACAATTGCTGCCTGTCGGCGGCACGGCGCAACAGCGGCGCGAGCGGAAAGCGCCCCGGCGCCTCGCCACTGAGAAATTCTGGCCGGTAACAGGCGATACCACTGAAGGTCAGTGACGGCAGCGCCGCGTTCCTGACCTTGCCGTCTTGCAGGTCGAAGTCACCGACTGTCTTGTGCGCCGGGGTTCGGACCAGCACCAGGTGCCCAACGCAGTCGGCGCGCAAAATGTCGGGGCCGACAACGTAGTCCGTGTATACGTCGGCATTCACCACCCAGAAAGCCGCGCTTCCAAGCAACGGCAATGCACGCCGGATGCCACCGCCGGTTTCGAGGACATTGTCGTACTCCGGGCTGTAGACGACGTGCAGGCCGAATGCCTTGCCGGACCCTATGCGATCGACGATCTGCTCGCCACACCAGCCCAGGTTGATAACCACAGTCGAGACACCGGCTGTGGCAAGCATTGTGAGATGCCGCTCAAGCAGGCTGATGCCGTTGATCTCGACCAGCGCTTTCGGCATCGCATCGGTCAACGGTCGAAGGCGTTCGCCGCGGCCAGCAGCAAGTATCATTGCCATCATGATCGAGGCCCCGCAAGCTGCGGCAGGATACGTGAGCCGATGAGTTGCGAAACAAAGCGCAACTCCGGGTAACGGGGAGCGATGTCGATAACGTAGTTCAGCGTTCGTGGAACATCGCGCAGGTACGCGGGCTTGCCGTCACGATGGTTCAGCCTGGCAAAAATACCGGCGGCCTTGAGCTGCCGCTGGACGCCGGTCAGCTCGAAGCAGCGCATGAACTCAGTCAGCGAAAGGGTGCTTGCTGTGGTTGCCATCCGATGAAATGCGCCGGCCCAGTCGCGAACCCGATCCGCGGGCCAGCTGATATAGCAATCCTTGAGCAGTGAAACAAGATCGTAGGTCAACGGGCCCTCCACCGCGTCCTGGAAATCCAGAATGCCGGGATTGTTGTCATCGACCAGCATGAGATTTCGTGAATGATAATCACGATGCACAAACACGAGAGGTTGTGACATCGCATTGGCGACCAGCAAGTCGCAGCACTGCTCCCAGTCCCGCTCCTCTTCCTGGTTGAAGCCGATCCCGAGATGCCGGTCGCATAGCCAGTCATCAAACAGGCTCAGTTCGAAACGCAACAGCTTTTCGTTGTAGGGCGGCAGCTGCCGCTTCAGGCCCTCACCTGCCGATTGCAGCGTTGCCAGCGCGCGCAAGGCGTCACCGTAAAGCTCGCCGGCGCGCTTTGGCCTGTCCAGCAGTTCGCTGAGATATTGCCTCGATCCAAGATCCGTGAGCAGCAGGAATCCCTGGCCGATGTTGGCCTCCAGCACCTGCGGTCCGTGCACGCCCATCTGCTGCAGGAAGCCGGCAATTTGCATGTAGGGGCCACAGTCCTCTTTGCCCGGCGGTGCATCCATTACCACGAACGTGTCGGCGCCGCGGTTGAGCCGAAAGTAGCGCCGGAAGCTCGCGTCGCCGGAGGCAGGTCGCAAGGACGCGAGATCAAATCCGCCGAGGCCGTCCAGCCACTTTTGGAGCTCACGGAGCCTTGCGTCATGTGCGTTGTCTGCAGTATCCATACTCTCAATTCGTTGAAGGGTGTTCAGAACTGTGCGAAGGTAGCAAATCGTAATACCGGTTAACATCTTTTCCCGCTAACATCCTGTACTGATTACGATTTGTCAGACGCACTCCTTTTGCCAAGATACTGCACCCTACTCTCCGGCCTGTTGTTGTGGCTGATGACATCGACGGGTCTTGCCCAGCAGACGCGGCTGGTCTGTGAGACACCGCCGGACCGACGCCTTTCGGATCGTCTCGTGATCACCTCAGACGGTGAAATCGATGACGAGACCATCGAATTCGAGGTCGGCGAGATCGACGCCAGCCTGGGTGCAAATCCGCGCGGGTCGATGAGCGGCGGCATCGTCGTGAGGCAGGGCCAGCGCGTGGCCGGCGCCGACGCCGCCCGGTATGTTCCCGAAACGCAATCTTTACTGCTGACCGGCGCGGTCCGGTTCGAAGACCCGGATACCGAAGTGCAGAGCGAGTCCGCGGAATTTTCCTATGGTACTGGCCGCATCCGTTTCGACGATGCAAGTTTCGCCCTGGGCGCCAGCAATTCTCGCGGTGCGGCCGACGTTCTCGAGATCAACCGGCAGGGGGTCCTGCAGCTGAACGAGGTAAGTTATACGACCTGCCCTCCCGGCTCCGACGATTGGGCAATCGAGGCCGGCGAAATCAAACTCGATACGGTGGCTGGCACCGGCACAGCCAGAAACGTCAAATTGAGATTCGAGGGTGTGCCGATCCTTTACACACCTTACTTTTCGTTTCCGCTTGGCGATGCACGAAAATCCGGCATCCTTGCGCCAGTCATCGGCAGCGCCGGGCGCAGCGGCAACGAGCTGAGCGTGCCGTATTACTGGAACATCCGCGAGAATTACGACGCCACGATCACACCGCGACTTCTGACGGCACGCGGTACGCAGATCGAAACCGAGTTTCGCTATCTCACGCGACGAAACTCGGGTGTCGCAGCGGTCGAGTACCTGGCCGATGACAGCATGACCAACAGCACTCGCCACATGATGCTGCTGAGGCATTCAACACTGTTCGACAATGCCTGGAGAAACGTCATCGATTTCACCGAAGTCTCCGATGCGCAATATTTCGAGGACCTCGGCGGCTCGCTGGCCGCATCCAGTACCACGCACCTGAACCAGCGGGCGTGGTTCGATTTCTATGGCGAGCACTGGTCTGCTTTTGCGCAAGTACAGGACCACCAGACCATCGACGAGTCCATCGTGTCGGAGGATCTGCCGTATCGGCGTCTGCCTCAGGCCCGTTTGCGTGGCGTATGGCCGGACCAGGCGCTCGGCCTCGACCTGGCCGTGGGCAGCGAACTCGTGTATTTCGATCGCGATGTCGGGGTCACTGGCTGGCGTTTCAACATCGCACCTGAGGTCACCTGGCCGCTGCAACGCTCCGGGTGGTTTGTCATACCCGGAGTGACCATGGATTACACGCAGTACCAGTTGGAGGACACCGCCCCCGGCGACGACACTGAGCCCAGCCGCACATTGCCTATTGCAAGCTTCGATACCGGGATCATCCTGGAGCGCAGCCTGAAGTCGCCAAACCGGGTCATGACCCTCGAGCCGAGACTGCTTTACACACACATTCCGTATCGCGAACAATCCGGGCTGCCGGTCTTCGATACCATACTGCCGGACCTGAATCTCGTTCAGCTGTATCGCCGCAACCGGTATCTGGGTATTGACCGCATCGGCGATACAGATCAACTGAGCATTGGCATAACTTCACGCATTCATGATCTCGGCGATGGCAAGGAGCTGGTCACGGCAACGATCGGCCAGGCACGTTACCTCAGCGAACAGGGCGTGACCCTGCCGGGCGAACTGCCGGTCAGCAGCGAGTCCTCCGACTACATCGCCGAGGTTCGCTTTCTGCTTTATCAGAACCTTAACTTTGACTTCGGTCACCAGTGGGGCGTTGAAGACAGGGGAACCACCCGATCGGAAGCCAGGATCCAGTACCGGCCGCAAGCGAACAAAATTTTCAATATCGCCTATCGCTTCCGTCGCGACTCACTGGAACAGGGCGATGTGTCATTGTCATGGCCGCTGACTCAGAACTGGAATCTTGTCGGGCGTTACAATTACTCGCTGCGCGACGAGGAGCCACTCGAAGAGCTGGTCGGCCTCGAATACGAGAGCTGTTGCTGGGGCCTGAGACTGGTGTCCCGGCGTTACCTGTCGACGCGCGACGGAACCATGGACAATTCCTTCGGTCTGCAGCTGGTGCTCAAGGGCGTAAGCAGCGTCGGCTCCTCTGCAGATGCCATGCTGGAGCGTGGTATTCTTGGCTATTCGGCGGCTATGAATTAAAGTTTTTATGATTAATATCAAGCACTTGGCGATCATCATGCTGGCCCTTTCAGGACCTGCGCGGGGCGCAGAACTGTCCGAAACCGGCGCCATGCTGGATGGCATCGCGGCCATCGTCAATGAAGGTGTGGTACTGAAGAGCCAGCTGTACAAGGACACCGCGACTATCGTCGCCCGGGCACAAGCACAGGGCATGCAGCTCCCGCCCGACGATGTTCTGCAGCAGCAGGTGCTGGAGCGACTGATTGTCGAGGAGGTCCAGTTACAGCGTGCCGAACGCATCGGGTTGGAAGTGTCTGACCAGATGCTGAACGAGGCGATCCTCCGGGTCGCGCAGCAAAACAATATTCCGTTCGAGCGATTACCAGAAGTACTCGCTCAGGATGGCATCAATTACGCCGACTACCGGCGCGAGACGCGCAAACAGATCACGCTCGACCAGTTGCGTCGAATCGAGGTGATCGGACGTATTTCCGTTGCGCCGCGTGAAATACAGCAGTGCATCGACGATCTCGAAGACAATGTCGTGGTCAACTCCGAATACAACCTCGCGCATATTCTCATTTCGGTTCCGGAATCAGCGACGGGGGAACAGATCGACGCCGCGGATGCCGAAGCCAGTGACATATACAGGCAACTGTTGCTCGGCGCAGATTTTTCCGAAATGGCCGTCCGCCATTCGGATAGCCAGACGGGCCTGGAGGGAGGGCAACTTGGCTGGCTCAAGGGTGACCAGCTGCCAACCATGTTCTACAACGTGGTTGGCGATCTGAAACCGGGCGAGGTATCCACGCCGGTCCGTACAGTGAGCGGATTCCATATTGTCAGGGTCAACGAAATGCGCAGCGCAGTGCAGCGCAGCGAAATCGAACAGGTGAAAGTGCGTCACATCCTGATTACACCGAACGAAATTATCGACGACCAGACGGCCAAACAACGTCTGGAAGATGCGCGCAAGCAGCTGCAGGAAGGCGCGGACTTCGGCGAACTGGCCAAACTCACGTCAGACGATCCGGGTTCGGCCAACGAGGGCGGCGAGATGGGCTGGGCCGGTCCGGGAACGTTTGTGCCCGAGTTCGAGCAGGTGGCCAACAGCTCCGAGCTCGGCGTGGTTTCTGAACCTTTCCGATCCCGATTTGGCTGGCATATTCTCGAAGTCATGGAACGCCGCACCTACGACAATACCGAAGACCTGAAGAAGGAGAACTGCGATCTGCAGATTCGCAACAGCAAGCTCGCCAGCGAAACGGAACTGTGGTTACGCCGCATTCGCGACGAGGCGTACGTCGAAACCCGGATCTGACGGGCAGCACAGCAGCCTGATCGTCGATTCGCCGTGACCAAGCCAATTCAACCAAAACCGGTGGTCGTCACCGCCGGCGAACCTGCCGGCATCGGCCCCGAACTCTGTCTCAGCCTGGCGAATACAGCGTTTTTCGATCGCCTGCTGGTGGTCGCCGATCCGGTGACCCTTCGCGCCCGCGCGAAACTGACCGGATCCGCGGTCCGGATTCGCGAGTACTCCGATTCGCGCGCCTTTCCCAATGATTTTCGCGAGGGTGAGCTACTTGTCATCGCGCAGGCATTGCCCAAACCGCGGGTCTGTGGTCGCCCCGATACTGCAAACGCCAGTGCATTGCTCAATGGCCTGAAACTCGGCGTCGCCGGATGCCTGGCGGGCGAGTACGCCGCGCTGGTCACGGCACCGCTGCAAAAAAGCGTGATCAACGACGCGGGAATTGCGTTCAGCGGTCACACCGAGTTCCTCGCCGAGCTGACAGGCAGTGAGACACCGGTAATGCTGCTGGTCGGCAAATCGATGCGCGTGGCGCTGGCGAGTACGCATATGCCGCTGCGCGAAGTCCCTGATTATCTGACGCGGGAGCGTCTGACCAGGGTTATCGAGGTACTGCTGGGCGACCTTACCCGGGTCTTCGGCATCGCCAGGCCATCGGTCATCGTCTGTGGTCTGAATCCGCACGCAGGCGAAGGTGGCCACCTCGGTAGTGAGGATGCCAGTGTCATCGCGCCGGTGGTCATGCAGTTTCGCAAGCGTGGCTTCGACATACGTGGGCCGGTGCCTGCAGATACGGCATTCACGCCTGCCGCCGGACCTTGTGATGCCATCGTTGCGATGTATCACGACCAAGGTCTGCCGGTTCTGAAATATGCGAGCTTCGGCACTGCTGTCAATGTCACGCTCGGCCTGCCGATCATCCGCACTTCCGTCGATCACGGCACCGCCCTCGACATCGCCGGGCGGGGTACTGCCGACAGCGGCAGCATAATCGCCGCCGTAGCGCTGGCATTGCAGCTGGCAGGTCAATGATCGCCGGTCACAGACCGCGCAAGCGTTTCGGTCAGCACTTTCTGGTCGATGCGGACATCGTTGCCCGCATCGTCGACGCGATTGCACCCGGCGGGAACGACACTCTGGTGGAGATCGGCCCTGGCCAGGGAGCTATTACGGATGCGCTGGCGGCACGAAGCCGTGCCTTGCACGCCATCGAGTTCGATCGCGACCTGGCCGCGGAATTGCGTCGGCGTTACGCGGCAGACGGCCGGGTTACGGTGCACGAAGCGGATGCGCTGCGCTTCGACTTCGCCAGTCTCGGCAGCGATCTGCGTATCGCCGGGAATCTGCCGTACAACATCTCGACCCCGCTGCTGTTTCACCTGCTGGATTTTCGCGAACATATTCGCGACATGCATTTCATGCTGCAAAAAGAGGTTGTCGACCGCATCACCGCCTCCCCCGGCAGCAAAGCCTACGGGCGCTTGACCATTATGCTGGGCTGTTTCCTGCAATCAGAGCAGCTGTTTGACGTCGGGCCGGAGGCGTTTCGCCCGCCGCCGAAAGTTGTCTCCTCGGTGTTGCGGATGCGACCGCATGCAGCGGGAACCATCGACCTCAAGGATCCACAGCAACTGTCGAGACTTGTCACTCAGGCTTTCAGCAAGCGGCGCAAGACCATACGCAATGCTTTAAAAGGCCTGATCGCGGAGGACCAACTGAAATCCTGCGGCATCGATCCCGGCGCACGGCCGGAGCAAATCGCCATAATCGAGTGGGTCACATTGTCAAATCTGCCGTCAATCTCCCACGAATCATCAGCGATTAGCCGCGCGAACTCCCGGAAATAGCGGTCCCGCGACTTTTTCTCGGATAGAATACAGCGGTCAAGGGCTGCCGCAGAATGACACTGGAATGCCAAAAAACCTGTACGAGATCAGCATAGAGGTATCGACCGACTACGTTCTGGAGCAGTCAGAGCCCAAGGCCGACCGCTACGTATTTGCCTACACGATTACCATACTCAATCGCGGTGACATGCCGGCCAAGTTGTTGAGCCGCCATTGGGTAATTACGGACGCAAACGGCAAAGTCCAGGAGGTCAAGGGCGAAGGCGTAGTCGGTGAACAGCCGCACCTGAATCCGGGCGAAATGTTCCGTTATTCCAGTGGCGCGGTGCTCGAGACGCCGGTCGGTGCAATGCAAGGCAGCTACCGCATGCGCGCCGATAATGGCACGCAGTTCGATGCGCCGATTCCGCCATTTACTCTGGCTGTGCCCGGAGTCCTGCACTAGCCATCGAGAGGGAGCGATTTTTTGGCGGTCTACGCAATTGGCGACTTGCAGGGCTGTTACGATTCCTTTTGTCGTCTCATGGATAAACTGGAATTTGATCCGCAGACTGATCGGCTTTGGCTGACCGGGGACTTGGTCAATCGTGGGCCCAAGTCGCTGAAGACCCTGCGCTATGTGCGCAGCCTCGGCGAGTCCGTGCTGACGGTGCTTGGCAACCACGACCTGCATCTGCTCGCGCTTGCCAACGAAATTCGATTTTCGAACAATCACTACGACTCGTTGTGGAAGGTGCTTTCCGCCGACGATTCCACAGAGCTTCTCGACTGGCTGCGACATCGTCCAATGGCGCATTTCGACGCCGAACTCAATACCCTGATGGTGCATGCCGGTGTGCCGCCGCAATGGAATGTGCAGCAGACGTTGGCACACGCTGCCGAGGTCGAGCAGAGTTTGCGAAACGAAGATTACATTGCGTTTCTGGAAAAAATGTACGGTGACAAACCATCGAAGTGGTCCGCTGACCTCACCGGAAACAAGCGTTTGCGCTTTATCGTGAACTGCCTTACACGCATGCGCATGATCCGGCCGAGCGGACGCCTGAACCTGACCCACGCCGGACCACCCGAGGCAGCGAGCAAAGACCTTATTCCGTGGTTTGAGGCGCCTGATGCGGCCTGGCGCGGAACGCGCATCGTCTTCGGCCACTGGTCCGCACTTGGCCTGGTCATCCGACCGGATATCATTGCGCTCGATACGGGATGTGTGTGGGGACGCCAGCTTACTGCTGTCAAGCTGACCCGCAAACCAAAGGTCACAAAGGTAAACTGTCGCGACTGATGACCTGACCATGACGACATCGAAACGCATCGATTCTGTCACCGCTGCGCCGCCGATCGGCGCCTACCCGCATGCCCGGCGTCATGGTGAGCTGTTGTTTCTCTCCGGCATCGGACCCCGCCCGCCGGGCGGCGGCAGCGTCGCAGGCGTGACCTTCGATGCGGACGGCAATGTCCGCGACTATGATTTCGAGGCGCAATGCCACGCGGTATTTGCCAACGTGCGTGCCGTGCTCGAGAGCGCTTCGGCCAGGTGGGAGGACCTGCTCGATGTCACCGTCTATCTGGTCGACATCAAGAGGGACTTCCCGACTTTCAACCGGATCTGGAGCGACTATTTCGGCATCAATGCTCCCTGCCGCACCACGGTCGAGGTCAGCAGGTTGCCGACACCTATCGCTATCGAACTGAAATGTATTGCGGCCGCTACACAGGATGGCGCTGAACAATGAAGTCACTGACGGCATTCAATTTCAAGAATTGGATCGACGCTCACCGCCATTTGTTGCGACCGCCGGTCTGTAATCAGCAGGTATTCGAGGAAGACGATTTCATCGTGATGGTCGTTGGCGGGCCAAACAATCGCAGCGATTATCACTATGACGAAGGACCCGAGTTTTTTTATCAGCTTGAAGGCGAGATGTTGTTGCGCACTATCCAGAATGGAAAACGGGTCGACATCCGGATCAGTGAAGGTGAAATCCTGCTGCTGCCGCCGAAAGTGCCACACTCGCCGCAACGTTTTGCCGGCGGCGTCGGGCTCGTCGTGGAGCGCAAGCGACTGCCAGGTGAACTCGATGGCTTCCTGTGGTTCTGTGAAAAGTGCGATAACAAGCTTTACGAGGAGTACCTGCAGGTTACCGACATCGTCGGACAGCTGCCGCCCGTGTTCGAACGATTCTATGGGTCCGAGCAAAATCGCCGCTGCAAACAGTGCGGTCATCTGATGCCGCCACCGCGCAAGGCCTGATACTTGACCCTGAAGATCGACATACACACGCACATCCTGCCGGAGAACTGGCCTGACCTGAAACAGCGTTATGGCTACGGCGGCTTCGTGCAGCTCGAACATCATGGACCCGGTTGCGCACGCATGTTGCAGGACGGCAAGCTGTTCCGCGAAATCGAAGCCAATTCATGGGACGCCTCGGTACGCCTCAACGAGTGCGACGCCTGCGATGTCGACGTGCAGGTCCTGTCCACCGTACCGGTGATGTTCAGCTACTGGGCAAAACCGAAAGATACAGCCGACCTGTCGAGAATTCTCAACGATCACATTTCGCAGCTCGTACACGAGCAGCCGCGACGCTTCATTGGGCTCGGCACACTGCCCATGCAGGACGCCGACCTCGCCATCCGCGAACTGGAACGTTGCTACCGTTCACTGGGCCTGGCAGGTGTGCAGATCGGCTCACACGTGAATGGCTGGAATCTCGATGACGCACGCATATTTCCCGTGCTGCAGGCGGCGGCTGACCTTGGCGCCGCTGTATTTGTTCATCCATGGGAAATGCTCGGTCGCGAACGAATGGGACTGTACTGGCTGCCATGGCTGGTCGGCATGCCTGCCGAGACGGCGTTATCAATCTGCTCGCTTATTTTTGGCGGGGTGTTCGAAAAACTGCCGAACCTGCGCGTTGCCTTTGCGCATGGCGGTGGCGCTTTCCCGGGCATCATCGGTCGTCTGGAACACGGATTCAGGGTGCGGCCGGATATTGTCGCCACGGCCAACACGCGCAATCCGCGCGAGTACATCGGCCGTTTCTTTGTCGATTCACTGGTACACGATTCGGCGATGCTCAACTACATGATCAATCTCTTTGGCGCAAACAGGATTGCACTTGGCAGTGACTATCCGTTTCCGCTGGGCGAGCATCACCCGGGCGAAATGATCGAATCGATGGCGCTGGATAACCGGACACGCGACTGGCTACTCGCCGATTCGGCCCTTGAATGGTTGAATCTCCGGCGCAAGGACTTCGAGTAGTCATGGATTTCGACGCAAGTCGACAATTTGCGCTTGCGCTGGATGCCGAAGATCCCTTGCGCGGATTTCGCGACGAATTCAACTTCCCGGAACCAAGAAACGGCAACTCCTGCATCTACCTGTGCGGCAATTCGCTCGGCTTGCAGCCCAGGCAGGCAGTGCAGCTTGTCGACGAGGAACTCGAGGACTGGGGCAAACTCGGTGTGCTTGGGCATTTGCAGGCGCGCCGCCCATGGCTGCCCTACCATCGCCAAGCCACCAAGGGAATTGCTGAACTGACCGGTGCCGGCCCGCACGAAGTCGTTAGCATGAACACGCTGACGGTCAATCTGCACCTGATGATGACCAGTTTCTATCGGCCGACACGGGAACGCCGGAAGATTCTTATTGAGTCCACTGCCTTTCCGTCCGATCGCTTTGCCGTCATGTCCCAGCTGCAGCTGCATGGCGGCGATCCAGGCACCGACCTGATCGAATGGAGTCCGCGCAAGGGTGAAGCGGAATTGCGCGCGAGTGATCTTGCCAAAATCCTGGCAGATCACGGCCACAGCATTGCGCTGATGCTTTTGCCTGGTGTGCAGTATTACAGCGGACAGGTTCTTGACATGCCGGAACTCTGCCGGCTTGCCAGGGACACCGGGTGTCACATTGGACTGGACCTGGCGCACGCCATAGGCAACGTGCCGCTCGAGTTGCATGACTGGGCGCCGGACTTTGCTGTCTGGTGCAGCTACAAGTACCTGAACGCGGGCCCTGGAGCCATCGGTGGCGTCTTCGTTCACGAGCGGCACTTGCGCGAAACATCGGCGCCCCGATTACTCGGCTGGTGGGGGCATGAAGAAAAATCGCGGTTTGAAATGGCAGCCACGTTTACGCCGGCGCGCGGCGTGGAGCAGTGGCAGCTCAGTAATCCGCCGATCCTCTCTTTTGCGCCACTCCTTGCGTCACTGCAAATATTTCACAGGGCCGGCATGCATCGGCTGCGAAGAAAGTCTGCAGACCTGACCGCATACCTGGCGGAGTTGTTGCAACACCGGTACCCACGCCGCGTCGTATCGATAACACCGGAAAATGCGCGCGGCTGCCAGCTGTCGCTGCAGGTAGTCGACGCCTCGTGCGATGCACGACGCGTTTTCGATTCCCTGGAACTGCAGAACGTCATCGCCGACTGGCGCGAGCCAGACGTAATTCGTGTAGCGCCGGTGCCACTGTATAACCGCTTCGAGGATGTCCACGATTTCGTTGAGCGGCTCGGAATCGCGCTCGATGCATAGCCCGTCGGTCAATATCATTGGCGCGGGACTCTGCGGCAGCCTGTTGTCGATCATGTTTGCGAAACGCGGCATCGGCAGTTGCGTCTACGATCGTCAGCAGGACCCCCGGTATTCGCAGGTTTCCGCCGGCCGATCGATCAACCTTGCCATGTCGGCACGCGGCCTGCGCGCGCTCCGGCACGCCGGGCTGCTGCAGCAGGTCGAGCCCTTGCTGCTGGCAATGCGTGGCCGGCTGATTCACAAGGATGACGGCGCAACGGAATTGCAGCCTTACGGCCAGCGGCCTCATGAGCAGATTTTCTCCGTTTCGCGCGCCACCCTGAATCGCATACTCGTAGCTGCGGCCTGTGAGCGTTTCGGGGTCGACATGCGCTTTGGCCAGGAAGTCACCGGCTACGACCCGGACAGAGGCCAGCTCACAGTAAAAAATGACGATGATTCAAGCACATACACTATTACAGAAGGCCCGCTGATCGCCGCGGACGGGGCCGGATCACGCCTGCGGCGTGCTTTTGCCTCGGACTCTTATATATCGCCGACGGAGTCCCTGTTACCGCACAGCTATAAGGAACTGTCGATCCCCGCCGGGCCTGGCGGGCGGTTCCAGCTCGCGACCGGCGCGCTGCATGTCTGGCCACGCGGCGGCTTCATGCTGATCGCCCTGCCAAATCCCGGTGGCGATTTCACCCTTACCCTTTTTCTGCCAAACGACGGCCCGTCGAGCTTTGCCGCACTCGATTCGGCAACAGCGGTTTCCGCATTTTTCACGCGGCACTTTGGCGATATCATGCCGCTGATACCGGACCTCAGCGAAACGTTTGCGGCAAATCCGGTCGGGATACTCGGCACAGTCCGCTGCCGCCACTGGCATATCGGTGGTGACCTCCTGCTGATTGGCGATGCCGCCCATGCTGTGGTGCCGTTTCACGGCCAGGGCATGAACCTGGCTTTCGAGGACTGCGTGGTACTGGACGAAATTCTTGCACGTGGCGACCAGAACTGGTCTACGACGTTCGAGATTTTCGAGAACAGGCAGCTCGCGAATGCGAATGCGATTGCCGACATGGCGCTGGAGAACTACGTCGAAATGCGCGATACGGTTCGCGACCCCGGATTCCTGCTGCGCAAGGCGCTCGCATTCGAGCTCGAACGTCGATTGCCGGGTCAGTTCATCCCACGCTATTCAATGGTTATGTTCCATGACGAGATTCCGTACGCTGAAGCGCAACGGCGCGGTGAATTGCAGCAGGCCTTGCTCGAGGAACTGACGACAAACGCTCGCTCGCTCGACGACATCGACCTCGATGCCGCGGAGCGCCGCGTCGAGACACTGCTCGCGGCAAGCCAGTAGGAGCCCGCATCGCGGGCGACCTCAGGCTGTAATGCTTTGCCCCTGCAGGAGCCTGCATTGCAGGCGACTGTTCTCCTCAGATTACTTACCGGCCGGCACCGCAGATCTTCGCAGCCGGCGACATGCCGGTGCGCCGTTCGAGCGCATCTCTTCTAAGTGAGAACGGCGCACCGCTGTGGTGCCGGCCTGTTACCAACCTGCCAGGAAGGGTCGCCCGCGATGCGGGCTCCTACTGGGGCAAGCCCAAACGGTGTGAGGGCGTCCGCAGTGCAGGGTTGTGCAGTGCCGTGATCAGACGCGGTCGAGAACCTGGAAGGTGAAGCCGTAGTCGCGTCCGTTGCCCGCGGGGAATTCCTCTTTGGCGCTGACTGTCCAGTCGTCCGGATCGAGATCGGGGAAATGGGCGTCGCCATCGATACTGGCACGGACACGCGTGAGGTAGATACGCTCTGCCATCGGCAGGAATGCCTGGTACACGTAGGCCCCACCGATGACCATGACTTCTTCGGCTTCGCCGGCGTACGCCAGCGCCTGATCGAGGCGCGTCGCAATCTCGCAGCCGGGCGACGAATAATCGGGATTCGATGTCAGCACAATATTGGTACGCCCGGCGAGCGTCTGCCCTATCGATTCGTGCGTCTTGCGGCCCATGATGACCGGCTTGCCCAAGGTTAGAAACCTGAACCGCTTCAGGTCCTCGCTGAGGTGCCATGGCATACCGCCATCCACGCCTATGACATTGTTCGTCGATGCCGCGACGATCAGGGAAATCCTCATCGGCTGTCCCATTCAGACCGCGACAGCAGCGCGGATATGCGGGTGCGACTGGTAATTCAGAATTTCAAAGTCCTCGAAGCGATAATCGAAGATGGATGCCGGCCTGCGCCGGATCGCAAGCGTCGGCAACGGCAACGGTTCGCGCCGCAACTGTTCATCCGCCTGTTCGAAATGGTTGGCGTACAGATGGCAGTCGCCGCCGGTCCAGATGAATTCCCCGACATGCAGATCGGCCTGCTGTGCGAGCATGTGCGTCAGCAAAGCATAGGATGCAATATTGAATGGAACGCCAAGGAAAACATCGGCGCTACGCTGGTACAACTGGCATGAAAGCTTGCCGTCAGCGACATAAAACTGGAACAGGCAGTGGCAGGCCGGAAGTGCCATTTTCGGGATGTCCGCAACGTTCCAGGCGCTCACCAGCATGCGTCGCGAGTCCGGATCTTCGTGCAGCAGCCGCATTATTTCACTGATCTGGTCGATGGTTTCGCCGCCGGGAGCTGGCCAGCTTCGCCACTGCACTCCATAGACCGGCCCGAGTTCGCCGTCCTCATCCGCCCACTCGTTCCAGATGGAGACGCCGTTTTCCTGCAGGTAGCGCACATTCGAGTCGCCGCGCAGGAACCACAGCAATTCGTGAATTATCGAACGCATGTGCAGTTTCTTGGTCGTGACCATGGGAAACCCATGGCTCAGATCGAAGCGCATCTGATAACCGAAGACGCTCAGCGTCCCGGTACCGGTGCGGTCTTGTTTCCGCGCCCCGCTGTGCCGGATGTAACGCAGCATGTCGAGATACTGGTGCATCTCAGGCAGCCGCCATCCGAGGCCTGTGGTATGCCATGAACAACATTAGTGCGCCGACCAGTATCATCGGTGCGCTGAGCACCTGACCCATGGTGACCCATCCGAGTGCAAGGTAGTCCAGGTGGGCGTCCGGTACACGGTAGAACTCCACAAAGAATCGAAACACGCCGTAGCACAGGAGGAACAGTCCCGATACTGACATATGCGGCCGCTCTTTCGACGAGAACTGCCACAAGATGACAAACAGCAGCAATCCCTCGAGCAATGCCTCATACAGTTGCGAGGGATGCAGTCCGACACCGTTGATGTCGAAAGCCCACGGCACATCGGTGGCCTTGCCCCACAGCTCGCCATTGATGAAATTGCCGAGACGCCCGAAAAACAGGCCAAGCGGCGCAAGCGGCGCCACAAAGTCCCAGACAGCCCAGGTGCCGACGCCGAGCCGGCGCGAATACAGCCACATTGCCAGCATGACACCGGCCAGGCCGCCATGAAACGACATGCCACCCTGCGTGATGCGGAAAATGTACAGGGGATCGCGAAGCAGGTCGTGCCAGCCGTAAACAAGGCAGTAGCCCAACCTGCCGCCGATGACTACGCCCAGCATGCAGTAGAAAATCAGGTCGTCGACCTGCGCCGGCTTGATAATCGACCAGGCTGTCTTCGCCCGTTTCCTGGCAAGCCACCATCCCAGCACGAAACCGATGACATACATCAGTCCGTACCAGCGCACATGAAGCGCCGGTATTTGCCCCAGGGGGCCGATGGAAAAAATGATCGGGTCGATCCGCGGATAAGTGAGCATGAGCGCTAGTCTACCATCGCCGCTGCCGGCGGCGAGCGGCTGACAGCGCTTGGGTTATAGTGCCCAGCCATGACACCAACGTCCGGCAAAAAGAACCGCCTTGCGAACGAGACCAGTCCGTACCTGCAGCAGCATGCGGACAATCCCGTCAACTGGTACGCCTGGGGAAGCGATGCGCTCGAACGTGCACGCAGCGAGGACAAGCCGATACTTCTGTCGATCGGGTACTCCGCCTGCCACTGGTGTCATGTCATGGCGCACGAATCCTTTGAGGACGAAGCAACGGCGGAGCTGATGAACGAGCTGTTCGTCAACATCAAGGTCGACCGCGAGGAACGCCCGGACATCGACAGGATCTACCAGACTGCGCAACAGTTGCTGACCCAGCGCAGCGGCGGCTGGCCGCTCACAATGTTCATCAACCCGCAGGACCAGCGGCCATTCTTCGGCGGCACCTACTTTCCCAGGGAAGCACGTTATGGCATGCCGGCATTCGGTGACCTGCTCAAGCGTGTTGCGGCGTACTACCGGGACAACCGGGACGAGGTGCGGGCACAGGGTCAGCAATTGTCGACTGTTTTTGAGCGCCTGAAGCCGGCCGGCGAGCCCGGCCAAGTGCTCGACCGGACACCGGTCGATGCCGCGCGCGATGCTCTCGCCAGGACCTTCGACAGCGAATTCGGCGGCTTTGGCGGCGCACCGAAGTTTCCGCACCCAACCTCGATCGATCGTGCCATGCGCCACTGGCGCAGCACAGCGCACAGCGATCAGGCCGATGTCGAGGCGCTGTTCATGGCTACGTTGACATTGACGCGCATGGCGGAAGGCGGACTCTACGATCAGCTGGGCGGCGGATTCTGCCGGTACTCGGTGGATCGTTTCTGGCAGATTCCGCATTTCGAAAAGATGCTTTACGACAACGGCGCCTTGCTCGCCCTGTACGCCCACGCGTTCATCGCGACCGGCGAATCGCTGTTTGGCCGCGTCGCAGGCGAGACCGCCGACTGGATGATGTCCGACATGCGCTCACCGGATGGCAGCTTCTATTCAACCAGGGATGCAGATTCGGAAGGCGAGGAAGGAAAATTCTATGTCTGGTCGGCGGACGAGCTGCGGTCTCTCCTGACCGCGGACGAGTACGCCATCGCTGCGCGCCATTTTGGCCTCAATGCGCCGCCGAATTTCGAGGATCACTGGCACCTGAGTGTGCACGAAACACTGGATAGCATTGCCGGCAGCCCCGATGGAGGTCCGTCTCTCGCCGGGCAGTACCTCGACAGCGCCAAAGCGAAATTGCTGGCTGCGCGCTCAGCACGCATCTGGCCGGGTCGCGACGAAAAGCAGCTGACCGCATGGAATGCCCTGGCAATTCGCGGTCTCGCTATCGCCGGTCGCTCCCTCGGACGCACCGACCTTACGGCAGCCGCAAGCCGGGCCGCAGACTTCGTTCGCGAGAGACTGACCAGCAATGGCCGGCTATTGGCCAGTTACAAGGATGGCCGGGCACGATTTGCAGCTTATCTGGACGACCACGCGTTCCTGCTCGATGCGCTGCTGGAACTGCTGCAGTCCGACTGGCAGGGGCGTCATCTCGACTTTGCGATCGAACTCGCCGAGCAGATATTGCGGCATTTTTTCGATGCGCAAAACGGCGGCTTCTACTTCACTGCAGATGACCACGAAGCGCTGATCGATCGGCCGAAACCTTTGTCTGACGAGGCAATTCCGTCCGGCAATGGTATTGCCGCGCTGGCGCTGCAACGGCTGGGATTCCTGCTGGGCGAGCCCCGTTACCTTATCGCCGCGGAAAAGACCTTGCAGTATGCGTGGCAAGCGATGCTCGAGTACCCGCACGGTCACGTCAGCCTGATTACGGCCCTGGAAGAGTATCTCGTTCATCCGGAGATCATCGTCATTCGCGGCGAAGCGGGCGATATCAATCGCTGGCGGGACGCAGCAGCGAAACTTTACGCGCCGCGACGCCTGGTGCTTGCCATCGATCGCGAGGCTGCCGGCCTTCCTGGCGCGTTGGCCGATCGCCGGCCTGTTTCGGGACAGACCGTGGCCTATCGTTGCGTGGGCAGTTATTGTTCGCTGCCTCTGTCGAGCTTCGAGGCCCTGACTGCCGAATTGCAGGAAGAAGTGCGTGAAGCGGAAAGTTCTCAATAGGCGCGAAGCTCGATACCTGTCTCGGGCGAAATTTCGCTGCCGTTCGGTCCCTCGAAAAAGAACGGCACGGAGTCCAGTCGCAGGTTGCGGTTTCGCACGATGGCGAAATGCAGGTGCGGTCCACTGGAAAATCCGGTATTGCCCGAATCCGCGATGTATTCGCCACGCCGCACCTGGTCACCAGGGCGAACACGAATCGAGTTCCAGTTCAGGTGCGCGTAGACCGCGAATGTGCCGTCATCGTGCAGGATACGGACCAGGTTGGCCTCCGCACCTTCGCGCGTCGTGTCGAACCCGCCCCGATAATTAGTTCCTGCAACCTCGACCACCGTGCCACTCCTGGCAGCGTAGATGTCGGTTCCAACTGGCATCGCAATGTCGACTGCAAAACGACTGTCCGGCGTCGTATGGGTAACGCTGGTCGGAAATGCCTGGGAAACCGGGTACGCGCTGGCCAAGGCGAACGGTACACGATACGGCTGCGGTGGCCGGTGCTCACTCCCGGGATCGCCTGGTATCCAGACGAAGCGAAAGCTGATACCGGCGGCTGAGTTTTCCTCGAGCGTATCCAGGCGCAGCAATTCCGTGTTGCTGCGTGGCGGCACCACCCAGCGCAAATCCATTTCCGGCGGCGGAAATCCCACGTTGCGCAACTCATCCAGCGCAACCACTACCTCTACCGGCGAATAAAATTCGTTCTGGGCGATCAGGCTTACCTGGTTGTCGATTTGCCGGTCGACGACCGTGAGCTGTGGCTGCCCGCGCCCCTTGTCCAGCTGACGAGTCTCCGCAGCTTCCTCGCCCGGCGGCCGACGATCCGTATAAATCCATTCGCCGTCGCTGCCCCGGTACTTGTACAGGGTTTGTGCGAGCACCGGTCCTGCTGCAATGATGCACGCGAGCACAATTGCACCGCACGCAACCTGCGTGTACGCCAAACGACCGCGACGCGGCATTGATCCGTCAGCCGATGTCAAATCGCCGCCAGCCGTTTTCGGTCTTTCTGATTTCATAAGCGGGCCAGTACTGGTTGTCCAGTTTCAGCGTAATGACTTCGACTGCATCGTTCCATGTAATCGTCTTCAGACGCACCGAAGCCTGGTCCCGCTTGCGCCCGACCACGCCGAGAAAGGTTTGCAGGTCCGGCGTCGCCACTTCGTCAACTTCGACGATTCGTCGACCGGCCCAGAGGCCGTAACGCGTCGCTGGCGATCCGTAGGAGAAGAATGCGACGTACACGCCATAGGGCTCGATGCCTCGTTGTGCCGCCATTTCGCGATGTGGATCCTGCAGCAGGGCCCCTGCCCAGGACACTACGCGTTCCAGGCTGCTTCCATCCAGCGATACTGTCTGCGTGTCGATCTGATGTGCGCTTCCATCACGCCAGACAGTGATGCGCAGTTTCGGTTGCTGTACTGCACTCTCCAGTTCACGAAACGTCGTTACCACCTTGCCGTTCACTGCAAGAACCATGTCACCATTGCGCAGGTCCCGGGACGCCGGCGTACCAGCAACCAGCCGGCTCACGCTGAGCGCTCGCCTGCCCTGTGGATTGTGCTGTTCAAGCTTCGACAACCACTCGTCATCCAGGCCGAGCTCCCTGGCAGCGAACAGCGGCAGGTAGTTGAACTCCGCCTCCAGAGAAAAAATCGGCCGGTCCGATCTCACAACGTCGACAAATTCATTGACCAGCTCACTGGCAACACCGCGATTGACCTGGTCCGATTCATTGCCTGCCTGGTAGGCGAAGCTCGACCACATCGCAAGCACCTGCCCGAGATCATTGATGACGACACCATCAAAATCATTCGGGCCGTTCACCAGCGAGATACTTTCCAGATTCGAGTCACGAAAACGAAACGTCCGGGACAATGGCAGAACCATTGGCTCGATCGATGCCACAATCGCTTCCTGGTGCACCAGCTGGTGGTCACCCTTGAGCCCGGCTACCCAGACAGCCTGACCTGGCTGCAGCGCGCCGGTATCGAATACTGCCGAGCGCACCGGTGTGTCACCGATCAGCGCCGGGTCATAGGCGACCACCGCAAGATTGTGCAGCGGATGCACATACCTGACATCACCCCGCACCTCCAGCGAGCCGGCGAAGGTGACGGTGACGTCACCCATTTCCAGCGGCACGGTATTGCGATCGACCACAACCAGGCCGCGCTTCGCATCGACGATGAGCCCGGTGCCGTAATAATTCCTGTCTGCCACCCCTGATACCGAGTAAGGCAGGTCAAAGGTCACCATCACCAGCGACGGCGTAACCGCGTTAATGCGCGCATCGTCGTTCGTGGAAAATCGCGTTTGTCCTGATTCTGGCGGTGACGGAGCGGGACCCGCGGCCAGGTCGCGGCATGGCCAAAGCCCGGTCGTATCGTCGCGCCGGCAATGGCGTGCGGGAAACCAGTTTCGATCCATTTCGACAGACCGCAGCACGCTGTTACGCGGCTCCTCCATGGTATAGAAACGAATCGCGGCCCGGTCCCCATCGGCGAGCTTGTCGAGTTGCTGCTCGAGGTCGCCGATATTGCGCACCGCTGCGCCGTCGATCTCGGATATGACCGCGCCGCGCGGAATTCCTGCATTGCCGAACATATAACCCGGATTCGCAACGTACACTCCGCGGACGGGACGGTTGTAGTGCCGTGCCTGCTGGTAGGAGAGGTCGTTGACAATGACATCTCCGAATTCGAGATATTCATCGGGTGTAATGCCATGCAAGTCCTCGACCGGGATGCTGGCACGCAGTGGTTTGCCGCCCCGCTCCACTTCGATCGTGATCTCGTTTCCGACCTGCTCGTCGAGAATCGCCGCCAGCGGCACGAACTCAGTAATCAGTGAGCCATTGACCCGCAGCAGTATGTCGCCGACCTGCAATACATTATCCGCCGCCGACTCCGGGATCACCTGCTGCACACTCAGCATGCCGGTCGCCAGAGGGTTCGCCTTTCGTGCCAGTGCTTCCGATTCCTCGCTTAAGCCGAGCCGCCGCAATTCATCATAGGCATTGCTGACAAAAATGGTCTGCAAGGTGCCGCGCGTCACCGGCTTGCCGTCCTGGATCAGTTTCAATGCACGTTCGACCCGATCGAGCGGCAGAAAAAAACTGCTCGCCGCGCCGCTGTTGGCGCCGGCGTTGAGTGCCACTACCTGGCCCTCGATGTTGATCACCGGCGAACCGGATGATCCGCCGGACGTGCTGGATGCGGCCTGGTAGTAGAAAGTATTGAAATCGTTGTATTTGCCGCGCCCGTAATCGGGGGCACGGCGGTCGAGCCTGGCAAGAGTGCCGGCAAGAATGGAAAGCTGCTCTCCCGCATCATTTCCAACCACGCGAATCTCTCGACCGACTGCTGCTGCATCGGGGACCAGGGGAAGTTCGGAGGGCTGGATGTAGTGCAGCTGTTTCGGGTCGTAACGGAAGAAGCCGAAGTCATGAACCGGATCGCGATAAATCGGCGTCAGGCGCACTTCTTCATTGTTCAGAAAGATCGCCTCGGCGACGACCGGTCCGGGGGTAACGACGTGCCGGTTCGTCAGTATCAGGCCCCGTTCGGCATCCACAACGAAACCGGTAGCCTGGCTGGACGAATTCCATTCGGTATCGAATGCCCGCGTGCTGTCGATACGAATCGAAACCACGCCACTCGATATCCGCTCGAGCGTCCCGACCCATTCGGGTGCTTCAGCTTGCGCTGTCGAAATCAGGCAGGTAGATACGACTGCCAGCAGTGCTGTTTTTTTCATCATCATCCTGATCGGTTGCCGTGAAGGTCGGCGCTGTCGCTGCATCTTGACTCTGGACCCGCAAACGGCAGTTGCGGTTCCCCGGATGCCTCGGTTAGCGGTCATTATGCATAAGTCCGGCAGCTCCGGACCCGCAATGCGGTCACAGTTCTCCCCGAGACTCAGGCCGGTAGGCAAGATCGAGGTTTCGGGCCGCCTTGACGTCGTCCAGCCGCCTCACCGGCAGCTTGTACGGCGCACCCTGGACGCTGGCCGGATCGCTTTTCGCCCTTTCTGCAATTGCGATCATCGCATCCGCAAACCGGTCCAGTGCTTCGCGTGTTTCAGTCTCGGTCGGCTCGATCAGCAGGCATTCCGGAACCAGCAAAGGAAAATAGGTGGTGGGCGCGTGCAGCCCCTCGTCGAGCAAAGCCTTTGCCACGTCCATGGCGGTCACGTGCAACGTGCGCGCCATGGTCTTCAGGGTAATGATGAACTCGTGACTTGCGCGGCGTTCCGGGAACGCAGGCTCAAAACCGGCAGCGCGCAAGCGGGCTTGCAGGTAATTGGCATTCAGTGTTGCAAACTCACCAATGCGGCGCATGCCGTCGCGGCCGACCATGCGCATGTAAACATACGCACGCAGCAATACGCCTGCATTGCCCATGAATCCCGACAGGCGGCCGATGCTTTGCGGCAGGTCTTTTTCAGTAAGCCAGTGGTAGCTGCCATCGACGTCGCTCCTGCCGACCACGGGGATCGGCAGAAATGGCTGCAATCGCTTGCCGACACCGACCGCACCCGACCCCGGTCCGCCGCCGCCGTGCGGCGTCGAAAACGTCTTGTGCAGGTTCATGTGTATGACATCAAACTCCATGTCTCCCGGGCGCACCTTGCCGAGTATGGCATTCAGGTTGGCACCGTCGTAATACAGCAGGCCACCGGCTTCGTTAACTATCTTGCGTATTTCGATGATCCTGCGCTCGAAGACACCGAGCGTGGACGGATTGGTGAGCATGATTCCGGCGGTTTTCGGTCCCACGGCATGCCTGAGTGCCTCGATATCGACGTCCCCGTCCGCGCCGGTCGACAACTCGCGAACCACACAACCGCACATCGTGGCTGTGGCCGGGTTCGTGCCGTGTGCTGCATCCGGAACGATGATTTCGTTGCGCTCATGATCTCCGCGGGCAACGTGATAGGCCCGGATCATGGCAACGCCTGCCAGTTCGCCTTGCGCGCCTGCCATTGGTGTGAGCGACACGGCGCGCATGCCGGTGACCGCCTTGAGCATTTCCTGAAGTTCGTACATGCACGCGAGGAAACCCTGACCGTGACTGACCGGCCCGAGCGGGTGGCGATTGAGCAGCCCCGGCAACATGGCCAGCGCGTTGCAGGCACGCGGGTTGTATTTCATGGTGCAGGAACCGAGCGGGTAGAAATTCGTGTCGATAGAGAAATTCAGTTGCGACAGCCGTGTGTAATGACGCACTACCTGCAGTTCCGATACCTCGGGCAACAGCGGCCGGTCCTGGCGCAAAAACTGCGCCGGGATATTGCCTGCGGCCGCAGCGGCGGGTGCCTGCGCGTGCGCCCAGCGTCCAGGCCGGGACTTTTCGAAGATCAGCTTTTCAGTCATTGCTGGCTACCTGTTTCGTGGTTCGTGCCTGGAGCAGTTTCGGATTAACCGTAATCCCGAGCGAGCGATAGGCGGCGATGTAATCCGGCTCATCGCCGATGTCGGCAATCTGTTCATTGTGCACGACCGTGTTGTTCTCATCGAGCACCACGACAGCGCGTGCAAACATTCCGGCAAGGGGGCCTTCAACGATCTGCACACCGTAGTTCAGGCCGAAGCCTGCGTGCCGAATCGCCGACAGGCTGATTATCCTGGTTAGTTTGTTCTGCGTAAGAAAGCGGCGATGAGCGAAGGGAAGATCGTATGAAACCATCAGCACTACTACGTCGTCGTGGTCTTTTGCCAGGCGGTCGAATACCACAACCGAGCGCGCACAGACCGGGGTATCGATACTGGGAAATATGTTCAACACCTTGCGCAGGCCGAGCCAGTTTGCCAGCGAGACATCCTGCAATTCGGTATTGACCAGCGAGACATCGGGGGCACGGCTGCCGACGGCGGGCAATTCGCCGCAGGTGCGGTAACTTGTTCCCTCGTAGACGATGCCAGGCACTAGTTGCGACCTGACGAAATGATGTCGCTCAACGCCGCACGGTAGCGTTCAAGATCGTCCGCAGTCTTGGTTTCGGTGGCGCAAACCAGCAGTGCGTTGCCGAGTTCCGGGTAGTCGGCGGAAAGGTCGAAGCCACCGAGTATTTCCTGGCTGGCGAGCGCTCGCAGAACCGGGGCGACCGGCCGGTCCAGCTCGATCGCAAACTCATGAAAGTGTGGCCCATTGAACAGCGGCTTCACACCACTTATGGACGTCAGCATCGCCGCAAGTTGTGCGGTGTTCTGCTGCGATTTGTTGGCAACACGCGTCAGCCCCTCATGGCCGAGCAGCGACATGTAAATTGTCGCACCGGTGACCATCAGGCCTTGATTGGTGCAGATGTTCGAGGTTGCCTTCGAGCGGCGAATATGTTGTTCGCGGGCCTGCAGCGTGAGCGTGAAGCCAGGCTTGCCGTCCAGGTCCGTCGTGCGGCCGACGATGCGGCCGGGCATTTGCCGAACATGGCTTTGCTTGCATGCCATGAAACCGAAATACGGTCCGCCCGAGGACAGCGGTATGCCGAGAGGCTGGCCTTCGCCGCATGCAATATCGGCACCGGCAGCACCCCAGTGGCCGGGTGCTTTCAGAATCGCCAGCGACGTCGGGTTGACGACAGCGATGACCAGCGCACCCTTTTCGTGCGCCCAGTCGGTCAAGCGGTCCATCGGTTCGAGCGAGCCGAAGAATGACGGCTGCTGAATCACCAGTGCGACCGGGTCCTGATCGTATTTCGCAAGAGCACTGAGATCCGTCGCCCCGCTGCGCCGGTCCAGCGGCAGGCGATCGAAAACCAGGCCCTGATTGCCGGAGATTGCTTGGGCTACCTTTTCATAGGTCCGGTTCACGCCCGCGGCGAGCAGGATGCGGTTGCTCTTGACCTTGCGGTTGGCCCGCACTGCCATCAGCGCGGCTTCGGCCAAGGCGGATGCGCCGTCGTATAGGGATGCGTTGCTGGTATCGAGTGCAGTCAATGCGGTGATCATTGACTGATATTCGTAAATTACCTGCAAGGTGCCCTGACTTGCCTCCGCCTGGTACGGCGTGTACGCACTGTAGAACTCACCGCGCGTGGCGATGTCCCACACGGCCGTCGGCACATGGTGTTCGTACGCTCCGGCGCCGATGAAACACAGCGGTGCGCCGTCCTGGCGCGAGCGTGCCCGCATCAGGCGGGAGATTTCCATTTCGCTGAGTGCATCCGGTACACCGACAAGTTCGTCAATTCTGAGCTCGGCCGGTATCTCGTCGAAAAGCTGTTCGATGCTACTGACACCAATGGTCTTCAGCATCGCTTTGACGTCGTCTTCGGTGTGCGGAATGAATGGCATGCTACGGTCTTCTCCAAAAATTCGTCTTTTCCCGAAAAAATCAAATGGCTCAGTCTTCGAGCGAATCCAGCAATTCCTGGTAGGCGTTCGGATCCATGGTGTTGCTGTTGGCCATGTCAATGGGCCGCATGCGCACAATCCAGCCGTCTCCATACGGATCGGTGTTGATCTTTTCCGGATCGTCGGCGAGGTCAGTGTTGACTTCCAGCACAGTGCCGCCCACCGGCGCGTAGACATCCGATGCCGCCTTGACCGATTCCACGACTGCCATCTCGTCGCCGGCATCGAGTTCGGCCCCCACCTCGGGCAACTCGACATATACCAGGTCACCGAGCGCAGATTGCGCGTGATCCGTAATACCGATGGTTACTGTGCCATCCTCTTCCTGACGCAGCCATTCGTGTTCTTCCGTATACAATAATTCACCGGGCAATTCGCTCATGGTTCTGCTCCCCTTGCTTGAGATTTTATAAATCGATACAGGGCTTGCCGTTGCGTACAAACGGCGGCCTGACCACGCGTACGTCGAGCAACCGTCCCCGGATGTCGACCTGCGCCACTTCATAGTTACCTGCGGGCACTCTTGCCAGCGCAATCGACCGTTCCAGCGTCGGCGAAAAACCACCGCTGGTTATTTCTCCATCCGCGTGACCGCTGACAACCACGCGCTGGTGATTTCTGAGCACGCCCTTGGCCTCGAGGACGAGTCCGACGAACCGACGCCGCTGCGGATCACGGCGCTCGCGCTCCAGCGCCTCCCTGCCGGTGAACTCACGACTGGCCGGTTCCCACGCAACGGTCCAGCCCAAACCGGATACCAACGGCGAGGTGGTTTCATCCATGTCGTTACCATATAGATTCATGCCCGCTTCGAGCCGCAAGGTGTCGCGTGCACCGAGGCCGCAAGGCCGAACTCCGGCGTCCAGGCAACGACGCCAGAAATCCACGGCATCCTCTCCAGGCAAAACGACTTCAAAGCCGTCCTCGCCCGTGTAACCCGTACGCGCAATGAACAGCTTGCCTGCGTCCATTGCCGTGAACGGAGCAAGCGCAAGCGCAGGCGCACGAAACTGGCGCGCGATAACGGATGCGGCAAGCTCGCGTGCCTTCGGCCCTTGCACTGCGATCATCGCCAGCTCCTGCCTTTCAGCGACGTCGACTGAGAATGGCTGCGCTTGTTTTTCCAGCCAGGCAAGGTCCTTGTCGCGGGTCGCCGCATTCACCACAACGCGGTATCTGTCAGGTCCGCGAAAGTACACGATGAGATCATCGATGACGCCACCGTCCGGCGTCAGCATGCAGCTGTACAGCGCCTTGCCAGCGACAACGAGTTTGGCGACATCGTTTGCCAGCAGTCTCTGCAGGAATTGTTTGGCGTCGGAACCTTCGACATCGACGACCGTCATGTGCGACACATCAAACGCGCCGGCGTGTCGCCGTACCGCATGGTGCTCGTCCAGTTGAGAACCGTAGTGCAGGGGCATGTCCCAACCGCCGAAATCGACCATGCGAGCGCCGCCATCGGCGTGGCACTCAAAGAGCGGTGTTCGCTTCCCCACGGTATCTCCCGGATATGTGATTCAGGCACAAAAAAAAGGGACGACTGCCAAACCCCGTGCCGTGGCACCGATCAAATATTGACGTCGATGCTGCCAGCAGGGACTTTCGCAGTCGCCCCTCTGTCCTGATTACCTGAGAGATCTCACGCCGTACCGGACGCTTACCC